>JAOZQY010000004.1:0-55687 GCA_029931975.1 Bacteroidales bacterium | reverse complement strand
CTGGTATTTGGAATGCGTAAGTTTAGAGCGGAAGGGAAACGTTTCACCATCAATGGCAGACCGCTCTTTCTGAGGGGAACCCTGGAGTGTTCCATATTCCCTTTAACCGGCTACCCCGCCACCGATACTGAAGCATGGAAAAAGATAATGAAGAGCGTAAAGTCACATGGTTTGAATCATATTCGCTTCCATTCCTGGTGTCCGCCCCAGGCGGCCTTTGTTGCTGCCGACGAATTGGGGGTATACCTGCAGGTAGAGTGTTCCAGCTGGGCCAATTCCGGCTCTTCCATTGGGGATGGCTTACCCATTGATCGGTGGCTCTATGAAGAGGCTGAGAATATTCTGGATGCTTATGGCAACCATCCCTCTTTTTGTTTGATGGCCTACGGGAACGAGCCGGCAGGTAGCAGCCAAAAGATATATCTTGAGAAATTTGTTAAACATTTCAGGGAGAAAGATCCCGGGAAGGTCTATACCGGGGGAGCTGGCTGGCCCTACATCGCATCGGCCGACTACTACATCGACCCCCATGCACGCATTCAGCGATGGGGTGAAGAGCTCAACAGCATCATTAACGGAAGCCCCCCACAAACAAGCTTCGACTTCAAAGAGATCATCGACCGGGTGCCCATGCCCTATGTAAGTCATGAAATCGGACAGTGGTGTGTCTATCCAAACTTTAAGGAGATTGAAAAATACACGGGTATGCTGAAAGCCAGGAATTTCGAGATATTCAGGGAGACCCTGGAGGAGAGTGGTATTGGATACCTTGCCGACAGTTTCCTGTTAGCATCCGGAAAATTGCAGGCACTCTGTTACAAAGCCGATATAGAAGCCGCGCTACGAACGCCCCAGATGGCTGGTTTTCAACTACTCGATCTGCATGATTTCCCCGGCCAGGGAACAGCCCTGGTGGGGGTGCTGGATCCATTCTGGGACGAGAAAGGCTATATCACTCCCGAGGAATACAGTCATTTCTGCAATGAAACGGTTCCCCTGGTACGCATGCAAAAAAGGGTTTTTTCTAACGAGGAGACCTTTGAGGCAGAAGTGGAGGTAGCCCATTTTGGCAGTGAGGTTCTACAGGAACCAGATATCCACTGGCAGGTAAGCTCACATGCAGGCAATATCGTAGCGGATGGCAGCTTTGATATGGAACAACTACTGTTGGATAACAATCAGTCAGTCGGAAGCATCCAGATCCCACTGGATCAGATTACCGAACCCGAAAAGCTGAATCTCGAAGTCTCCATGAATCAATTTAGCAACGCATGGGATTTCTGGGTTTATCCGGAAATTTTACCGGTGTTGAGTGAAGAAGAGATTCTTGTGACCGCTGAATTGGATCAGCTTGCCATTGATCGATTAAACAAGGGGGGAAAGGTCCTCTGGACTCTCCCTCCGAATACTCTGTCTGATGCATATGGTGGAGCTATCGGCCTTGGTTTTTCCAGTATCTTCTGGAACACCTCGTGGACCAGGGGCCAGGCACCGCATACTCTGGGAATCTTATGCAACCCGGATCATCCGGCCCTGGCCGCATTCCCCACCGAATTTCACTCCAACTGGCAATGGTGGGATGCCATGCACCATGGACAGGCAATCATTCTGAATGGGTTTGAAAATGAGATAATACCCCTGGTACGTATCATTGATGATTGGTTCAAAAACAGATCACTGGGACTCATCTTTGAAGCACAGGTCGGGAATGGAAAAATCATTGTAAGTGGTACAGATTTATTGACTGACCAGGCAAGCCGCAAGGAGGCAAAACAACTGCTCTACAGTTTGAAAAACTACATGAGCTCCCCGCACTTTCAACCCCAGGCTGAAGTATCAATCAACGAACTGAAAGGCCTGCTAATTTAAACCAAGGCTCCTGATATAGGCTTCATTATTGGATGACCTGCCCAGGAAGTCCTCCACCGCCTCCACAATATCCCGCTGGGTGCCGTTTGCCAGAATCAACCTACGGTAGCGTTTGCCGGTCTCCGTATCAGTCAGACCGTTCTCCTCGAAAACAGTAAACATATCCTGAGCATACACCTCGGCCCAGAGATACCCATAGTAATAAGTCGGATGCGTATTGATATGAATCCAGCTGGCCTGGGGGTGAGTACCCTCCACATACATGGGCAGGTCCATTTTTTGATCTATCTTCCTCCATAGCTCATCGGTATCCAACTCCTTGGCAGGATCGTATTTATCATACAACATCATATCGTAAACACAGCTTCGAAGCGAAGACATGGCATCCAGGCCCGAGGTGATATTCTTTGCATTGTACATCTTATCGAATAAGTCCCTGGGCAATACCTCGCCAGTCTCATAGTGACGGGCAAAAGTACTGAGCATATCATAGTCCCATATCCAGTTCTCAAAAATCTGAGCCATGGCTTCAGCAAAATCCTCCTTTGAACCGGCCTGCCAGGCAAACTCTCCCTTGTAGGACATGTTGTCCATAATATGTCCGAATTCATGAAACAGGGTACTCAGCTCACCATGACTGATCAATGAAGGAAGCTTCTCTGTGGGAGCCGGGAAATTACCCAGAAGCATGCAGGTGGGAACCTCCTGTCCGTCCGAAGTAAGCTTGCCTGGGGCTATCTCAACGCCATAGAACCAGGACTCCTTGTTGGGCCTTGGAAAAAGGTCCAGGTAGAAACGCCCGGTAACTTTACCATCTTCCAGTACTTCGTATAAAATGACATCCTTATGCCACACCGAAGGGTTCTCCACTTTGCGATACTCAACTCCCAGGCACTTTTCGAAAATATTAAGCATTCCTTCCAGACACTGCTCCATGGGGAGGTACTCCCTGATCAGCTCATGATCCACCTGGTATTTGGAGATCAGCAGCTGATTTCTGTAATAGGCCCTGTCCCATGGATTCACCGGATCATTACTATTGCTCTTCTCTACCTTGTTCCTGTATAGCTTCAGTGTCTCAAGATCCATCTCAGCCTTCTCGCCTGAACGGGCAATCAGGTCATTCAAAAAAGTCCACACCGCCTCTGGATTCTTCGACATTTTCCGGGATGTGGTATAGGCAGCATAAGAGTCATAGTCCATCAGCCGGGCCAGTTCGTGTCTTTTGCTTACCATATCATCCAGAATATCCAGGTTTTTCTCCCAGCCCCGGTTGGAATATTTCACAAGGAAAGCTTTCCGGGTTTCCTCCTTTCTGGCATTATTTAACACAGGTCGACGTGTGGCGGGCATGACCGGAATTTCATATCCCCCATCTGCTGCTCTGTAACTCTCTTTCAAATTAACCGGAAGCCCTTCCGCTCCGGCTTCATCCAGCATCAGAACCTCATTGGCCGTATTCATATTGATGGAATATTGGGAGGAGAGATCGCTGATCTCTGCCTTCAATGCTTTGAATTTCTCCAGTTTATCCGCTTTCAGGTTCACACCGGCATGTTGGAACGATTGAATGACATCGTCCACAAATATCTTTCTGTGCCCCTCCAGTTGCTTATAATCATCAGTTTGAGAGAAAGCAAGCATCTGCCTGAATACGCCAGCATCGGAAGTCAGGCTGTTGGATAATGAATCAAGCAGCTGGTAGCCCTCCAGTCCTTTAGCCCTGGAGAGAGAATCGGGCGAAACCCAGTAAAACATAAAACAGGTGGAGCTGGCTTTCATCAGATCATTAATAACATTATCAAAGGCCACAAAAACAGATTCGAAATCGGGCGATTCCACGCTTCTGATCCCTTCAAGGGTCTCATCGATATGCTTTAGAGTAAGACTTGCATATTCCGTGAGGTCTTCATGAGTCACATCGCCATACTGAACCGCTTTGTTCAACTCATTGAATAAGGGATTGTCCGTTTTTCCATCCCCGGAATCGGAACTTTGACTGCATGCAACCATTGCCAAAAAAATTAATAAAGTAAATACCGGTTTCATAGCTTATATTTTTTGGATCATCAAAGATAATGATTGAAATAGAAACCAGAGATTTATATTTTTGCAATCTGCGTAACGAAAATGAAAGTGCTGCGTCTATTATAAAAAAGCTTACACAGCATGATAAAATCCCTGATCCTCTCCTCTCTTATCATAATAGCAACACCAATGCTCCTTTTAGGACAGAGCGAATACCTGCCCAAGAAAGTATATGAAGCCTATCGGGTGGAAGTGGCCCCGGTGATCAATGGTGTATTTGATGACGAAGCCTGGCAGCAGGGCAATTGGGAGGGCGATTTCACACAGCTTGAGCCCTACGCAGACAGGCCTCCTTCACAGCAGACCGAATTCAAGCTGGCCTTTGACGATGCAAATCTCTATATCGCCATAAAAGCGCTGGATAGTGCTCCTGACAGCATCACCAACAGAATGAGCCGCCGGGACAATGGCGATGGAGATATGGTCTTTGTTGTTTTTGACAGCTATCACGATTTGCGCACCGGGTTTACCTTTGGACTAAGTTCGGCCGGGGTACGATTTGATATGATCCAGTCCAACAATGGCCAGCATGAAGACCCCACCTGGGATCCCATCTGGCTGGCAAAGGCGCAGATTCACGACTGGGGATGGGGTGCCGAAATGAAAATCCCATTTACCCAGCTACGCTTCAATAAAAAATCCAAGGCAGTGTGGGGCTTTGAGGTGGCACGCCAGGTTTTCAGAAAAAATGAACTGAGCCTCTGGCATCCCATCCCAAGGAATGCACCCGGTTTCATGCATGCCATGGGAGAACTGGATGGACTTCAGACAATTGAGCCACGAAAGCAACTTGATCTGACCCCCTACGGCGTGGCTTCCATGCATACCTACGAAACGGAGGCGGGTAATCCTTATGCGGACGGGAGCGATTTTAAGTACAACGTGGGACTGGACGGAAAGCTCGGAGTCACCAACAATCTGACACTCGATTTCACCATCAATCCCGATTTTGGTCAGGTCGAAGCGGATCCCTCGGAGGTGAATTTGACCGCTTTTGAGACCTTCTTCGAAGAAAAACGTCCCTTCTTTATCGAAGGGAAAAGCATCACCAGTTTTAATGTGGGATTGGGCGATGGAGATGTGGGCAACGACAACCTCTTCTATTCCAGAAGAATCGGACGCAGGCCGCAGGGCTACCCCTCACTGGAGAATGATGAATATGCCTCGGTGCCTCGGTTCACCCGCATCCTGGGAGCTGCCAAAATCACCGGAAAAACGGAAAAAGGATTGTCTGTTGGTTTTGTGGAAGCGTTAACGGCCGACACCAAAGCGATCATTGACCTGGATGGCACAGAGCGTAAAGAGACTATAGAGCCCCTTACCAATTACTCCCTGGCACGGGTGCAGAAAGACTTCAACAAGGGAAATTCCATCATTGGAGGGGCCGTGACCAGCGCCATAAGAAAACTTGATGGGACAGAGATGGATTACCTGCATCAGAATGCCACCACTGCCGGGATAGACTTCACGCAGTATTTTAAGGAGCGCAACTATATGCTGAATGGAGCACTCTATATGAGCAATGTGCAGGGTAGCGAAGAGGCCATCTCCAACACCCAGCAATCCTCCGCCAGGTATTTCCAACGGCCCGATGCCAATTACCTAACATTTGATGAAACACGTACCGCTCTCTCAGGGGTCGGAGGGAAACTGGAATTCGGAAAGATCGGGGGAAACTGGAACTTCCTGTTTATGAATGTATTCAAAAGTCCCGGCCTGGAGCTCAACGACATGGGCTATATGCAGCTGTCCGATAATGTGCTGAATGTACTGTGGACGGGATACAATTTCACAGAGCCCTTCAGCATTTTTAGGAGCCTGAACTTGAATAACGATGTATATATCAGCAATGATTTCGGGGGACAAATAACCGGTATTGGGTACGAATACAATATAAATGCCGACTTCAAGAACTTCTGGGGTGCCGGAATCGGAGGAGGATGGAATTTTCATGATGTGTCGAACAGAATGCTCAGGGGGGGACCCTCCATGTACCTGCCCAACAATGGAAGGATCAGATACAGGGTAATGACCGATGACCGGAAAGCATTTTCAGCAGGTTTTTTCGGGAATCACAACTGGGGTGCAGAAGACTATTATAAAAGAAACTCCTACACACTCTTCATGACCATACGACCCATGAATACCCTTTCCATTTCACTGCTCCCCTCATATTCCCATAATCTTCAGGAGCTTCAGTATGTCTCCCGGCAAGACATGAATGACGAAGACCGTTATATCTTCGGAAAAATCGATCAGCGGGTGCTGAGCATGTCGCTCAGGATCAACTTTAACATTACACCCGACCTCACCATCCAGTACTGGGGTCAGCCCTTTATGGCCTCTGGCGAATACACGGATTTCAAAATGATCACCGATTCAAAGGCAGATTCATTCACAGACAGGTACCACATCTATTCCTCCGGTCAAATCAGCCTGGTGGACAACACCTATACGATAAACGAGGATGAGGATATGAACGTGGATTACAGCTTTGATAATCCCGATTTCACCGTGGATGAGTGGTTATCCAACCTGGTCATCCGGTGGGAATTCATGCCCGGATCCACAGCCTACCTGGTGTGGTCCCAAACCAGGAATTACTACATACAGGATGGCAACTTCGAGCTAGGAGATAACCTGAACAATCTGTTTACCGGCGATAAGGCCACCAACACCTTACTGGTCAAATTCTCCTATCGCTTCGGTTTGAGGTAACCCAGGGTATCGGAATAATAATGAAGGTTTAATCCATTGGGTCAAATAAAAAATTTACAAATCAGCCCTGTTCTACACCATCTCAACAGATACAGTTTTCCTGGAATACCATCAGCGCATGGCGGCTGGCTCACATAAACTATGGATGGGACCTCAATTTATGCAGAAATCTATTTGGATAAACGGGAAAAGTTCCTAAAGGATCAATCATTCAACGCACAAAAAATATGCATGGGCCATAAATCTTAACCCTTACAGCAGGCCTGAAGTGAAGACCAAAACCAATGCAACAAAGATGCTTGATGAAAAAAAAAGCTTCATAATTTGGAATTATAAAAATTTCGTCATTACTTTACATACCGAACGGTAGGTATGTAATTATGGAATCCAAAGAAAAAATAGTACAGGTTGCTTTTAATCTCTTTCTGACCAAAGGGTACAGAGATATTTCACTCAGAGAGATCGTTGAGAATGTGGGCTTAAGCAAAGGGGCCTTCTATCATTATTATAAAAGCAAAGAGGAGCTCTTTACTGAAGTAGTGGAGCGCTACGTTCTGAACGCCAGTGATGCCATATACGACAAGCTACCCAAAAAGAATTTGAAGTCGTTTATGACAGGCTATCTCTCCCTCCTTGTGAAGTTTATTGACCAGATCAACATCAGTGCCAGTGGTTTTGGAGAAAAGGATTCCGTTACCTATTACAACCTGATCTTTGAAGCCATGCGATTACTGCCCGAATTTAAAGAAAAAATACATGAGGTACACAAACGAGAACGAGAGGCCTGGGTAGAGGTCATAAGGAATGCAAAAGCCAGTGGCGAAATTGTCACCAATTTCGACGATACCCATCTGGCTAAACTCTTTATTTGTTCCAACGACGGACTAGGGATGCATGTGATCCTGGAAGGTCGTCTGAAAGATATCTTTCAAGAGATCTCCAGCGTATGGAATGGAATTTACAAGCTTATTGAAGCTTAAAAAATTTACCTTAAAATCATACCGACCGGTCGGTATCTTAAAATACAACTACAGATGAAACAAACATTCCTAATTCTATTGCTGACCGTTGTTCCAGGAGTCCTGAGCCTAAATGCACAGGCTGTGCCGGATACACTCACGCTCCACAGAGTGATTAGTTTGGCTCTGAAGAATAACCATCAAATAAGGATCTCAGAACTTGAGGGCCACAAACTCCTCATGCAGGAGCGGGAATTAAGAAGCAGGCTGATGCCCAATGTTGAAGCCTACAGCACACTCTCTTACTTCTATGCAATTCCCAGGATGGTGATCCCTGGCGAAATATTTGGACTCACCGGAAATATTCCCGTGGAGTTTGGAACCAAATTCGACTGGAACTCGGGCTTGAGATTCAGTCAGCTAATTTACCATCAAAACTACTTTACTTCCCTGAAGATGATCGATGAGTTGATCGCTCTGCAAGAGTTGAGTCAGCAGCAACAACGTGAGGAAATCGTTTACCAGGCCTCCACCCTCTTCAATCTATGCCTGACCATCAAAGATCAGATAAATGCATTTGACTCAACCATCCACAGCATGACCCGTTTGCAATCCATTGTACAACTCCATGCGGACAACGGGATTGCCCGAAAGGCAGATGTGGAAAGGGTGGTCATCGATATCAGCAAGCTTGAGATTGAAAAGTTGCGCCTCAGTGAAAAGTATATGCAAGAGATGAATCTGCTAAAAATTATCACAGGGATGGACCCAAGGAAGCCCATTTACGCCAAAGGAGCATGCCTGAAATCAAACCAGCTATTCTGGACCAGCGATTCGGAGTCGTACTACAGAATCGAGTTACAAATGAACGACAAACAGCGGTCAGCCAAGGAATTAGCGCTATCCATGGAGAAGCAGTCCAGATGGCCTGTACTGGCAGCCTTCGGACAGCACTACTATCTTGGCATGCGTGATCAATTTGATTTTTTTGACGGAGGAGATGATCGCTTCTTTAAATCAGGACTCATTGGTCTGCAACTAAGAGTTCCGCTATTCTGTGGGTTTGAGAAACAGAGCCGGATCAAAACAAAAGAGATTGAGCTCTCACAAATTGAGACCCGGCGGGAACATCTGTTGATGACCAGCCAGTCTGAGTTCCTAGAGGCAGAACAGGAATACAAAAATAGTCTGACCACCCTGTCCAAAGAGGCGCAAAACCTGGAAGCCGCCAGATGCATCTACCTGGCGAACTTATCAGGATACAAACAGCAGATCGTAACATTGACCGATCTGATCCTTTCTGAGTACCAGCTCACCAAAACACGCATGGAATTCTTTGGGGCACAATTCAATGTAAAGAGAACAGAACTCACACTGAAGAAAATTACAGGAACACTAATATCGGACATTTATAAATAAACAGAGATGAAAAAGCGCATCATAAAAAAGGTCGTAAACGCGATACTGTTGATTACAGTTATCGTCCTTGTCGGATTCAGACTCTACAACACCAAGAGCAAATCCGATGAAGAGTTAGCCAATTTGGTATCCTACAAGCAGGTGGTCCCTGTAAAGGTCACCCCTGCGCAAATACAGCCCTTGGAGCAAATCCTGGAGGAAACCGGCGTGTTCAGGTCCTCTTGCGAAATAGATCTGGTTTCAGAAACCAGTGGATTGGTCCTGCAAATCAATGTAAAAACGGGTGATCATGTCTCTCGGGGCGATATACTGGCTGTGGTTGAGAAAGAACTGGTGGAGCAACAGGTGACCCTGGCAGAGATGAACCTACAGAATGCACGGGAAGATCTGCATCGCTTCGAAAAGCTATCGGCCAGCGATGCAGTAACGGTCCAGCAATATGAACAGGTGAAACTTTCTTATCAGAATGCACTCAGCCTGGTAGCCATTCAGAAGGATCACTTGAAGAACACATGCATTACTGCTCCTGCCGATGGATACATCTCTTCCAGGAGTGTGGAGCCGGGAAGTTATATCTCACCGGGAATGACGCTTATGACGATCTCCAGGCAATCCCAACTGCTCCTGGAAACTTATCTGTCAGAATCTACCTTCACCCGCATAAAACCGGGAGAGAAAGCAGTGGTGATTCCTGCTACAGCATCTGAAAAGCACATAGATGGGGTCGTAGAAGAAATTGCCGTCAAAAGCGCCCTGTCGGGAAGGTACCGGGTAACTGTCAGAATTTCCAATCCCTCCATGGCCATCAGGCCGGGAATGTCGGGAAAGGTCCAATTCCGCTATGCGAAGAAACAAGAAGGAATGGTTCTTCCGCGAAAATGTGTTATCCGCAGTGTACTTGCCCCAAGTGTGTATGTAGTGTCTGGCGATACAGTGATTGAAAAATCCCTCACTGCCAGCTTGCTGAACGAAAGCCAGGTAGTTGTCCATAAGGGACTGCATGTAGGCGAAATGGTGATCCAATCCGGACACATGAATCTCTCAACGGGTACACAGGTCCGGATTATAAACTGAGAAAAAAACTCCGCCATGAACATTTCAGAACTATCGGTGAAGCGTCCCACATTGATTGTGGTGATATTTGCAGCCCTAACATTCCTGGGTTATATGGGAATGAGAACCCTTAACTATGAATTGCTCCCAACATGGAGTTCGCCGATCTTCGTTATACTAACTCCATACCCCGGTGCAGCGCCTATGGAGGTAGAAACCAGTGTGACCATTAAGATTGAAGATGCAGTGGCTGGTCTGCCCGATGTGGATGTGGTTCGGTCCGTTTCACAGCAGGGCTTTTCGCTGGTGATCGTCACTTTGAAAACAGGCGTCGAGATTGAACCGGTGATCAATGAAGCCCTCAGGAAAGTACAGGCCGTCAAGTCGAAGCTGCCCCGTTTTGCACTGGACCCTTCACTTTCCCAAATCTCGGTAAGCGACATGCCCATCCTTACCCTGGGCATTGAGTCAGATTTGAGCGAAGCAGCGCTATACGACCTGGTCACCGAACGAATCCGTCCCAGGTTAACAGGAGTTCCTGGCGTGGGACAACTGGATTTTCTGGGAGGAATATCCAGGAATATCCAGGTGAATATGGATCAAGGGCAAATGGACCAATGCCAGGTCTCCATCCTACAGGTACTTCAGTCCATTCAAAAGATGAATATCAACTATCCGGCAGGAAAACTGAGCAATGAGCACGAGCAAACCATCCTTCGGATGTCCGGAAACATAGAATCCATTGATGAATTGTCCCGTTTGGTGATTGCCAAGAAAGCGGATGGATCCATGATCCGGCTAATGGATATTGCAGAGGTCGCAGATGAGGAACAGGATCCCAGCACCCTGTACCGGATCAATGGAAAGCAGTCCATGGGCATACAAATTACCAAAAAGCAGAATGCCAACACGGTGCATGTGGCAGAAGGCCTGAAATCCGAGATGAAAAAACTTGAAAAGGAGTACCAGGACATCCAACTCAAATTCAGTATTCCCCAGGATGGCTCATTGCTGATCAAAAATGCAGTAAAAGGAGTGAGCCGTGATATCCTCTTTGCCATCCTGCTGGTAACCTTCCTCATGCTGGTATTTCTGCACAGCCTGAGAAACGCCGTCATTGTCATGATCTCTGTGCCACTTTCCCTGGTAGCTACAATCATTGGCATTACGCTTTTCGATTATACCCTGAATCTGATGACGCTGCTGGCTCTCTCCCTGATCATTGGAACGCTGGTGGACGATGCCATCGTCGTGTTGGAGAATGTCTACCGGCACCTGGAGATGGGGAAGAGCAAGTGGCAGGCCACGCTGGATGGTGTCAAAGAGGTACATCTCACTGTGATCTCCACTTCGCTGGTCCTGGTGGTGGTCTTCTTTCCGGTGGCCCTGTCGAAAAGTATCATTTCGCCGGTGATCGCACCCTTTGCCATGGTGGTGGTCATCGCTGTCTTGATCAGTACTTTCACAGCTCTTACCCTAATCCCCTTACTCACCTCCAAGTTCTCAAAATTGGAGAAGAATAGAACAAGAACCCTCTGGTCCAGACTGGTGGCCCGGTTCGAAAGATGGATCGATCAATTTATCCACTTTATTACCAAACTCCTGTTCAGAGCACTGAGACATTGGTGCTGGACCTTTGCCACTGTAGGCCTGCTGTTTATATGCTCCCTGGCACTTGTAGGAACAGGTTTCATTGGAAGCGAGTTTATCAGCATGGGTGACGTGGGAGAGGGAATCCTGACGGTAGAGTATCCGAAGAACTACACCCTCAAGGAGAACAACCTGATGACCCGCCGCATAGAATCCTATGTCAGCACCCGGCCCGAAGTGACCAGTATTTACAGTACGGTAGGCAAGGCATCCGGACTCCTAGCCATCCAATCGGAAACCAACAAAACCGAGATCAGAGTCAAATTGGTGGATAAAACCAAAAGAGCGCTTACTTCGGTCCGCATCTTCAAAGCGCTGGAGAACGACCTGAACACCACTTTCACCGACATAAAGGTACGGTCCGGCATCGTAACCCTGATGGGAGGCGCCGATGAAAATCCAATTCAGATTGTCTTTATGGGATCGGACAAGGATAGCCTGATGACCTTTGCCCGGGAGATGCTGGAGGAGGTAAGGGGTATTCCCGGTACAAACAACACCAAACTTACCATCGAGGAGGGCGCTCCTGAGTTGCTGATCCGCTTCGACAAGGAACAGATGGCCCTCTTGAACATCTCCCCCGAACAGGCCGGAGCCACCCTGCAAACAGCATTTATCGGCAACACGGAAAACAAAATAAAAATAGGCATATATGAATACGACATTCATGTGAGACTCGATGCTTCCCAGCGGACCTCTCTGGATGATCTTGAGAACCTGACCGTTATCAATAATCTGGGAGCGCCTGTAAAACTGCTGCAGTTTACCACGATTTCAGAGGTGAAAAGTAGCTCCAGACTGGAACGTTACGACCGGAACTCCGCTGTGGTTCTGGAGTCACAGGCCATCGGCCGTACGGTGGGAGATGTGGGAACCGATATCCTGAATCTGCTGGAGGAGACCGAATTGCCCCAGGGGATAAGTTACCTGCCGGAAGGAGACCTGAAGTTCCAGGGAGATGCCTTTGGTTCACTGGGGATGGCCATCATAATTGCCATCGTATTGGTCTATCTGATCATGGTGGCACTATATGAAAGTTTCATGCATCCACTGGTGGTAATTTTTTCAATCCCGCTCTCCATCATCGGTGCCCTATTCGCTCTGGCCCTCACCCGGCAGACACTGAGTATCTTTACCATCCTGGGCATGATCATGCTCATCGGCCTGGTCACAAAAAACGCCATCCTGGTGGTTGACTTTATCAATGCCGGACGAAAAAGCGGGATCAGTCTCATACGGGCCATTGTATCAGCAGTCAGGCTCCGAATCAGACCCATCCTGATGACCGCCATATCGACCATTGTGGGCATGTTGCCCATCGCCCTATCGCAAACCCCCGGAAGCGAATGGAAGAACGGAATGGGATGGGTGCTCATCGGAGGCATCGCCAGTTCCATGCTGCTGTCACTGATAATCATCCCGGTGGTCTACCTGGCCATTGAAAAAGCAAAAAAACGCATATTAAGCCATCAACTCCTTCACAACAATGGAACTTGAAACAACCCCTGCCCAGAATTTCAGAAAAAACAAACAAATATTGATATGCTCCCCTTCAGATAACTGACTCTTTTCTTTTCCATTGGATTCTGATCTCTCGCGCAAAGTTAACTTATCCAAGGTAGGTATTCATGTAGGAATTATAGGTATAAATCAGTCCCACATTCCACTTAAATTCGGGGAAGGGAGTTATATTGCTTGAAATGGCCCTGCACAGTGCCCGGGTCCTGCCCCCTGTCCAGCAGCTAGGTAAATGCCATGGAGGTGTTCGGGTTAAACTTATATGTACTTATAAATTCAAGGGCAAGATATTTTTGAGCTTGCAGGATGGTTACACTCTCCGTTTCATATTCACTGAAAAAAGAGCTGATCACCGCCCCTGCTTTAAATTCAAAAACAGGTCTGTCCACTATCTTATAATGAAACCAGTTATCAATGATCCATGGTTTCAGGTTCAGACCATAGCAGAGCTGTGGATCATAACTGAAGCGGCCCTTTACCAGTGAAAATGCACCAATTAGTGCAGGTTTATCCAGGGAGAAAGCCGGTATATAGGCAATACCATTGCTGTTAAGGCTAAGACTTGCCACAGCTTTTAGTTTTTTTGATCTGGAATTATCTACTTGCTCCTGTGACCAGGAAACAGTGAAAATGAAAAACAAAACCATTAGTGCTATTGGTTTTCGCAGGAGACTCATCATATGGAAATCTTTAGTTGTTAAAATAGGAATTTATTGGGAATCCCGGAATGGGTTTAACGTTAAAATGGTTGTAATTACAGTAGTTCAGGGTTTAGTTTACAACATTCTTCGTAAATTTCGCCCCAGATATCTGCATGGCATTATTTTTGAAAATACTGAGTAAAAATTATATTGAAAGGAAAGGAAAAATCCTCAAACCATTCATTCTGTCAGCACTAATGCTGCTGTTTCTGATTCCTGTGCATTCCCAGGATAGTAAGGGGACGAGATATGCTTCTGATGAGGATAGTATCAACTGTGGGAGGTATCTCTCAGCTTACAGGGGATTTTTCAGGCTCAAGCTCTATGAAGATGTATACGATTCCTGGTGGTATGTGGTAAATAATTGTCCTGCAGCCAGCGAAAAAATGTATGTGGATGGAGTCACTATGTACCGCTATTTTATTGATGGATCTCCCTATGGCCCTGAGAGGGAAAACCTCATCGATACCCTGATGCTCATTTATGACCTGAGAATGGAATATTTTGGAGGTGAAGGAAATGTCCTGGGCCGCAAGGGAAGAGATTTACTCACCTACAGAGGAGAGGATATTGAAGCAGTTCAGCAGGCCTATGGGATGCTCAAAAAGAGCATCGACCTTCAGGGGCTGGAATCACCAGAAACTGCAATGCTCTATTATATATCAGCTGGTATCGGGCTGAATAAAAAGGAGAAAATAGATGAAAATCAAATTATTGGCGATTACCTCAAGGTAATTGGGATTATGGACCAGCAGGAGAAAAGAGGCCCGCGCTGGGAGCGGGCCAGGGCATCGATCGATGATTTAATACTAAGGGAAGATATACTTTCCTGTGAAGCACTCAATACATATTATGAAACGCTGTTTGAGAGTAACAAAAATCATGAAGCTTTCCTTAAGAAATTGATCAACATTTATACAATTTCAGGATGTGACCGGTCTGATTTCTTTGTGCTGGCTTCCGAAAATCTTTACAAAATTGAACCCGGATCCGAGAGCGCCTACAACCTGGCCATCCTCTTCATCACCAGAAATGACTTTGAAATGGCAGCAGTCTATCTGAAAGAAGCTGCAGAGGGAGAAAACATCGACATGGAAACCAGGGCCAAACGATATTATGAGCTGGCGGTGGTGAGTAATGCCAACAAGGACTACTGCAAAGCCATCGAATATGCCCGTGAAGCCATTAAGCTGAAAAGCGATTACGGGAAAGCCTATATACTTCTTGGAGATGCTTTTATCGCATCGCGTAAAAGTCTGGGCGATGACTTCCAGCAGCGTACAGCTTTCTGGGCAGCGACTGACAAGTATATGAAAGCCAGCTCGGTGGACCCTACTCTATCCGAAGAGTGCAAACAGAAGCTGGATGACTACACAGCTCAGTTTCCCAACAATGAGGAAGTCTTCTTCCGGGATTTGAATAACGAGGATTCCTACCTGGTTGGGGGATGCATCAACGAAAATACCACTGTTCGGTCCAGGAAATAGACTGGCTGAGGCACTCAGGATCCAAACTCAGTCAAAAGGGTAAATCTGAAGGTATTGAATAAGGGGGAGTAATTTCCATTCACAGGCAAGAGGTAAGATAAATCGAATGAGAGGAACTTGTATCGAAAACCTGCTCCAAAGGTGAAATACTTCATGTTTCCCTTGGAGGCATGTTCATGATGGTATCCCGAACGTAAAGCAAGCCGTTGCTTATACCAGTATTCTGCACCCAGAGAAAAGACAATCTCATGCATTTCTTCGGCAATTACACTATAACTTCCATTGGGCCGGAGCATACCGGGTGCATCATAAAAGGATTGATACATTCCCCGGATTAAAGACGATGGGTCCTCCTTTCCTCTTATAAGGATCAGCTCATTGCTAATTGTATCCAATTCATAAACGCCGGGAGTAGGAACTAACAGTTTATATAATTCTGCCAACAGTGAGATCCGATGGGCCTCACCGATGCTTAAGCTATATCTCCCACCCAATCTCAGATTAGTAGGAAGGGCTAATCCCTCCGTATCCTTCGAATAGGACACAGGAGGCCCAATATTGGAAATATTTAATCCAAAGGCCCACTGACCATTCAATCCTTCGGGCTGAATATCGCTCTGGTAATAGAGTCCCATATCTCCGGACAGCGACCTGCCAACTTGCTCTATTCCACCACTTACTGCATTCTGAACCGGAACCAATTCAGAATGGATATATCTCAGAACCAGTCCACCCGATAAGTAATCCGTAATCTTCCTGGAATACCCGGCATCCACTGCGAGTTCAAAGGGATGAAAATCACCGCTTGACGTACCGCCGATGGTATGAAAATTTATTGTTTTCAGGGAGAAGTAGCGGATGGAGCCGCTAAAGGCATTCTTCTCGTTAAGCTTATGATAGCCTGCCAGATTGAAAAGATATATGCCCGGAATCAGATTTGTCGCCCATGGAGTAAAAGATAATGCAGCCCCTCCCCTCTTCTCTGCAAAAGCGTATTTACCAACATTCCAGTGCTGGGAATTTATATCCGGTGTTGAGGCTACACCAATATCACCCATTCCGGAAGCCCTGCCATCAGGGGCAAGGGTTAGGAATGGCACCGAAGTTTGAATAGCATTTAGTTGCGCACCGTTTAATACACTTATCGGAATTTGTCCATATGCCAAATGCAAACAGGATGTCATTATAGTAAGGATCAATGCACTCAAAAATAAACTAGTGCGCCTGATCCGGGGAAGCCGTGACAGACGATTATTTGATTCCATTATTCCATGATAGTTTTAATACCCTGCACTATCCGTTGGATCGGATAAGAAAAGCCAAACTGCATATACCAGTAATTCAGGCCATCTTTGTGTATATAAATGATCTCCTCACCTGTCTGGCCCAGATAAGTTAAGGTGGCATTTATCATGTTTTTGAGGCTAAAACCATAGCCAAGTTCCAATTCAAATAAAAGCGCATCAACCAAACGAAAACGCAAACCAGTCCCCACCTGGCAGAGGGAATAGAACCAGCGGTCCGGATTGTAATTCCACTCCACACCAACACTTTCCATGTTTTCGCCTACTGCGGAATAGCTCGTATATCTGCGAGAACTATTATCAAAGGGGATACAGAACTGGTAACCAAAAGAGGCAAAGGCGGCAATCCTGTCCCTGAGCACATCCACCTCCAGCTCCGCCTTCAGTGGAATCTTATGCACAGCGAAGGCCCCAATATGCACATAAATATCATTATTGAACAAGTAATCATACTCCAGGTTATGGGCAGAAATTCCGGTCTCCAGGCTTAAAAATCCGTTGATCTCCTGTCGCAGTGTCACATCATAGGCTCCCCCGTCTATCCCAAAAGAAGCCTTTGTAAGAGGAGAAACCGGGCCGGTGAACATACTGGAAGAAAAGAGACTTATCCCTCCCCCAAAATAGGTATAGCGTTGTGCAGAAACCAGATGGCTTGCACTCAGGCACACCATACAAAATAGGGAGACTTCCAGAAATCTACTATTCGGTCTGTCTGAATATTTTTTCTGCATGAAGCGGGTGCAATGCTTGTTATCAAAGAACGCTAATCATCAAGCGATTATTACCTCATATGGCTATTGAAGGTTTTGGATATACCTTAAAAAACAACGGATTATCAGTAATCCCTACAAGCATTTGCACATCCGGTAAGCTCTTACGGGCAGAGTCAAATGTCACATTACTGTAACTTTTTAAGCTCTATGAATAACAGCTATACAATCATAACTTATTAACTATTTCTTAAGAATACTTAAATGACAAGGGTTACAGAGATCATACTTCCAAAAAAGAAAACTCAAAGATCAATAATATTATGCACCGATGTCACAACCATGTGACATCCGAAAATTGCGAAACGGGCTTACTGGTTTTATACTTGATCCAGACAGGTTCATCACTCAATTACAGTTACAGCGGCGGTGTTTTATCTGGATTTACTCCAAATTTAAATATGTAGTAATTAATGACTCCCCAAGTGCAGAAGATCTTTCAGAAAAACAGATTAAGCAAGAACAAGAACCACTCCTTTATTGTTTAATATATAGAAGCTCTTCACTGTTAAGTGAAAAGTCCTGATAGAAACTTTTTACACCAACATTACGTATATATTGGCGAAACAGCAATAATTAAAGATAAAATGATAAATAAAGTCGAAATTCTCCGCAATTACCACAACCAGGCTATTATCATTTCCCTTTCGAATGTGGAGGAAGTCTTGTCTGGTATGATTGTCGATGATTCCCCGAATGATCATTGTGTATTTGTCAAGGATAATGATCTGGTCGAGTACTATGAGACAAGAAGTCAATCCCTGTCAAAAAGGATCTACTTCAATGATCTGAAGGCCATTGAGTACCAGTAAAAGTCTCAATCAATCCATTCTGGAGTTTTCCTACAGGTTCACCGTTAGTCCAATCATTGCGAAGGGCATGATGCCGGGCTGGTAGATGGCCTCATTGGCATCCTTGTAGGTAAAGGGAGTATCGTCGTTTTCGTTGTCATTCCTGGGATTCACATTGTCATTGTCTGGACTGTACGAGGTGTCGTGCCCGTGCAAAGTACCTGGCAAATAATAATCGAGCCCTGCCGCGATCACAAGATTCAGCTTTTGAGCCATTTTAAAATGAGTCTCCAATCCTAGGCCTGCACCCCACTGTTTAGAAGTGACATCAAATTCTTCATTCCCCCCAATATAGGCAAAATTTCCCTTGAAAGAGGATCCCCGTGGCCCGAAGATGATGTATGAATGACTTAGTCCAAAAATAGACTTGGGAATAAGGAAATCGAGTCGGTAATCTATGGACCTGCCTGTTTTTCAGGGGTACCATTGGTATTATTATTTATGAATATACGCCTGGCATCCCATACTTTACCAGGGTTGATAAAGCTATAGCCCACACCCACCCGAAGTTCAAAGGGGAGGTGGCTATTATGGAGGGTCAGATTGGCCTTCAAGCCATATCCCCTGTTATACCCGGTAAGCACACCAGCAGAGATTTTTGCTGGCGCCTTCGCTTTTTCCTGGCCAAAAGATGTATATGCAATCCACAAAATAAGTATTGATAACGCGATAGTCTTTACAGTTCTCATCCTATAGAATTTAAATAAACGAATAGTTAAACTTGGCTTTCTTCTATAACGTTGAAATATCTATTATGTTTTCCGGGGGGGGCAGAAAGCAGGGAAGAACCGGATAGGGGATAAATTATCAAATCTTCGCCTGATATAAGTGAGTTAGTATTCAATATTCATCAACACAGTTATCACCAACTATGTTAATTTTACACCTACATCATTATAATGTTCTAAACTAAAATCTTCAATGAAGCAAAGCAGTTTGAAAAAATCCCTTCTGTTCCAGGTTTTGATAGTGGCCAGCATTATTGCAAGTATCAATACTTCCGCCACGGATATAAAAGGTAAGGTTAGGAATCCTGGCCTTATGCCACTGGAGAATGCGCATGTACTTTTACTAAACACACCCTTTGGCACCACAAGCGACAGCCTGGGGAATTTCCGTTTTTCCGGGTTGACAGATGGTGATTATACAATTCAGATCAGCTTCCTGGGATATGAAACACTTATCAGACAAATTGAAGTAAAGAGCGGTAAAAGCACTTATGAATTCATTTTGCATCCTGGTACAATCGAGCTACAACAGGGAATCATAGTCAGCGCCACACGATTTCAGACACAAAAATTCACTTCTCCATTTTCTATCGAAAGCATAAATGAAGAGGAGCTTAATGAGGATATCCCAAGAACCACCCCTGAGGCATTAGTTTCTCATGGTGCATGGGTCCAAAAAACCAATCATGGCGGAGGATCACCCTTTGTACGGGGACTGACAGGCTACCACACCCTGTTGATGATTGATGGTATTCGCCTCAACAATGCCACATTCAGGTCAGGACCCAACCAGTATCTCAATACTCTTGATCCGCTGATACTGTCAAACATTGAGATTATTCGCAGCACGGGCTCAGTCCAGTATGGCAGTGACGCACTGGGTGGAACGGTCCATTTTTTCACCAAAACACCACAATTCAGTGACAATGGAAAAGTACTGTTTAAACCACGTATCATAGCCAGATATGTGAGCCAGGGAATAAACGGGATACACAATACGGTTTCTGGCAGCCTCTTTCCCGGAATGGAACAAATTACAAGAGGTGAAGCCAGCATTTCAGGCAAAAACATCGCCTTTTATGGTGGATTTGGCTATAAAAACTTCAATGACATAGACGCCTCAGCGAAACTTGGAACCCTGGAACCAAATGCGTATGACGAATACGATGCAGATGCAAAACTCATTATAAGACAAAAACGGCACAAATTCACCACTGCCTTCCAGCTGGTAAAGCAAAACAACGTACCACTTTACCACAAAATAGTTACAGGTAGCTATTCGCGTTACCATTTCGATCCACAATACCGCTCCCTGATTTACTTAAAACATGAATTCCATATCGGTCACAGGTGGGCCAGGAAGATTAATACCACAATCTATTCTCAATATTCGCTTGAAGAAAGACATAAACAGAAAACCGGCGAATCCATAGAGGTCCTGGAGTCTGATAAGGTAAGAAGTACAGGTGCTTCAATCAATCTTTTTTCGGCACCGACAAAACAATGGACATTTACTTCAGGCCTGGATTACAATTTTGACAGGGTGAATAGCTTTACCCGGACCTCCAACCCAGAGACCAGGGAAGTTCAATATTCGCGTGGACTATATCCTGACAATTCAAGTACCTGGAACATGGCGCTCTTCACTTTGCACCAGTTTACCCTGGAGAAATATGTAATCAATGCCGGAATCCGTTATAACAGTTTTCACATAGCAACAACAGATAGCATTTTTGGAAACACCTCTCTGACACCATCAGCCCTGGTAGGCAGCTTCGGAGTGAGCTATGAAATCAATGAAAACTTCAGGTTAACCTCCATGGTGAATAGTGGTTTCAGGGCACCCAACATAAATGATGTATCGAGCTTCGGCATTGCAGATTTTCGGTATGAGATCCCCAGCTCAAATCTGAGACCTGAGAAATCCCTAAGCTATGAATTTGGCTTTCGGCAAAAATCATCTCGTATTTCAAGTTCATTTTCCATTTTTAGAACCGATCTCACCAATCTGATCACCAATGAGCTGACCACTTATCAGGGCGCAGATTCTGTCATAATAAACAGTGAGACAGGTGATTATATCCATTATTACAAGAAAGAAAATACCAGTAAGGCATGCATATGGGGGTTCGAGGCTGAGGCTGAACTCCGGCTTCTCCATTGGATGAATTCCTATGGACGGCTCTATTACACTTTCGGACAGGATCTTCCAGGGAAGGAGCCCCTTCGCAGAATACCCCCTGTAAATGGCACCGTGGGATTCAAATTCTATCCGGGAGAAAAAACCAATATTCGTATAGCTTATCTTTTTGCCGGAATGCAGGATCGCCTTTCCGGTGGAGATATGGCCGACGACCGGATCCCGGAGGGAGGGACACCTGGCTGGCATCTCATTAATATCTCTGCCTCGTATACTGGTATTCACTTCCTGGATATAAGCATGGGTATTAGGAATCTGTTTGACACAGCATACAGGACCCATGGCTCAGGAGTAGATGGCTATGGAAGGAATATCTGGATTGGAATAGAATTACATTTTAATGATTAAAGTCTATGAGAGGATAGTAGCTCATTGCTCTACCACCTCGAACTGCTTTTCCAGGAAGTTTCCATCGGAATCCACCAGGGTAAGGGTATGCAAGCCTGCAGCTGCATAGAACTCTAACTGGTGGATCAGGGAGGTCTCACCCAGGTAGCGATCGTCCAGGTGCCAGTGGATGGTGGCCCCGGCTTCCCGATGGGCCACCTCAAATACCACCCGGCTCAACCGGCCGTCCAGTCCCCGGGGAATAAACACCTGCCGGGTCTCCTTGGGGTAGATGAGCTCCATGGGCTGTTCATCCGGGTGCGCACATCCGGGTGCATGGGGGGGTAATGTCCGGTAGTGGGGATCTTTCTTTTTATAGTACCACTCCATGACCGGGGGCAATACAAACCAGGAGACATTCACCATCCCACTGGTCTCGTAGCAATCGCTGTGGACCCTGAATTGTTCCATCGAATCAAGATGGATGATCCGGTGGTAGGGACAACTTTCCATTTTCACTCCGGCAGCCGGTACCATCCGGATCTCAGAATGTTCACAATCCGGTCCTGCACGAAAACCGCTCAGGGTGCAGACTTCAAGGTCTACCATCTCTTCATAGGGGGGCTCGAACCATGCTGTGGAGTGAAGCAATCCGAAGGCGTCAAACATAAGCGGAGCAGCTACATTCACTCCGGTTAGTCCCGGCCGACCCTCCCCGTCTGCGTTCCCTACCCATACCCCAACCAGGTAATCGGGATTCAATCCAATGGCCCAGGCATCCCGGTATCCAAAACTGGTACCGGTCTTCCAGGCAATGGTCTTCGACGAGGAGAACTGCTCCCACGATCCCTCCTGAGTGGGGCGTTTCAGTGCCCTGAGAGTTTCGAAACACTGCCATATGGAAGCTGCCCCCATGATTCCACTGCTTTTCAGATCAAGGGGCAAAGAGGAAGGTGAATCAGCATGAATCCCCGACAGGATGTAAGCAGGAGCATCATAAGCTACAGGATCATAACGGTATCCCTGAGCTTCTATTTGATTGAGTGTCCGGGCCATTCCCGTATAGACCCGGCATAGATCCCACAGACATACCTCCGCCCCACCCAGAATCAGGGTCAGACCATAATGACCGGGATCCTTTCCAATGGTAGAAAATCCCAACTGCTGCAACCTGGAATGAAATTTCTCCAGTCCGTACGATCGTAGCATCCTTACCGCCGGTACATTCAGCGACCTTACCAGGGCCGTGCTGGCCGGTACCGCCCCGCTATAGGAAAGGTCATAATTCAAGGGAGAGTAGCCCGAGATGTGTGTGGGAATATCGGGCACCAGCATATCCGGCAACAGCTCGCCATCATCGAGCATCATGGTATAAAGCAAGGGCTTTAGAATGCTGCCCGAACTTCTGGCTGCTCCAATAACATCCACAAAGCTTGCGCTTCCTTCATCGTCAGAAGTGGTATTCCCCACATAGGCAAGTACAACACGTCTGCGAATATCGATGATCATTACAGCAGCATTGTGAATCTCATTCTGTTGAAGATGCTGATGGTGCCGCTCCACCAGCTCAAGCAGTCGTTCCTGCAGGTCCCTGTTTATACTGGTCACCACCCTGCCCCCACGGTACCCCTCCTTCTCGGCCCGGTCCAGCAAGTGCGGGGTCATCTGGGGAAGCGGATGGGGTTTACCGGGCAAAGGCTCCTCTTTAGCCAACTCACAGTCCACCGCATCCAACAAACCCTCTTCCTCCAGTTTGTCAAGCAATCCGTTCCTCTTCATAAGCAATGCTTCCTGCTTCCTCCCTGGATAGATCAGGGCCGGTGCATTGGGCAGTACAGCCAGAGTGGCTGCCTCTCCCCAGGATAGTTTGAATGCTGGCCTTCCGTAATACCGCCAGGAAGCAGCATCCATTCCAACCACATTGCCCCCAAAAGGTGCATGGGAGACATACATACGGAAAATCTCTTCTTTCTTCAGGCCGAGCTCCAGTCGAAGTGCCAGAGTCATCTCAATCAGCTTCTGGGTCACTGTACGTGGTTTACCCTTTCGAGAGAGACGAACAACCTGCATGGTAAGGGTGCTCCCGCCACTGACAATTCTTCCTTCCCGAAGGTTTCTGAAAAGAGCCTTGCTCAGAGAAACCGGGTTGATCCCGGGATGAGAATAAAAATACTGGTCCTCATAGTAGCGGATGCAGGTCCTTATTTTCCGTGGAACACTATCGCAATCGGGAAAGCGCCACTGTCCGTCCGAGGTAATCCGTGCCGACAGTAACTCCCCGTCCTGGTCCTCGAGGACGGTGTTGGTGGGATCGTCAAAATGAACCACCGGAAGGAACAGAAATCCCAGGAAGACTATCGCAAGTACAAGGAGCAGGTACTTCATTTAGAACAGTCTATTTCTGCCTGACCACCTTTACCCATTTCCCAGCCCTGGTGGCATGGATTCCATTGTCATACATGGCCTCACAATAAACAGCTGGCAGGAAAAACTCTCCCTGGTAGGCTGCATTAAGCATCACCACAAAGGTCTTGTTTTCCCCCTTATCCAATCCAAAATAGCTGTATACCCTGTCGTCACGGATATCCTGGTAGTCGGGTCTGCTCTTCATCTCTGAGGACTTTATCCCATCCAGTCTCAGGTTTCTGATTTCCCAGCCCGAAGGGAACATCTGGTTCAGGGCCAGCTCTTTGTAAGAGACCCGGATCCCCGGATGGCTAAGGCTGACCTCGGCCATAAAATCACTCCCCTGCTCCAGTCGGGAAGGATCGATGGGCTTCCCTTCCATACTGAGGTATCTCACCTTCATACTAAGATCCGATGCTTCATCCTTCACCAGCTTGTCCAGTGGGATGCCATCCAGTTGCATTGTAACAAACAGCTTTGTCCCTGAGGTGTTTCTCAGCACAATGTCCCCACCCTTCTCACCGTCAAAAGGCAGTACCATACTTGCCATGGGAGCTGAGGTGCGAATATTTTGCTTTTTCCCATTAATGGCATATTCAAATTCGATTTCTCCGGAAGCATCCGTCTCGCCTAAAAATTTACCCATGGCCAGCAAGACATAGGCGGTGGTCTGGGTGCTCTGCCAATGTCCGGAAACCATCTGTCCGGCAATTTCGTCCACCAGCTTTCGTCCACTTACCATATCGCCCATCAGGGTAAGCACTTCAAGAATCATGGCCTGATCGCGCAGGGAACTCCCATAAGTATAGGAGAGTTCCCGGTAAGATGCCACCGAAGTGCTCAATCCTGCTACCAGCTTCCGGGCCACTTCCTTCTTGCCGATCAGCATATAGGAACCGGCCAGGGTCCACTGTGCTGTAACTGGCAAATCCTTCATCTCACGCATCCGGTTCATGGCGCCAAGAGCCGGTTTTTTAGCCAGCGCCAGGGTATACAGGCGGTAGGCCTGATTGATCTCGTTACTTCTCCCATCCCCGTAGCGACTGTTTACACGATCCCAGCTATTGGCCATGCGCGACTGGTACTTCACCCAGTTACTCATAAAGCCCAGGGGCAGTTTGTAGCCCAGCGCTTCCGCCTCTATCATAAAATGACCTGCATAGCTGGTTCCCCACTCACTTACCCATCCTGTCGATCCGGGCCAGTAAGTGAGGCCACCGTTGGAAACCTGGAAAGACTTCAGCTTATTGATTCCTGTGGAAATATGATCCTGAATCTCACTTTTCTGTTTTGAATTAAGCTCAATGAACCTGTGCAGAAAGAGCTGGGGGAACACCGCCGAGGTGGTTTGTTCGACGCATCCATGCGGATACTGCATCAGGTAATTCAGTCGCTGCTCCAGGTTCATGGGAGGAAGGACGGATACCTCCAGCACCCCATGATTGGTCCCTGTCAATCCAAGAGCCTCGTAGCTCCTTTCCCAGCGCTGGTCGGGCTCTACCAGATCATTTATAGTGCTGCTTATGGAGGGATTGGGCATTCTAACCTGCAAATCAATCTGGTAGCTGGCCTTCTGGCTGCCACTCTTTACAAGCACCTCCACCTTCCCGGCACCAATATCCCTGGTCACCTTCAGTGTAAAGTCCACCACCTGATCGCCTTCCTGTTCAAAGTGGATGGTCCGGGTTACAGGACCCTCCACGGTGAACAAAGCATTGGTTTTCACCTCCACGGTAACACGCTTAACTTTAGGATCCATGGAGAACACCGTAACAGGCAGGCTGAGGGTTTCGGCCGGACTCACCATCCGTGGCAAGGTGGCAAGTACCATCAGGGGTTTTTTCACCGGAGTTACCTTTTCAGCTTTTCCGTAGGCACCCTTATGGCTGGCCACCACCATGGTTTTCACCGAACCCACATAATTTGGCATGGTGAAAGAATGGCTCTTGCTTTTTCCCGCCTTTAGTTCAAAGGGTCCGAAAAATTTCACCACCGGTTTAAAACGATTGTTATTCTTTTTATCGTCCTGCTTTACAAATTCATCTCCCCCTATGGAGAGCAGTCCGGCCATCTCCCCCTTCAGTGCTCCCAGCACATATTTATAAAGATCCCAGGTATGCACACCAAGGGCCTCCTTGGCGTAGAACTGCTTCCAGAGATCCGGAGTTGTGAAGCGGGTCAGGTCGAGCAAGCCTTCATCCACTACCGCCACCGTATAGGTCATAGCTCTTCCCTCCTGCTCCGATATTGTAAACTCAACTTCCTGTTCGGGCTCAAGCACATCAGGCATTTCCAAAACCGGGGCCAGCATTGTTTGCCGATCCACCACCGTCACCGACTGGATGCCGTACATACGGATGGGACGATCATTGACAGTACTCCCATGGGGCTGGATCAATGAAACGTGGATGTAAACATTGGGTGCCATTTCGGCTGTGGCCTCTATGCTTAAAGGATCCGGAATGGGCGATTCCACCCAGAAAGTCCGCAGTATCTGGGAGCCGTTCTCAATACTTACCAGGGCGCGTCCCTCCTGAATTTCGGGCAGGTTCACTGAGATTTCCTCCCCCACACTGTATTCCTTTTTATCAGTAGTAAAAGAGAGCATCTCAGCCCCGCCTGGGCCCTCCTGGGAAGTGGTCTCCCAGTACCCCCGGTAATCCAGATAGAAGGTCTGTCCCGTACTGTGTCCACCTCTCGGATCGCTTACCCGTATAAGTTTTCGTCCCCAGAGCTTCTCTCCAAAATTCAATGAATACAGAGCCTTCCCATTCACAGTACTAATTTTATCCCGCTTAATCAGATTACGGCTCCTGTTCCCCACATAGGAGGCCAGGTTGTCGTATTCATCACGGTCCCACCACCATCTCCAGTTCACCTCATAAATCTCAATGCTCAGATTTTCAACATCCACCGGATTCCCCGATTCGTCGACCGTCACGATGGGAATCAGGTTGTTCTCATCGGAATAGAGGGCCCCGTTCCAACCAGATCCCTCCGGTATTTTAATTCCTACATAATTCTTGAAAGGGGAATACAAAAGTGGAAAACGGTCCACACTAAAATCGCCTGAATTCTCAAATACACGTGTTTTGAAAAAGGCCTGCAGCATCCCAGGCGCCTCCTTACCCACCTGAATATTTGGAGTAAAGCGGACCTTCCCCAGGCTATCCAGTTTTCCATCGAAAACCAGCTCCGCTTCGGCCTCGAAACTTTTTACAGGATCGTCAAACACATAATCCTGGTAGCCTTCAAAACCGGTGGTGGTGGAGCTCAGATTCAATTCCACATCGGCCTTCAGGTTCCGGGCCACGGCACCATGCAACCAGAGCGCATTCAATGTTCCTGTCACCGCTCCGCGTTTCAGCAGCTCACCACCGAAATCAATATTGATCTTCAGGCGGTTTGGTTTGACCGTTTCGATCTTCAGCGTTTTGCTAAAGCTAGATCCTCCCACCTTGACCCTGGCCAGCCAGCGTCCGGTGGGTGCATCCCCCTCCGTGGCACACCTGAAATCATACACCCCGTTAAGTCCGTTCAAGCTGGTTCGATTCAGATAGAGCTGGTTTTCCGGGGTATACAATTCAAATCGCACCGGATGCTTTTCCGGAAGAAGGTCCTGGGGATCTTCCAGCACAAAGGTCATGTAGATGGAATCGCCCGGTCGCCAAACCCCTCGCTCCCCATAGAGAAAGCCTTTGATTCCGTCCGGGTTCTTACTGCCCGACACATCGAACATGCTGGTAGAAAGGGCCGAACCATCGTCCAGTCGCAGGTAGCCACGCTGAGTGCCACTCTTGGCCACCAGCAGAAAAGGCTTTTTTTCAAGAGCTATACTTACCATCCCCTTTTGATCGGTCTGCCGAACATCCATCAACTGGTTCTGATAGTTGTAGATCTCCACATCTACTCCCCCTAAGGGTTTGGTGCTCACCAGGCTGGTTATGGCCACAAACAAATCCGAACCACTCCCCCCCTTGGCAATGATTCCCAGATCCGATACAAGCACATTTCTGGATGTCTCGTTCCTGTTTTTCCTGAAACTGTAATAGGAGTCCGTACAGGGATCGTCACGTTCGCTCCAGTTATACTCCTCATAGTTGCCATATCCCCAATAATAGTCCTCCGCAGGAGGATCGTTGAAGCGTTCTATTTCCGGGTCTTCCTTAAAGGGTTTCAAGGCCTCCTTCTCATCCCCATCAGCACATGGAATCATTGCCTGGGAGCGATCGAAGGTGATGGATACATTATAAATGGCACCGGGATCGGTCTCAATGAGTTTGGACAGATCCAGGGAAAACAGATTCCACATCCCGTAGTCGATGGGATCCTCAGAGCTTAGTGTCACCTCTTTTTTAAGAATCATCTGACCCACACGTTTCAATTCGCTGGAACCATTGTACTGATTCTCCTGGAAGAACTGTCCAATGTTCTTTTCGTAAATCTTTATCACCCGTACATGAACTGCCTTCAGGTTAACCGCCTTGAAGGGAAAGATCATACCATCGCTTCCCGGCAGGATGACCCCATCACCAATCAGTTTCACATCGGGATTGATGCTGGTGAAGCTTAGCTTCTTTTTATATGTCTCCAGAAGACTGTAATCCAGGGTATTTCGGATTGCGTCAGTGACCACAAGCGTTTCTTCACCCTGTAGCCTTATGCCGGGATAGACCTTCACCTGGCTTCCCCTGCGCTCAAGCTTCACCTCCGCACCCGATTCCAGGTAGATCAGTCCCCGTAAATCCTGCGATTTACTGATGGGATCGGAAAAGAATAGACTGACGTACTGTTCGGGCTGCTGCCTCACATGGGTATTCATCAGCTTAAAAACCCCCAGGGGAGGAATATCAACCACCTCTTCGCCCCGATCCTCACTCTGTATCACTTTGCCGTCCCAGCGGACCTTCACCTGCTCTTTCTCCCTGGTTCGGAAGATGCTGTCGACGATGAATTCGTGACTGGTCCCTTCGCTGTTATGTGTCCACCCCATTCGAAGCACTTTCCCATTCTGCGAGCTGCTTAGGACCTGCTCCACCAGTTCCATATCGGCATAATCGGCCGTCTGCAGAGTCCCTTTAAGCTGTTGCCATTGCAAGTCCTCATCGTCCAGACTGTTCAGCCCTTTAAACTCCACAAAGATGGCCTGCTGAATAGTCTGAAACTGAAACTCCAGGGTTTTTAAAGAAGCCGGTACCTCCATCAGATGATGCAAGTGAAATCTGCACTGATACATCGTACCAGCGGAAAGCATTTCCGCTGGTATAAACTCCAGGGTCCGGCTGTCGATCCATCGATAGCTCCCGTTTACCGAAGGCTTGCATTCGAGCAGCTCCAGCTCCACCGACGATTCCCGGAGAGCAAGCGGCACATCCGATACAAGGGATATCAGCAGGGTGGAACTTGCCGGTATCACCCCGCCGGTAAAGCCGGAAACATAAGAGGTAAAAGCCGGATCAATGGCCGGAATCTCATTTTTTTCATCCTTGCAGCTGGTGAGCGCAGCAATGATAAGAAGCAGAAAGAGAGATTTTTTCATTAGAGGTAGTGCTTGGTTTCAAGTTGATATTGGGGTAGGTTCTCCCTGTTAAATATAAAGAATAAACAGAAGCTAAAAAAAGCCTCTTCACCATTTTGTTAGGATCAGTTTGTTCCATGGGGATACTTCCTCCCTGGTGAGGCTTTCGTTTGAGCTTTGGGCGGATACATATGCCTTTCCGGAAATAGCCACTGATCGCATCATTTGATCGTATGCAAATGATGCGATCACCATGGTTTTATGGGAAACCATACCCGATTTACTTGTGTTCCGGGATATGTTTCTCTGCCATTGGTACCAAAAACTAATTCTTAATGAGATTGGGTCACTACAATAAATCTCTCCCTGCTTGTTCAATAACAAGTGCCCAGAGAAGTAAGATTTCCGGGCACTTGTATAAGACTTTGCAGGGTCGATCTGTTCATCAACTATTAGGTGAGTTTGAGTGCGAACCAATTCGTCTTGAATTCGCTGGTACTCAAGCTGAATTTGTTTTCCGGCCTCGGTTAAAACTGCTCCAGCAAAGCCATAAGGTTTTTCATTGGTCGCTGTGAGATCGGAATCTGCATTTTATTCTTCATGATAATAAAGCCACCGTCCGATTTATCTACTTTTATAATATGGCTCAGATTTACCAGAAATGATTGATGGGCACTGAAAAAACCGAATTCTGTTAGCAGTCCTTCATAATCTTTCAAGCTCTTTGATACCACAATCTTCTCATTCCCATCCAGAAAAATATGGGATAACTATTGTGGAACTTTCTTTAATGAGATGGAAAAAAAATACAACTTAGTGGTCCTTTCGACCTGATTGCTTCAGGGGAAGCTTGATGAAAAAAGTGGAACCTTTGCCCATTACACTCTCAACCCAGATTTGTCCGTGGTGTATATCAACAAAATCCTTACAGACAATCAACCCAAGCCCTGTTCCTTTCTCACTTTTTGTACCCCGGGTTGTAAAATGATTGTCGGGACTGAAAAGCATCTCAAGATTTTCTTCCGGTATTCCAACACCGTTATCGCTAACTGAAATCGTCAGATCGTCGGATTCTAATCGACAATCCACCTGTACTTTGCCATCTTGATGGGTAAACTTAATGGCATTGGTAAGCAGGTTTTGCAGAACCACAGCGATGAGGTCCGGATCTAACTCAACAACAATCTCTCCTAAACTGCATACGGATTCCACCTCTATATTTTTTTCCTGGGCCAGGTATCTGAGCAAGTCAATCTTAGAGCTGATCAAAGAGACCACCTCCGTGGCCTGTACATTAAATTTTATGGTCCCACGCTGGGATCTGGACCAGCTCAGCAGGTTGTCGAGCAGGGTATAAACATTTTTAGCTGAGCCACTGATAATACCAAGCATTTCCTTCTTTTTCTCATCCGTGTACTCATCATATTTCACGTTTATGAGTTCAATAAATCCATTCAGGGAATTGAAAGGACTCCTGATATCATGCGAAATAATCGAAAAGAGCTTGTCCTTAACAGCATTGGAGGCATTCAGCTGATCACGCTGGGCAGTCAGTTCGTCCGCCTGATCCTGAAGTATCTCATTCTTTTCATTGAGTTCATTGGTCCGTTGATCAACCAGTTTCTGCAATAATTTATTTCGTATTATGATCTGCCGGACTCTAAGATAGTAAATCAGACCAATGCCCATAAGCAACAATAAAATGCCTGCAATCTTAAATCCCAGGGTTTGCCAGAAGGGCGGTGTAATAATCACAGTCAGCTTGTTGCCCTTTTCATTCCAGATCCCATCGTTGTTTGAGGCTTTAACTTTAAAGGTATAGGTCCCGGGATCGATATTGGTATAGGATGCCATATGTCTGCTGCCCCCATCGATCCAGTCCTTATCGAATCCTTCAAGCTTCCAGGCATACTGGTTCTTCTCGCTCGAAATATAATTCAACGCAGTGAACTCGAATGAAAAAAACGTTTGTCTGTATGAAAGTCTGACGGTATCCGTTTCACTGATATGGGAATGCAAGGGAGAATTTTTCCCGATACTCACTGCTTTGTTGAATATACGAAAGTCAGTAAATACAACGGGAGGAATTCTTGGATTATACTGAATATCTTCCGGACGGAAGGCATTGAAACCATTGACACCCCCAAAATAAAATGTTCCCCCGGGAGATTGGTAATAACTATATTGATAGAATTCATTTTCCTGGAGTCCATCAGAAATATCATAGTTCTGACAGGTACCCTTTTCAGGATCAAACCTGGAAATGCCCCGGTTGGTACTTAGCCATAGATTACCCTGCTTGTCTACCAGTATTCCCTTAATCGCATTGCTGGGCAATCCGTCTTTCTCGTAATAGGAGGTGAAACCACCACTTTCCCTGTCAAATTTGTTTAAGCCATTTCCCGTTCCGATCCAGAGGGTGGAGTCGGCCGACTCTGCGATGGAAATGACCCCTCCATTACTCAGACTCTGCCTGTTATTATCATCATGTACGTAAGAGGTAAAAGCCTCCGCTTCAGGGTCGAAGAAAAAGAGTCCGGCCGCTGCTCCAAGCACAATATCTCCATAAGAATCCTCCAGGATCATCCCCACCCGATCATCAACCAGGCCTGAGTCCCGGGGAACATAACTTACAAAGGAGTTCGTACCGGGGTCCAGATAACTGAGTCCTCCAAAATGCGCTCCAAGCCATAAAACACCATTTGCATCTTCAAGAATGGAGAAAATATTGTCGCTTGCAAGATTACTGTTCTCCCTGTTGTAATGGATGAAATGGCGATGTTCCCGGTCAAACAAATTCAGGCCACCTGCCCAGGTACCGATCCACAATTGACCCTTGCTATCCTCAAAAATCGAAAGAACTGCATCGCTGCTGAGATCACTGTTTGTGGTATTAAAACATGTGAAAGTTCCTTTTTCCCGGTCAAACAGATTGAGCCCACCACCATCAGTCCCAACCCAGAAGCTACCTTCTGAATCTTCAAGAAAAGAAGTTACTGAACTATGGCTCAGACTTTTTTCATTTCCCGGAATAGACACATAATGATCAAAATATCCCCCATACTTTGCCAACATATTGACCCCCCCGGCATAGGTCCCGATCCAGAGGTTCCCCATATTGTCCTGATATATACTCCAGATCGAATTGTTGTTGATACTCTTAGCATACAGAGGATCCGAGTAGTAATGGATAAATCTTTCGGTCGCCCGGTCAAAAAGATTCAGACCTGCATTTTCCGTACCGATCCACAGCCGTTCTTCACTGTCTTCATAAATGCTTACAGTCGCATCACTACTCAGGGAGAAGGGATTGACATCCTCATGTTTGAATTGTGTTATTTCAAGTTCCTTATCGTTAGAGAAACTAACCTGATAAAGACCATCCCCATAGGTACTGATCCATACATGGCCGTCTTTATCTCCGGAAATAGCACGAATTTCATTATTGCTCAATTTTTCACCCCTGTAATAGAGAGGAAGAAAGAGACTGTTTTCAGTGTCAAACATACTGATATCTCCATTCAGCGTTCCGATCCATAAGCGACCCGTGGTATCTTCATGAATTGCCCTGATATCAGTGCTCAAACTATTGGTGAGATCGGGATCATATGGATAGTGAATGAAAACCTGCCTGTCATAATCAAAGCGGTCCAGATTACCACCAAGGTTTCCAATCCACAGATTGCCCTTAATGTCCTCACAAATAGCCCCTACTCCAACTCCATCCAGGCTGGAAGGGTCATTTTCATCATGCCGATAATGAATAAACCGGTTGTATGATTGGTCGAATCGGTTTAATCCAAGGTCTGTACCAATCCACAGGTTACCTCTGTCATCTTCCAAAATACAGTAAATTAAGGAGCCTGCTATACTGGTGGAATCATCTGCATCGTCAAGGTAATTCGTAAACGAATAACCATCAAAGCGGTTCAATCCATTACGCGTCCCAAACCACATGAAACCTTTACTATCCTGCAGAATGCACGTGACGGTAGATTGGGAAAGTCCATCCCTGGTGGTGAAATGTTCAAATTTCAGATCCCTTTTCTGAGCAAGGTTGCTCAAAGAAAATAGAAAAGTTCCGATGAGTACCGTAGCCATCCAAATACTAAACTTGCTCACCTTCTTTGTTGCATTTATGTAAAATGCAAGTTATAAATAATTAGCAAATCGATCATTCATTTCCTCTTCACCAGCTTTCCGCTCTGGATCTTCCCATCCACAGTAAGGCTGTAAAGGAAGATTCCGGCAGGCAGGGTATTCAGAGAGAGACTTGCACCTGCATCCAACTGACGTCTCAGCACCTGACGACCTGTCACTTCATAAAGAGTCAGAGTTGCACTGGACACGCCTTCCGGAAGATCCATATGGAGCTGATCTCTGACCGGGTTGGGGTAGATGCGGACCATGGCCCTTTCCTCTTCCTCTACTCCTACCCCTTCCACATTCTGTTCGCTGTAGAAGAAAGCTTTTTTCATGTAGTCCTCCCAGTTTTCGTTTACCCAACGCAACATATGAATACTCCGGGGAATGTTTGAAAACTGGTCCATCAGAAGATTCTCATTCCATTCGCTGTCCTCATCAGGAAGCACAATGTCTTTCATAGAATAGTCCGGATCATAGGTAAAGATATCCTTCCCGTAGACTACCAGTTGAGATTTATTCCTGTCCCAGCTGGAGTATATATACTCCGTAACATTCCCGCTTGCATCGTAGCTATAGGTATATATATGATCAGGCCGCATATTGTCCTCATCCAGCTGGTAAGCCCGGTCTTCCATCAGCAATCCAGAGCCATCGTAGTCCATGGTGTCGGTCTGATAAATTTCCCAATGGTCGGTCTTCCAGCTTACCGAATTGGTAGTGAGTAGCAGGTTTTCAGCGTTGTAGATTTTTTCCATCTTATAGTACTCCAACCAGGGGCCTTCATACACCTCCTGGTCATAACGAAACTTGCTCAGCATCTGTCCCTCTGTATTCCAGGAATATACCCATTTAATGTTGTTTTTCCATTCCTGATCATCCTCATACCACATGCGAGAGATGTGCTCATTCAGCCAGCCATGCTCCTCATAGGTATAGGTGCTGTAATAACGAATCACCCACCGATCAGTCTTCCACTCATAACCAGTGTATTCGCTGAGTAATCCCTCATCATTATATACATTATAGCTTGAATCGATTCGGGTCCATAGCTCACTTGTCTCATTCCATCTGTAGCCCGTACAACTAATTTGATTACCGTCTTCATCATAAGCATAGACCACCCGCCTATGCTTCTCCCAGTCATCCGTATCCTCGTTCCATTCCAGGTCCAGGTGCTCAGCCACACTTCCATCGACATTATAGCTGTACTCATAGCGGGAATCTCCCAGGAGCTCCCCGCTACTATTATCCACCCATGTACTGTAGTAAAGGGTCATTTGTCCGGAAGCATTGTAATCGTAATAGTACCTGGTGGTATCCCACTGCTCCCGGTATGCATCCCAGTAGTTGTTCCCCATACTGTCCAATCGCAACTTGAGACCTTCGTTAGATTTGAGAAAAGTTGATTGTGCGCTTGTAGCCAGGCTTATCAGAAGCACAGCCATCAGAGTAAAAATTTGTTTCATGTTGGGGTAAAGCTTATAAGGTATTATTAAATCGAAGATAGCAATAATTTTCAGCCATTATCAGACACTTTTATGTTTTTGAGCTAACTTGGAGATATTCTCGCTGACAATAAGAGATGCCCTCCTTATGTGATTTTTTCCAATGCTATGTTACTAATTGAATAAAGGGTATTCCATGACTATAAGTGAACTGAGAGAGCGATTCATCTCAATCTTCGAAGAAAACATCGGAATCATTCTGAAAATAGCAAGAGCTTATGCACATACGGCACAAGACAGGGAAGACCATATTAATGATATTGCTGTTGAATTGTGGAAAGCCTACCCGGGTTTTAAAGGTAATTCGAAAGTGTCTACATGGATATACCGCATATCCCTGAATACTTCAATGAACTATTATTGAGTTTACCTATTCTGATTTACCTGCTAAGAGGGAGAAGAACCCACTAATCGAGACACTCTACGACTGTATTGCCGAACTGAATGAATTTAATAAGGTAATAATCATCTTATATCTTGATGGCAATACCCATGAAGAGATATCTCATATTACTGGAATTGTAGCCGTGGCAGTGTTTTCTATCGTTTCATATGCCTGGGCAATCAAATACTACCTCCTGGTAAACAAACTTGATTTTCTTGAACCCATAACATCCCAAAGGAAACACCTGATTGATGCTGAAAAGTATAAATTCAGGATTACCAGATTTGGGCTAATGCTTGCACCTTTTATGATTATCGGCGTTTTCCTCTCTGCAGGAATTCCATTCTTTTCAGAAAAAATGATACTAACTGCATTCATTCAAAAAAAACACGGTTTGCTTTCAAGCCTGAAAAGGATAAAGAGGGAGCTGGAAGAAATAGTGAAACTTGAAGGTGAAAAATGATGTTTTTAGATCATAAAAGTCCTTACTTTTGCGACCATGATCCGAAACAACTATTCCTACTTCAACGGCCACCTGGTCCCCTTCGAAGATTTAAATCTCCATGTCACCGACCTCCTGTTTCAGCGCGGCTACGGCGTTTTTGACTATTTCCGCAGCAGGGAGGGCAAGATTCCCTGGCTGAATGATTATCTGGACAGGCTATTTAGCTCCCTTGATATCTCAGGCATAGAAGTGGACATGGACAGGGAGCGGTTTGTTTCCGTCCTCCACAAGCTACAACAACGAAATGGCCTGGAAAATGGGGCATTCAAGGTGATTGTCACCGGTGGGTACTCAGATAATCTGGAAACGGTAAGCGGAAAAGCCAATGTAATGGTCCTGAATGTACCCTGGAACAAGCCACCCATAGAAACTTTTGAGAAGGGTGTACACCTGATTCGTGAAAATTTTGTCCGACCCAACCCTGAAGTCAAAACGCTCTATTACTATAATACCCTAAGGCTCCAAAAGAAGCTCAGGGAGTACGGTGCGGTAGATGTGTTATATCACAGCGACAAAATCTCCGAAACATCCCGCACCAACCTCTTTTTTATTAAAGGCAATGATGTTTATACACCAGCCAGCAATATACTGAAGGGCATCACCCGAAAGCAGATACTGACCCTATTCAGTGAGATTCGGGTGGAAGACATCGAGGCCGGACAGCTGTATGATTTCGATGAAATATTCCTCACCTCTACCTCCAGGGATGTAACTCCCGTGGTATCGGTGGAAGGACAAAAGATAGGCACCGGCACCCCCGGTCCCATTACCCGTGAGATCCAGGCTGCATTCAAAGCAAAAATTCTTTAAGTATTGGCTGGAGTAGGATCGTTTTCTTTAATTCTTTTTCTGCAAATTTTTTCAATTTCAAATGCATTGGAAATTCTCGACATGTAAATAACATCGGGGACATATCTTTCCGGTCCGTCTTTCCGGCTCACCATCCGGCCGGTTCGCATCTGAAGTGAAACACTGCCCGTATCGATAGTTCCACTTACTGTAATATCGCCTGAAAACTGTTCCCAGTCAATGGATCTCATAGTTCCCTTATAATAATGTACCAGTCTCAAGGGAGTTCCCACGTAATATCCTCCCTTCCTGAACATGGAATACAAGCCCCCCAGCAGCATTCCAATTCCAATGAGTACAAATAAGCCTATAATCAGGGCCGGCACCACAATTTCATCTAGATTTCCCGGACCTGCAACGACCGGAACTCCGTTGGATTCAAACTGCACTTCCTTTCCAACAAATAAGGGCCCCAGGAAGGCAAATACAAAAATACTGGTGAAGCCGGTCCAGAAAAGCCCAAAAAGAAGCAGCGCCCATGATTTTTTGCGCGGTTGAGCCCGACCCGCCTTTACAGCAAAATCTTTACGTTCAGAACCTATCAGGGCATTCAACTCACGCGGCAATACAGCATTTCGCATCATAGGGATTGGTTAATTAGTTACTGAAAGTTAAGAAGTTCATATCAGAATTGTAAGTGATATGTCAAATAATATAGTGCGCTAAACGTTATAGTGTAGCTAAGCGAGAGAAATGAGGGTCATGATTCACCATATAAAAAAGGCAGTCAGGAAACTTCCTGATTAATTAATTCGTATACGGAACTTAAAAAGCCTCGCATCATGAAAAATATATTCTTTCTAATATTCCTGAGTTTCCCGGTCGTAGCTTTCTCACAGCCAATTACCGGAGAAGAGCTCCATGTGATGATTAAGAGTGTCCAGGAAAATTGTGAGGGCGCTCACGAGAGCATTGTGCTACGAAGCAATGAAGAACTGGCAAAGTCACTCTGGGGGAAAACAGTGCGTCTTAATGAAGCAAATATTGTCAAATTCTTCAAACATACCGGAGGAGAACAAGTGTCGGGAGGGGTTGATATTTTATTAACTAAAAACAAGGCTTGGAGTTATGCATATGATCAGCAAGCTGTCGCAGACCTTCTGACAGGCAACGGGGTCAGGGTAACTAAGTCATACAATAAACAATGGATTAGTGCCAACCAGGATCTATTATATGCCGAAACTGAAAGGGATGGACAAAAAATCATCCTGAGTTTATATTGTCCTCATGAAAAATTTCTACAGTTACTCAGGATAGGGAAAACTCAAAGCATTGAATTCTTAATAAGCGGATATTTTGGGAATACGACTTCTGATAACAAAATATATGGCGTATTAACCCAGGTCAATGCTGAAAAGCCAATTATCAAGTGCTCAAATGGCCATGAATATGACAAGGCTACCGGATACAAATTCTGTCCTGAATGCGGCGAGCCATTGAAATAATTGTTGAGAGTTTTGAACAGATTCCGCCGGTCTTCATTGATCTTTTTGAGGACAAGAACAAGGGCAAGATGGTCGTTAAGATCTGACAATCATGTAATCTGTACAATATAAGCTGAGTTAACAGTTATCGAATCCAGACTACTCCCAACCTGCAATGCTGGCCAGAATATACCACATGGCGTAGGCCTTGCGATTTGCAGTGATATGTTGTGTATTGTGGGCACCAAAAGTAACCGAGCCTCCCGGTGATGATCTGTTTTCGTAATAGCCGGCTCCAGGGCTGTGACTATCTTGAAAATCTGCATAAAAGTTGCCTCCTGTTGAAGAGTTGCCATCATCACCTGCATCTTCCCAATAGTTACCATCCATATCATGCGTGTCAATTCCATAATAATCAAGACAGTAAAACTTGTTCTCTTTACAGTAATTGAGAATTAAATCGGCCTGGTTTTTGGGCTTTCCATCTCCCACATTATTGTCCTTGTTGGCATGGCCCGTCATAAAAATAAAGCTAACTGAAGGATACTCGTTAATGAGGGTTTGCATTCCGGGGATATAATTATCAGCTACATCATGTCCTGCAATATCACACCAACTCCACATGACTACATTAATTTCTGAATTGTCAGGATCATCCAGATAGTTTCTTGTGGCCTGGATAAATGCTGTTTCGTTTCGACTAAGATCAGAAGCGTCATCACCACCATCAGCGTAGGAGGCCATTGCATAATCTCTGAAATCGAGCTTCCCGGCTTGCGGATCGTTATTGCTTATGGCAAACAAGTCCTCATCTCCTGACTTGTAATCGGGTAAACCGAACATACCGCGTGCGACATGCGTCCCATGTGAAGTATGCTGGTAGGCTATGTGAAGATCATTGCGGGCTGCATTAATATATTCCTCCGGGATAGCCCTGAGAATATCCTCGGTAGCAATTGTATGATCTGCAATCACAGCATTTTCTCCTTTAATTCTTTCAGTATCATCTTTCTCGCAGGATGATAAAGCAAAAACCAAAAAACAAGATAGTGCTATTAGGTAGGGTAAATTCTTCATGGCCGTCGTATTAATTTGCATTAAGCTTGTCAGTACTTAAACGGTCAATTTCAAATTTTAGTTTCAAAATAGCATTCCAAAGGGCTCTTTTACTTCTCTACCCATATCCACGCTTTGTCCAGGCCGGGTTCGGCTCTTAATAGCTCGAGACTATCCAGGGCCTCCCGTCTGTTCGTTGTTGAGTACAAGGAGACTCTGACAAGTGAATCTCCTATGGAGTGTAGTCCAGGGTCATAACCTTCTTCCTTGAACTTTTCCACCAAAATATCCGCATACCCCCGGGCCTTGTAAGCATAGCTCCCAACAATGATATGATATTCTTTTTGGACTCGTGCAGGAACGGGAATAGGAACAGGAACAGGCTCTGGCACAATTTCGGTGGTATCTGCCGATGTTACATGTACAACAAGTTCGGTGGAATCCATCCTTCCTGTATCCTGGGGAGCTTGTTCCTCCTGGCCTCCCGGCTTTCCGGTCATGATCAACCAGATAATGGCAAGTGATGCAAGTACTACGCCACTGATACCAATAAGGATATTTCGTTTGCGAGCATTAGCCTTTTTCGCCTTTCCGGACTTGCTCTTTTCTGCCCCATTGCTGAACCCTTCTCTCTCCTGCTTTCCCCAGGAAGTATTATTCAATAGTTTATCAATATTTCCCTTAATACTCGTCAGCAAAATAAACGGATGATAAAACAGAGGCTCAAGAAATGCGGTCCCCACGAGGCGTAGCACATCCCTCCGTTTTTCGAATTTATGAAAGGTGATCTCTTCAAAAAGAACGGCCCAGATGGAGAGGGAAACAGCGAAGAAATATACAAATCCCAGCAAGAGGAAGAAAAAGCTTGTATTCAGTCTACCGGTGATAGCAAGGACAGTGAAAATAATGATGCCCACAAACTCGAGAATGGGTGCAAGCCACTCAAAAAACAACCAGTAGGGATAACCCAGCAGACCCAGCTTCCCGTATTTTCTATTCAGGAACAGTTTCCTGTGGGTCCAGAGCGTTTCCATCGTACCACGTGTCCACCGGCTTCTCTGCAGAGCCAGAGATTTAAGGGTAGAGGGCACTTCTGTCCAGCATAGCGGATCGGGGATATACTCCACCCGGTAAGGGATATCCTTTTCCGCCATGTACCTCCTCATCCTAACAACAAGCTCCATGTCCTCACCAACAGTGTTTGTGCTGTATCCTCCGGCCTCGATGACGATCTCCCGGTTAAACATTCCCAGGGCCCCTGAAATCAACAAAAGTCCATCGAGTTCACTCCACGCGATCCGGCCCATTAGAAAGGCACGTGTATATTCCATGACCTGAGCCCGGGGGAGCCATTTTTTCGGCAGATTGATCTTTGTTATCTTTCCATCGGTGATCTCACATGAATTGGCAATACGGATCACGCCTCCTGCCCCGATCATCTTTGCATCCTTCTCTTCAAGAAAAGGTTTTACCAGCTTCATCAAAGCATCCTGTTCCATGATGGAGTCTGCATCTATGCATACAATCAGTTCGTTCCTCACAACATTCAAACCTGCATTCAAAGCGTCTGCTTTCCCCCCGTTCTGCTTATCCACCACCAATAACTTTTTATAGGACCTGTTGCGGGATTTATAAACAGCTTTAATTCTTTCGCAGGGCAGCCGGTAATCATAATAGTAATTTACCTTTTCCAGTTCGTAGGCTTCGATGACCTTCTCCAAAGAATCATCACCACTTCCATCATTGACTATAACAATCTCGAAGTTATTGTAGTAGAGGGAAAGTAGTGTGCGAATATTAGCAACGATGCCGGCACTTTCATTGAATGCGGGGACAATCACAGAAATGCTTGGAACCAGCGGTGAGGAGATGATGGAGTTATAGTCCACATAACTATTCTTTCGAAGGTATTTCCTCAGGGCAAAGGCAGAGTAAACTGTCAGAAACAGATAGGTAGCAAAAATAATTACTGTGACGGCAAGAAGTGCATTGTTTACAAAATGAGCCACAATGCCTGAAATTTCACTCATAAGACAATTCTGGTATCTGTGATTATACACGAAGTTATATAAAGATTTGATCTTTGTCGTCAATAATTATATACACTCTCCATCCATGGTGATTTAATTACCCACAGAAAACGGACAAGCAGATCTCTTTTACACGAAAGAGCACTTGCTATGTATAAAATTAAGAACTAATTTTAAGCCATTAACCCATACCCTCTCCCGCATGCTCACCAAGCGAAGAGGACCTCCTGTTTTCCCAAGAGCATATTCGCTTGCTCTCCGGACTATACGGCGTATTAAGGCCGCTGGACCTGATCCTGCCTTATCGGCTCGAGATAGGCACAAAAATGACTAACACCAAAGGAAAGAATCTTTATGAATTCTGGAAAGAGATCATCCCAGGCAAAATTGTGGAGGAGACTGGCATGCAAAGCAGCAAAGTATTGATCAACCTGGCTTCAAATGAATATTTCAGATCCAAAGAACCTCGAACCTTTCCCTACAAAATAATCACACCCGTCTTTAAAGAATCTGATGGTACCAGATTTCGGAATGTCACCATCTATGCCAAGAAGGCCCGGGGAATGATGCTGCGCTTCATTATTAAAAACAGGATAAACGATCCGGCATACCTCAGGGCATTTGTCGAAGAAGGTTACTACTTCAACAATGACCTGTCTAAGCAAAATGAATGGGTCTTCTGCCGGTAGGGCAGGTATTCATAAAAGACGCTTCTTCAGTCAATTCTGAAACATAAGCGCCTTCTTTACCAAAAAAAATTCATAAATTTATTTTTATAAGTTCTTTTCTTCAGTTGACTTTTTGTTTTTCAAAATCTGTATTTACTATGAAAATTCAGTCCCTCATCCTGCTCCTGATAGTTTCTGCAGTATTTTCATGTAAGAAAGAGGAGCCTGACCCTGACAACAATAATATCAACGAAGATGTGCTTATTGCCGAGGAAGCCCGGGTGCTTGATTCCGGGAGTCGCGCCGAAATAGTCAGTCTGGATACCATTAGCTATACTTTTCAATTTGATGGGGATGGTTCCTTTGCCAGCGATCTGCAAACCAATGATATTTTAGTGGATGATGTGAGCAGCCTGGCTCCTAATGGATTCTTGAGAAAAGTCAGTTCGGTGGAAAACAAAGATGGAAACATTGTTGTCCAAACCTCCCAGGCCACATTGGAGGACATAATAAAAAAGGGATCCATTGATCTTCATTCCGTTTCGCTTACGGCCGCAGACATAGATCAAATATACCTGGCAGAAGGTATTTCTTTATCAGAGAATCTAAAGAACACCAATCTGCTTGGCTTTGATATGGATTTCGAACATCCCATTGGAGGTAATCAGAACGCAACCCTCAGCGGGTCCATGTATTTTAGTCTGGATTTTAATTTTGAGCTGGATGTATCATTGGACGGTATCGACTATTTTAAAACCTCTGTGGAGGTAGATGAACTCGCCTCCCTGGGATTGGACGTTCAATCGGATATATCGCTGGAGGAGGAAATCACTTTTGCCAAAATCACCTTTACCCCTTGGACCATTTTTATTGGTCCTGTTCCTGTTGTATTTGTACCCAAGGTTGAATTGGTTTTACATTCCGATCTATCAATTACCGGGACGGTACAGAGCTACGCTACTCAAAATTATAACCGGGAAATCGGACTGGAATATGATGGCGATGAATGGTCTAAGATAAACAGCACGAACCCTGCCCCTGGGTTTACAATACAACCGGCAGCACTTAGCGATAATGCAGAATACACCATGAAAATCGGGCCAAAAGCCAGTTTAAAACTCTACGGCATCGCAGGCCCCTACATAGATCTCTTACTGGTTTCGGACCTGGCTGCTGAACTTAGTCCCAATGGATTTAACCTGGATTATGATCTGAATCTTGAATCCAATGCTGGTGTGGAGATCGATGTATTATTTTTCGAGCTGGAAAAAAACTTCCAGTTATTCGATGTGAATCTCGTTCACCAGGAACTTAATGATGAACCCCTCTACCAGTCTTTTAGCATCCAATCTCCTGCTGACGGGGCAAAAGTGAATATTAATGAAGTGATTAACATCCAGACCTATCTTACGGGAATACCTCCCTCTGAAGTCAAGTTTTATTTGGATGATGTTCTGCTTTATACTGATACGGAAGAACCCTTTGAATATGCCTGGACCGTGGAGGGTGCACAGGGATCGCATATCCTGAAAGCAATTGCTGACTATGTAAATACAACCATTTCATCCGAAGTGGAGCTGACCTTTCAATCGGGTGGCTGGCAGCAAATCGATGTGAGCGATTTGTTTACTACTGATTATGAATTTGAAATAGTTCGCTTTTCAGATACTGAGAATGGCTGGATTCTCGGGCGGACAAAAAATTACATACCGGGAAAACGTTTTTGCCTGCGCACGCATGACGGGGGAAAAACCTGGTCAAAAGCATACTCGGGCGATGCCGGCTATGCCTATGAGCTTGAGGATTTTGAAGTGCTTGGAGAAAACACAGCCTATTTTACAGCAGGGCAATATCTATATGCTGGCACAAACGGTGGAACGAACTGGAACAGACCACTTTCTTCCTCGTTGTATTACGATTACGTGGATGCCAATCAAATTGAAGTTAACGAGACTGGTGATCTCTTTGCCCTCGCGCAATCTACAATGCATACTTTAAAAAGCGGGGGTTCAGGAGAATGGGAACTTGTAACAGAATACGGGTACCAGGAAGAATTGGAAATTACCCGGGTACTTTTGATGAGCTTTCCCATTGATAATACCGGGTACTTCATTGGTTCAAGCTACGATGAAGACACGGATGTCTCTACGGGCGGGCTGTTTAAAACCACCGACAAAGGAGCTCACTGGGTACACCAGGATGTTGTATTTGATGATTCGGAAATGGCCACATGGAATTACAAGGATATGTTCTTTATTGACAACACTACCGGCTGGATAACCGGATTTACAGGAACCACCGGCAAGCAGGGATTTATTCTGAAAACCATGGATGGTGGAGCAACCTGGACAACTCAGTTAAGCGAGTACTCCCCATCTGATATTTACTTCCTCGAAAAATCAAATGGATATATCAGTTATCTGACTTACCCTGATGTAAGCATTGGATATACAAATGATGGCGGGGATACCTGGAATGTATTTGACACCCCTTTTGAAGATAATGCATTTACTTCGTCAAGCGTCTTTTTCATCGACCAGGATCATGGCTGGTATGTAAATAATGATGTGATATTGCGCTACGCCCTGGAGGGGGAATAAGTTTAGGGCTTAAAGATTGTTAAGACGCAACTGTAGCGCCTGAATTTGCATCCTTGCATAAACACCCGGCTTTATGTCCAGACACATCCTTGATTTCCTGACGGTTGATAACCCCCTTTGCTACGACAACTAAGCAGGGAAACAGCTTCTTACTTTTACTCCAGAAGAAAACACCATGAAAAAAGTATTGTATTACCTGCTTCTTGCCAGCATTATCCCTCTTATGTTTTTATTTAAACCAAGACAGGATATTGTATTTGGAGCCATTAATGAATCCCAATGCATCAGGTTGTTTGAAGATGGCAAAGAATTCGAGCTTCGTGTAAGAGATAATAATGTATACACAGGCACCTATACCATTTCTAGGGATACGGTTTTCCTTTTGTACCAGGAGCATCTGGCAGTCTCCAGGACCAAACTGAATGCCGGGCAAACTGAAGATCGCACGAATCTTCCTGTAGTACTCTATATCTTTGCAAATACTTCACAGATTAAATCATCAAATGACTCCTTTTTAGCCCAGATTTATCTTGACAAAAGGCAGACCGATCTTTAGGGACGAAAGAACCTTCGGCGGTGCTCCATTGGTGAAGGAATCGGGAATTTCCATATTGTTCAGACCAAAAGATGAGCTGATTTGTTGTCCGGTAGCTCCGGCCTTAAATCCCTTCACCATTTCCCAGGCTCCGGATAAAATATACTCCTGGTCCGTCTTTGGCTTTGGATCAGGCGCCAGATCTTCTTTTTCATTTCACCTGAAAATCTATAGCTTACTCGTAACCCAGGCCCCAATAAGTCCGTAAAACAAAACACTGTACAATATTCTGAAATTACCATTCAGAACAGATGATATGAAACGAGGCATCCTTTTAGGACTTACATTGCTTGCCCTTCTGATCGGGGTTTCCTGTTCCAGTACAAAGAAGGCTTCTGTTAGCCAACAGAGAGCTGGCTTACTTATGCTTGAAGGAGAAAACATATACAAGAACAAAGGATTCTATAAAGCCAAAAAGAGCAAGAAACATCGCAAGCGCACCTATAAAGCCTCAAAGAGAAAATACAAGCGATAAACCATTATTTGAAAAGCAGACAGACATTATTGGGAAATACAGACAGACAACAGAATATGAACAAACCGCCCGAGATTATTTCCTACTATACTATGAGGCGTGCTATCGGAATCCTGGGGATCACCCTTCCTGTGATTTTGTTTGTCGGGTCATTTCTGTTCGGGGGTTGCGATGAGGTCCAGTCGTCCATCAGCACCTATTATTACACCAACATGAGGAACATTTTCGTAGGATTTAACTGCGCGGTAGCTTTCTTCCTCTTTGCCTACAGGGGACACGACTGGAGGGACAACCTGGCTGGCTACCTGGGATGCATTCTTGTCCTGGGAGTTGCCTTTCTTCCCTGCACCATCAGCACTCCCCTCCAGCCCTGTCTTATCCCGGGGTCAGCACATAATCCTCTGGTGGGCAAGCTTCACAACATAAGTGCACTCTTATATTTTTTCATCCTGATCGTATACGCCCTGTTCCTTTTCCCAAAGACACATATGGATATGGTGACAGGTGAAAAGCTGTTCATGGGGCGCCAGAAAAAGAAGCGGAATGTAGTCTACTACATCTGCGGTGGATTAATGACGGCCTCACTGCTTCTGATCATTGCCTACATGTGGTTCCTGGCTAATCTTTACCCCGGCTTAAAAAGCCTCCACCCGGTCTTCTGGCTGGAATCCATTGTGCTGCTTTCATTCGGAATCTCCTGGCTTACCAAGGGGCAGTTGTTTTTCAGGGACGAGAACTATAAAAAGGGGCCGTAGTAGAAATTCCTGGAGGACCATTTGGGGCGGTAGAATAGTCTGGGCAAATGCCCTTTCACAGGCGCTAACCAAGAGCTAATCCTTCGACTCGTCTCTCCGTGCTAATATAAACGTCCGCAGTCCGTCGAGATCATCGGTATTGATCAAATCTACTTCCGCTTCCAGTAGTTCAGTCCAGAGCGCATCGCGTTCCTTACCGGGTTTATCGGGGGTGGCCCAAAAGCGAATCAGCTGACCTTTTTCATGAGCCTGCTGAACGTACAGGCGGAGCTGGACCCTTTCTTCTTCCGGCATACTACCCTTTCCCTTCCATGAGAAATACTTGCCCCACCTGTCGCTGATCAGGGGCATGAGCTGCGGGTCGTATTCACCTGAAAGATCCTTCATCCTGCCGTCCACAAAGGCAAATCGCCGGGTTTGCTTCATCATATACTCCATGGGACGGTTCCCGGAGACAACAACCATTACACTTCCCCGGAAATAAGCTTCAGAATAAACCTGACACAAGATTTCCCGAAACTCATTCAAAATACGATCCAATAGCTTGTAGCTGCTCAATCCAATATCCTTAATATCCACAAGTAAAATAAGCGGACAGCTACTATCATATAGGGCTCCCCCTGCGTTCGCAAGGTACTCTGAAAGTGGTTCCAGATAGAGCGCACGTAGCGTCCTCCCCTGTCTGACATCCTTCTTGTCATGCGCCACATACAAAGAATCGCCCAAGGTAAACACATCCGCTTCAATGCTCCGGAATCCGTTCTCCAGCGCATCGAAGAGGGGACGCTCATGCATGTAATCATTGTGTGCATGTGCCGGATAGGGTACGGTGAGAGTATCTAAGGAAACGGCTCCACAGACAAGGGGTTGAAGCAGAAAGAACAGAAAAAGCCTGATTGAAACAAGACGGAGCATGGATGAGAATTTGTTGGTAAATTAACACAAAGTCTTGGAAAAAGTTAATATTTTGAGCCATGCGAATCATGAAGCTCATCAAAAATATTCGAGGCGATGTAAAAGAATCCTCTCTGGAATATCGTCTGTTTCTGTCTGCCATCATCGTTGGAATCATAGTAAGCCTGTTGGGCACCATCGTAAGTATCATTTTATCCAGTTCGTTTACGGTGATAACTGTTACCCTCTCTCTGTTTCTCCTGTTGTGTATTCTTTACTATTATGTCAGATTCAGGAGGATATACAAACCATTCGTGGGTCCCACCATAGTTTTGACTTATGTTGGTATTGCCATTATCTGGATTGTGGATGGGGGCATCGACGGATCAAACCTATTTGTTGGATTTGTCGTATTGGTTCTTTCGCTGATTATTGTTCCGGATAAAAACAAAAAATATGTAATCTCCCTGTTTATTGCTCTTATCCTTATCATCTATCTCATTCAGCTCCACAGACCTGAGCTGATCACTCCCTTTCCCTCTGAAAAAGTCCGATGGACCGATAGTATTATCACAGCCATTTACTCTTCTCTATTTATATTCCTCATTATTAAATTTCTTCATAACTCATATAACACTGAAAGACAAAGAGCAAATGATACGCAATTAAAATTCAGAGCTCTTTCTGAAAACAGTCAGGATTGCATCACCAGATATGACCGGGAGCATCGTCACATTTATATAAACAAAGCGGGGCTGGAAGTAAGCGGTTTAAGTAAAGAGCAAATTTTAGGAAGAACACTCAGTGACTCTGGCATCTATGAGGAAGAACAAATCAAGATGATGGAAAAGTCCATTGAGCGTGTTTTTGAGACAAAACAGCCACAATATGAGCAATTTAGCATGGAGCGTCCCCAGGGAAGGGCCTATTATGATTTACGTTATTTCCCAGAATTCGATTCCGAAAATGATGTTGGCTCCGTCATAGGTGTATCGCGCGATATCACAGATCTTAAGCAATCTGAGATTGAATTGCTTCAACTTAATATGGACAAAGACCGATTTATTTCCATTCTGGGACACGATTTGAAAAGTCCGATTCTAACACTCCTGAGTTTCTCAGAATTACTGGCAGAACATATCCAGGACTACGACAGGTCTGAAATTCAGTCCATCCTCACCGAAATGATGCGATCTACAAAAAACACATTCAATTTGCTTGAAGACATCCTGACCTGGACAAAGGCTCAATCGGGCAGAATTCCATACAATCCAAAGAAGGTATTACTCGCAGACATTTTTGAGAATACCATTGGAGTATTAAAGCAAAATGCCACTGCCAAGAACCTTACTATATCTAATCAGTTCACAGAATCTTTGACTGTGTTTGCAGATATTGATATGCTGCGGACCATCCTGCGAAACCTTCTTTCGAATGCCATAAAATTCACAAATAAAGGAGGTGAAATCAACATTAGGACAGAAGAAACCCCTGCTTTTGTGTGCATATCTGTGTCGGACAACGGCATTGGTATAGCACCCGAGAACCTGGCAAAGCTGTTCAACATGACAGAAATATTTTCCACACAGGGAACAGCCAGGGAAAAAGGGACCGGATTGGGCTTGCTACTCTGCCAAGAATTTGTGGAAAAACACGGAGGTAGAATATGGGCAGAAAGTGAGGAAGGGAAAGGGAGTATTTTCAATTTTACCCTCCCCTCTACTCAGGCGCAGAATGCTGCCCGGGAAAATCCCAATGAAAGCTAATGTATTATTTTGACCTGCTTGTTAAATGCCACATACCGCAAATAGAGCATTGATAGGCATGTAATTCTTTTACTACCCGGTCTTCCTGAATATACCGGATCATATCTTCGGCCTCCTCACGCGAATTATATATCGTCTTTTTACACGAAGGGACAATTGGATCTATGGACTTAAAATTTGAGGGTTTGTAGGCCATCTTATCTGTAGACTAATTGAAGTATCAAAATCTCCCGTAAAAATACTCATTTTAATGAACAAGAGTTAAGGATCGATCAGTCCTGAACTTTTTAATTTATCTTTGCACAAAATTTAGACAGTGTCACCCAACTTAAAAGAAATATATCAGGACAATGACAAGAAATGGGAATCCCTTCTGCGGATTTCCGAAGAAGCTCATACCACAAAAAATATTGAAGAATTTGTCGCCACGATCCATGAAATTCTCGCTGATCTGGTAATCGCCCGGAACTTCTTCATTTGTTTCTATGAGGAATCCTCCGATAAATATTTCTTCCCCTACTTCGAAGATGAATACGACAAGATTGAAACCACCGGAGTGCATTTCGACTATGACGAATCATTGAAGCTAACACTATATGATTTGTCCGGCACCCTGACCGACTATGTGAGACGAACGGCTACGCCCGTTCGATTTCCCAATGAGAAAATGAACCTACTATACGAATCGGGCGAAATAAAACTTTTTGGCTCCCAGTCAACCTCCTGGCTGGGTGTCCCCTTAAAGCTTTCAGGAAATATGATTGGGGTAATGGCAGTACAGAGCTACGATAGTGCTGATGCATATTCACCCAAAGATGAAGAGTTAATGGTGTTTGTTTCAGATCATATTGCCCGAGCCATCGACAGCGTCAGAGCTGAGCAAGAAATCAGAAAACAGCATCTGTTGGTTCTTCAGCAAAAACAAGCAATAACAGACAGTATCAAATATGCCAGGAGGATCCAGAAGGCTGTTCTGCCCTCTGCACCCTATATCAAAAATATCCTATCTGACTATTTCACAATCTACAAGCCTAAAGATATATTAAGCGGAGATTTCTACTGGGTAAGAGAGATAGAGGGCTATAAAGTGGTTGTAGTCGCAGATAGTTCCGGACATGGTGTTCCTGGAGCCCTGATGAGCATGTTAGGCGTAACACTTCTTAATGAGCAATTCAGAACATTTGGGATCAGACAACCTGGTGAGATTCTGGGTCATTTAAGAACGAAAGTGAAAGAAATACTCGTTCAGGAAGGATCCATAAGCGAACAGAAAGATGGATTGGATATGGCAATAGCAATTTTTGACCAGGATCTTAAAGAGTGCCACTTTGCCGGAGCAAACAGGCCCCTGTTTTTATTCAGGAAGAAAGAACTCATAGCAGAAGAAGAAACGATTCCTTATTCATCCCTGGAGAATGATAAGTACCAATTATATGACATAAAGGGAGATAAGCAGCCCATTGGTGTACACTGGGAAGAAGAAAAGTTTAACACCCATGTGATAAAGCTGCAGGAAGCCGACTCCCTATATATTTTTTCTGACGGCTTTGTGGATCAATATGGAGGTAAGAAACGTAAAAAGTTCAAAACCCGTAACTTCAAGAAATTGCTCCTGGCTGTCCAGGAAGAATCCATGGAAGATCAGAAGATCTTGCTTGAAGAGGCTTTTGAGGAATGGCGGGGAAGCAACGAACAGTTAGATGATGTTTGTCTGTTTGGCATAAGAGTCAGCTTCCCTTAATTTGAATCTCCAGGATAAATCAAAAGATAAAAAATCTGGCACCTTCCCTGCAGTAAATGACTAAAAAGAAAATACAGTGCTGCTGAGATTCCTGGCTAGGGGTAAATGATCAACAATATGACGCCGTACCCCTCCATGAAGAATCCATATTTGTTAAAATCAGATACTATATTCATGAGAACAGGGACAGGGTATTTTTGGGATTGTCCCGACCTGCTACGGGCCCTTGAAAAAAAGGAGCTTAAAGAGATCGATGAGGTCTTCAATTTCTATACAGAACATTGCGCCGCGGCTATCAACTGAAAGCTCCTTCAAGTGCTTTTGTCTGCTAAAAAAACCCTATTTTAGCCTCAGTCATGCAACAATCTGCCCCGGGATACCAAAAATACCTCGTCTGGTTCATTCTGATCCTGCTCATACCGGCTCTATTTATTAACCTGGGAATGTCGCCATTAATTGCCGATGAGGCAACCAGGGGACTGGTCGCATTTGAAATGCATCAAACCGGTAACCTTATAAGTCCAACTATCAATGGAGAGTATTACTTTAACAAACCTCCTTTGTATAACTGGATTCTATTGGGATTTTTCAATCTTTCCAAGCAGTATTCGGAATTTGTCCTGCGATTGCCTGCAGTAATTTCATTGCTGATTTTTGGACTTATCATTTATGCCACCACACGTAAGGAGTTGGGCAGACGGGTGGCCTTTCTAAGTTCATTGGTATTTATAAGCTGTGGGAGGATCCTTTTCTTCGATTCAATGAGAGGCCTTATAGACCTGAGCTTTTCCATGGTCATCTTTCTGAATTTCTACCTGATATACTATTTCCTGACAAGGAAGAAGTATTATTCACTCTTTCTGGTAAGCTATTTTCTCACATCCGCAGCTTTCTTAATGAAGGGCTTACCTGCCCTAATTTTTCAGGGCCTGACCCTGTTTACCGCACTGGCCTATTTCAAATCCCTTAAGAAACTGTTCCATCCTTCACACCTAAGCGGTCTGCTGGTATTTATTATTCTGGTGGGTGGATATTACTTTCTTTTATGGGAAAACACCCTGGAACCTGAATTTTTCAGACGCCTGGTTAGCGAGTCCACAAAAAGAACATTTGTTGAAAATGGAGTCTGGACAACAATAAAGCATTTATTCTTATTTCCTATTGATCAGGTCTACCACCTTCTTCCCTGGTCCCTGTTATTTATATTTCTATTCAGCAAATCATTTTACAGCAAGCTCAGGGAAAAGCAATACCCCGGATATCTGGCGCTGGTTTTTGTGGTAAATATTCCGGTTTACTGGACATCCGTAGGCACTCATCCCAGGTACCTGTTTATGCTCTATCCTGTCCTTTTGATTTTACTGGTAAATTATTATTCTGAACTAAAGCAGGAGGATAGACTATACAGGACATTCTGGAATATGATTTTAATTTTTACCGGACTGACACTGCTAATCGGAACATGGTATTTTTTAACACATAGCATCGCCGGATCGGGAAAGGCTTTAATCACCTATTGCATTACCCTTGCAATCGTGCTCACAGCCTATATTTTTATGTACAATAAAAAGGATTTAAGGTTTGAATTACTAATCATCATTTTACTTTTTCTGAGGATATTTTTCAACCTGGTTGCTCTGCCTGACCGGATGGCGAAAACTCCTCAATATGAAGAAAAAAAAGCCGCTGAAAAAATTCATTCGGTTACACAAAACAGCGAACTAATGCTGGCCCCTGTAAGCCCTGCCAGTGTTGAATTTATTTATTATATGAGTACCGCCAGAAATGAAATCCTTCGGAAGGAACACGGGGAGTTCAAAGTCGGCACGTATTATATCTTTGATGATCTGAATCCTCTTCGTGAAGGAGAAAAAAAGATTATGGAATTTGAATCAAGATGGAAAAAACGCAAACTTAGACTTTCCTTAATTGAGAATCCTGAAAACTGACATCATCTCCTGGCCCACAACCTGACTCTTTCGTATTATTCATACCTCAAAGCTTCCAGTGGGTTGCACCTTGCAGCTTTCCAGCTTTGAATGGAAACTGGAATGGCAGAGAACAAAAGCGCAAAAAGTCCGGCCGCCAGAAAAATCCACCAACTAAGTTCGGTTTTGTAGGCAAAGGTCTCCAGCCACTTACGCATTCCCAGCCAGGCGAGGGGCATGGCCAGGATATAGGACAGAAGGACCCACTTCAAAAAAAACCAGTTAAGCATCCGAAGGATATTGGAAAGCTCTGCCCCGTTTACCCTTCGAATCCCGATTTCCTTGATTCTCTGCTGGCTGGCCAGCAGGGATAAACCCAGGAGTCCCATGGAACAAATGAACAGGGCAATCAGTGTAAACAGCAAGAGAAGCCAAGCCTGCAGTCTTTCCACCAGATAGATCTGGCGGTACATGCTGTCCACAAAATCATAAGTAAATGTAAAACCGGGGAACAAAGACTCCCAGACCTTTTCCGTATCCTTCAGTCCGCCCACCAGGTTACCAGAGTTGAAGGAAACCAGCAGATTATCAAGCCACATGCTATCCCGCTTAAACAGCACCAGAGGCTCGATTTCCCTTTTCAGGCTGGAAAGGTGGAAGTCTTCCACCACACCTATGATTCTGCCGGCAGGAATACCGATGAAATCATTTTGAAAGAACAGTTGAAATTCCCGGTCAATAATCTCCGAGGCCTTGCTGTAGCCCAGCCTTTTCAGAGCCGATTCATTGATGATGTATTGCCCAGACCCCTCTGCATCGCTGAACTCTTTGGAAAAGTCACTTCCGGCAAGGAAGCTAAGATCGAATAGCGTAGGCAAGGAATAGTCGCAGGGAAGGATTCCGATATACTGATCATTGGCCCTGCTATCGTCCGGCTCATAGCCTTCCAGGGAAAACCTGAACATGTCATTGGCGTCACCCCCGGGAGGATCCAGCATGCCCGATACTGAACGAATAGAGGGGTATTTGAGCAGGGCCTTTTTAAACTCGGGAAATCGCTCCACAATACTGCTGTGGGTTTGTTTCATGCAGATGACACCGCTGTTTTCAGCACCCATTCCGCTCTGAAGGGCATAGGTAGTCTGGCGCTGGATCACCAGAACCGAAATGATCAGAACAATGGCAATGGTATACTGGAATACAATCAGTCCCTTATTCATCCTGCTTTTTCGGGAGAAGCGGCCCGCGGTGTTTCTTGCTGAAGCAAGCAGGGTTCTGAAATAGGACTGCACCTGCAACAGAAGGCCGGAAACAAAAGCCAGCAGGATGATGCCCGAGAGTAAGAGCAGCATGAAGGAAGTATTCCCCTCCAGCAGGTCCAGCATGAAACGACTTTCAATGAACATGGTCGCCACCTTCACCAGGACCAGGCTCAAAAGGAGAACCATGAGTAGGATGGTAGAGCCTTCGTAGATATAATACTTAAGCTGCTGTTTTCGAGAGGCTCCAAATACCCGGCCCACAAACATGAATTTTTCGGTATAACAGAGCATGCCCAGGTTCAGGTTACCATAGTTAACCAGGGCGATAAAAAGCAGGATGAGCACAGCGATGCTAAAGGAGTAGATAATGCCCAGGTTGCTGTTTCTTTCGATCTCCCTGGTTTTTTGCGAATGCAGGTGTATATCCCTGATGGGCTGGAGATGGGCAGTATAATCCGCTTCACCCTCCTCTGTTTCTACATAGTCGGCCCGAAAGGATCTAAATCCGGAAATAATTCCCTCCGTCTGGGCCCCTGGATGCAGCAATAGGTAGGTCCATGCCCAGCCATCCAGAAAAGACGGATCCGGCGGAGTGGCCACGAATTCGGGGTGAAAATGACTGTTTGCAGGAAAATCTTCCATCAGTCCAGTGACCTGGAAAGAAGAGGCTTCGCCCTGGAAGCGACCCTCAGGGATGGTCAGGAATTGTCCTACGGGATTCTTTTCGCCGAATATTTTCTTAGAGAAGCTTTCAGAAATGAGCAGAGAAGACGGAGCAACCAATACCTCTTCCGGATCGCCAAGCAGGAGCCGTGTTTCAAAGATCTTCAAAAAGGTGCTGTCGCAAAAAAAAGTTTGCTGCATAGGAATCTTCTTCTCTTCCCACTGGACCAGTCCTCCCCCGACCGGGGACAGGCGCACATAGTTTTCGATTTCGGGGAAAATCCGTGCCAGTTCAGGAATATAGCCTGCTTCCCAGGTCCGGGCAAAGTGTTTCCCTGAAAAAGCATCGGGACTGGTAACCGTAAACCGGTAAATCCTGTCGGAAGACTTATGGTAGCGGTCATAGGACAGCTCATGCTTCATGTAGAGGGCAATCAGGAGCAGGCTGCTGAAGGCAAGCATCAGACCGGCGATTTTTATCAGGTTCAGAAAGGGGTGTCTACGAAGGTTGCGTAGGACTAGGTTAAGAATCATGCACTGAAAATAAGTCATTATTCTATTTAACAACCAGGCCACCGCCATATTTTAAGTTTTTTTAAGATGTCCAGGGACCCTTTTCCCAGGGCATCATAAGCTTTTCTTATCTTTAGTTAAAATCTAAAACAATGGACTACGATTCTATCAGAATAAAACTCGAACAGGAAATTGGTAAAAGCCTCTGGGAAATACTTGACGGAGATATCATTGGTAAGATCAAGAAGGAAGCCAAGATCGAGAAATCCGGAAACTACTATAAATACCTGCTGGAGGGACATAGTTTTAAACTTGGCAAAGATCTGCTACCTGAGCTTTATAAACCATTTATGGATGTTTG
>JAOZQY010000061.1 GCA_029931975.1 Bacteroidales bacterium | reverse complement strand
CTTTCTGTAATTATCGGCGGGCTGTGTAATCTTCCACTGGTTACTTGTCAGATGAAACAACGAAGGAATTGCCACGCCGTATTTCATGGAAGCCAGGTGGTAATCTATTAATGTAATCGCCTGGCCCAGCCTGCCATTATAGGTAGACTCTGACATATTGCTTTCATAAAAATGGAGTCTCTTGGCCTCTCCTGTTAAGCCAATAGTCTCTAAATGATTTGTGCGCATAAACTCCAATTGACTTTTTTTCAGTGCATTGGAATTCTTATAATACGCCAGTTCAGATTTTACAGGATCTATGTCTGGATTATAATTCAGATCAACATGAAAATACCCACTCACGGCAAGCCAGTCCACCTCACCCGTATCTCCTGTGATAACAGTTCTGTTCAGTACATCCCAAAATGGATTCCTGCCGCTGTATACGAGATCGATCTTATCCGGGTCGTAGTATGGAGAAGCTCTCATTACCCTGGCTGCCTCCCTGCACCAGAGGGCATAGGCTTCATAGTCTTCACCAATCTCTGCCATATGGTTCTCTGCCCCCCACACTTCATTGCCAAACTCGATAATCAGCCCTTTGCTGTTTGCAAGCAGGGGTCCATACCCTTCTGCCTCTCTGATTGCCCCGTAAGGAGTGGTATCCGGACCATTGATGTATTCTATGAAGTGTTTGAATGTATTTATATTATCAATAAAATCTGATCCGTTTTGCACGGCAATGGATATGGCCGCATAGGAACCCAGATTGTTGGCAAAGTCGATCCAGTCACCGTAGGTAAGGGTTTTGTCCGTGCCAATATGGTTCGCAAAACTATGTGAATTACTGTTGGCACCGATCCCCCCCCATCGTATGGAACCGGGTTGAAGGTCCTCAAGCAGTACAACCTGGTCCGGATCAGTAATTGCAACACCCTCCTGCCACCTGGGATTAATGCCAATACCTTCCGACCAGCTCAAATTTTCCAGTTCAACACTAAAGAGCCCCCTCTTTACACCCAGTTTGGGTCCGAAGGCATCGAATGCAACTGTTGAGAAGGAAAAAACATCACTCTTAGCTGAGATGTTAAATCCTGCATCTATTGCTTCAATTTCAACATCGTAACCGCTTTCAGGGGTGAGTACTTTAAGGATGATGCTTGAATCATAAACCAGACCATCCTGGTTAAAAAGTTCCCCGTCGAGATAGACATTATAGGCGATCACCTCAGTCTCAGCATCTGCTGCTCCGTTCCACGATATTTCAGCTGCTAAGCCTGAAATAGTCTCCAGCAGTATGGTGGTTGGAGGAGTCGGATTTTGAGAATCTAACGGATATGTTTCTGCTGAAAGAAAGCTGCTCAGAAATGACTCATTCCCCATTCTGTCCACAGAGCTTACAGCAATGGTATAAGTGGTTTCAGCTGCAAGGCTCTCAATACTGAAACCGGTTTCCTTCACCAGGGAGTTGTTTACCCTCACTCCATCCACATAAACATTGTATCCAACAAGCTTCACATCGTCGCTTGCCTTACTCCAGATAACACTCAGTTGATTAACAGCCTTTAATGAAACCTGAAGATTCTCAGGAGCGTTTGGCCAAACCGGATCATATTCGTACATCAGGTTCTCCTTCTCAATCAGACTTTTTGTAATACCCGGCCCCTCCCAGTAAATATCGGTAATGGTTGTATGAACCACCCAGTTGACTGCATATAGGGCATATCTTTTTCCTGCCTCCAGACTAACAGGTGCCGTTCTCAACATTCCATCTACATTTGTCCCGATGTCACCAAAACTACCACTTCTTGAGGCAATTGGCACCGCATTATCAATATCCTCATCGGGACTTAAAAACAGGGCCCCATCCGCCACGCAATGCAGATAAAATGTGTAATCTCCATCCACAGATGGGATCAGAAATCCCCTTAACATGGCAGTAAAAAAATCATGTCCCGTACAGATTTCTGCTGTGCAGTCACCATTCACTGTTAGCGGGATCTCCTCCCAAACAAGATTGTCATAAGGTGCATTGGAATTGTGAATGATTGAATCAAATACGGGAGCGGTGGTTAGAGGCAGGACCTCCTGCCAGAACACGGCATCATGGATCTCAAAATGGAGCCCCCCCTTTTTATAATTACCAATATTTATCCCGAGATCCTGGAATGAGCTTCCATCTGCATCGCTTGCTGTGACTGAAAGTGTCACATCACCGGGGATTCCTTTTTCGCTCATGAAAACTACTGCAAGATTCTCGTTGTTGTTATATTCAACAGAATCAATCTGCAGCATCATGTCATCAGATGAGGAGACCTCAAATGTAATTGCCTGACTGGTACCATCCCCATCATTCACCTGTGGAATGATCAGATAATTGACACCCGAATTTACGATGATTGTGTCGTCCTGCATTTCACCCATGGAGGGAGGATTTTGTGCCATAAGGGAGTGGCTTATCATCAGTGTGCAGAAGACGATCAGGATTGTACTTTTTCGTTTCATAGCATTAAGTTTATTTTCACTTATCAAAGATAGTTTTTGTACCATATTAAATCGACTGGCTTTGAGGCACAGGAGAAAAGGAATAATTATACAATTGTCGATTTCTTCAGGGCTGATTCTTACTAATGTAAGTTGTAATATACAAGTAGTCAGATAAATAGATCTGCGATTATTATCCGGTATAGTGTTCTGCCGGCTGAAAAAAGCAACATCGTTTCGGTGAAAATGATACGCTCAGAAACAATATTTATACGCATAGAAAATTCTTCCCTTTTTCAATCAGCTATCTTTGGTTTGTAGTTTTATCCTTATAGTTTGATTATTTTATCTTAACCTGAATATTGATAGTATTATTAAATAGTGTGATAATATTATTAAAATAAACAAGGTGTTTTTCAGGTAACTTTGAGAGATTGAGAGCATTGATTATAGCAATAATCATTTTAACTATTAACTAAAATCTAATCTGTTATGAAAAAAGTTTACACAGTAGTATTTCTACTTGCGCTGATCGCATCAGTGGGTTATTCCCAGAAAGCCAGTTGGCAAAATTTACCAAACGGGTTTATGGATAATCCACCGATTAAGCCTGTTTACATTTGCCTGCAAATCAACGACGGTGCTGTAGATTTTAATTATGAGACTGATGACTTTGACACTTTCTGGGCACTCACTTCGAAGGAGTATAGCGATTTTGGTATTATTTCCGGGGAATCTGATGGCCCGGGGGATAATGATGTCCGGATGAAAGCAGCCTGGGATGATGATTTTCTCTACATCGCCATGAAGGTAACGGATGATTACATTCTGGATCCGGCTTCCGGTGCTGAACTTCTGGATGAATTTGAGATCTACTGGGCAACTTATCCCGATTACTGGCACCCCCTTGGGGATACAGCTACCACACATCTGGACAAAGTTGTAGCCCACACTAGATTTCCACATCTGGGTGGATATAAGACGGGAGATTGGGCGTTGGCTGATTATTCCACAGCAGTTTGGGATGATTACACAGCTGCCTGGAGCCTGGATCCATGGGGACCTTCTGCAACCCCCTGGGCTGTAACCTGGGGTGTTGGCGCTGAAAATTTGTTATTGGACGCCCGTTATGAAAAAGTGGATGCCAATAATTTTAATTTCATGGCTATTATTCCATGGTACGAGGCTATGGCTGACTTCATTCCGCAAGCAGATACAGCACTCTCCATTGAAGTAAAATATAACGATGAAGATCCAGAACAGGAACCCAAATGCAGCAAATCATTTGCCGGTTTGAGTAACGATGCATACTGGACAACATACTATAGTGGCGTTTTTAGTCTTCTTGCAGAAGAGGATCTGCTTGCACCGGTTCTCTCTAATGTAACTCCCCTCGCTATTACCAGTGCAGAAAATGTTTTTGTTTCTTTTACTGTGAGTGAGGATGCCATGGTTTATTTGGTTCCACTGGCTACTGCAGCAGATGAAGCATCCATTATTGCTGCTGCTGGTGACCTGAAGGTTGCCGCTGTTTTAGGTGATAATAGCATCGGTACTCATTGTGCGGCAGCAGGAGACAATGTGCTGTATGCCATTGATTATTCAGGTAATATTTCAGTCGTTTCTCCCACGATAGTAACTGCTGCAGATGTGGTTGCTCCGGTTCTGTCGGATGTACTTGATACTGTCGAAATAAGAGATAATTCTACTTTTATCAGCGATGAGAGTGCTATGGTTTACCTTGTGCCGGAAGGCACCACTGTGGACGAAGCATCCATTATCGCCGCCGCCCTTGGAGAGGTTGCTGCTGTTGCAGGAGCGACTGCTATAATCAATACCAACGGTATAGTAGTCATTGGTGACAACTATGAATTGTATGCCATTGATTGTTTGGGCAATATTTCAGTTGCAGGAACTTTTGTGGTCATTGATGATATCACTCCACCGAAACTGAAACGTGTATTTGCTACTCGTGAAATGGGGGTTAATATACGCCTCAGATCCAATGAAGACGGTTGGGCTTATGTGGTTCCTGAAGGAACTATTGCGGATTCAGCTTCTATCACTACTGCCGAAGTCGGAAAGGTTGAAACGGCAATTAATAAAGACAGGAATATCAGTAGTGTTGGTCTTGCTATTGATAACGATACAACTGCCTATTGGTTGTTTGCAATTGATCTGTCAGGTAATATTTCAGACACAACTTTCTTTAAAATAACTCCTGATGTGACTGCACCTGCGGTGACACTTACCAACGACACGGTTCAGATTGGGTCGGATGTGGTTGTTTCCCTCAATGAAGCTGGTATGGCTTATCTTGTTCCTGCTGGTACTATAGCCGATTCAGCATCTATTACTGCTGATGCTGTTGGCGAAGCAGCTGTTGATGTAGGAGCTTCCGGTAATATCAGTACTGTTGGTTTGGACGCTACAAACTATGAGTTGTACGCCATTGATCTTGTTGGAAATATTTCGGATACATCCTATGTATGGCTCACAATAGATGATGTGACTGCTCCGATTCTGTCTGATGTGACTGCCTCTGTAGATACGAAAACAGAGACAGAGATATCAGCTACCAGTGATGAAGATGCGACACTCTATCTCGTTCCAGCCGGAACTGCTGCAGACAAGGCATCTATTGTTGCCGCTGCTGTTGCAGAGGCTGCTGCCACAGCTGCCACTCCTGTTGTGATGGATATTTCAGCCGTGGCACTTGGCAACTATGAATTGTATGCCATTGATGCTGCAGATAACATTTCAGTTGCAGCTGCCGTAGAGATCATGTCAAGTGTGGGTATTGCTGAAGATCGTGCCAGCCAGGTTGGTTTCTATCCAAACCCTGTTGCGGATGTACTTCACATGATGAATGCCGAGAGTATTCAGAAGATGGAGATTGCTAATATTCTGGGTCAGAAAGTCAAGGTATTCAATGTTGTAAATGACAACCATGATGTAAGTGATCTTGACACCGGGCTCTATTTTGTTCGTATGTTTATAGATGGTGAAGTGATTGTGAAGAGTATGGTTAAGAAGTAGTAGTTTCATAGTGAGTGATAAAAAGGGATTGTCGTAACTGACAATCTCTTTTTTTCTTGTTTTTTTATAAAGTTTTATTCATGTAACCATTTTCTGACCTGATCCAGTATTATCATTGAATGGGTGCGAATCAGGGTTTAATCTGGAACTAAATATTCCTATTTTCAATATACCAGACATGAAAAAATTAAATTCTTTATTAAACAGGTTGAGCATCCTGTTGCTCGTGTCGTTTTTTTTCTGTAACACATTGATGGCACAGGAACGAGTGATCACAGGAATGGTTACCGAAGGTGAGGAAGGCATTCCTGTAATTGGAGGAACAGTGATCATCAAGGGCACCAATATCGGTACTTCTACAGGTGTCAATGGGCAATATCAGATCACAGCCCGTGGTCCTGAGGACATCCTAGTTTTTCAGTTTATTGGCCTGTCCACAAAGGAAGTCCCGGTTGGAGACCGGACCATTATAGATATCAACCTGGAGGTTGAAACCACAGCGCTGGATGAGCTTGTAGTTATTGGCTACGGTACTCAGAAAAAGAGCGATCTGACAGGTTCAGTTGCTGTTATATCAGCAGAGGAACTTATAAAAACCAATGCAGCTACACTGGATAGGGCTCTGCAGGGGAAGGCTGCAGGTGTAGTTGTTACCAATACATCGGGAGCACCAGGTGCCGGCGTTTCCATAAAGATCAGGGGTATCGGTTCGATCAACCGTGATTCAGAACCACTTTATGTAATAGACGGAGTCCCGGCAGGTAGCCTTACGACTCTAAATCCTGCAGATATTGCTTCTGTTCAGGTATTGAAAGATGCTTCAGCCACAGCGATATATGGAGCCAGAGGTTCCAACGGTGTGATCATCATTGAAACCAAGCGTGGAGTAGCAGGTCCTCCCAAGGTAAATTTTTCTGCGTATGCTGGTGTTGCACAGGTCACCAAGCTGTTTGATGTGATGGACACTAATGAGTACATAGGCTTGCTTGAAGATGCTTATGCCCTTGACCCTGACCGTGATATGCCCTTTTATTATAACGATTCGGTACGAGCATCCAATGGGAATGTGTATACCGACTGGCAGGAGGAGATGTTCCGTCCTGCCTGGAACCAGAATTACAGCCTGAGTGTTTATGGCGGAGGTGAGAATAGCAATTATGGCATATCCGGGAACTATTATCAGGAGGACGGTGTACGCTTCCAGAGCCAGTTTGAAAGAATTAACCTACGCGCCACCTCTGATTTTAAGATCGGTAAGCGTTTAAGAATTGGTGAATCGCTGACCATTACACAGACCAATTCTGACAACAACGGTGGAAGTTGGGGAACCGCTATTGAAGCTTCGCCGCTGATGCCCATTTATGATTCTACGGCCATTGGGGGCTATGCAGGACCAACAGATACCATTACGGTAAATAATGACCGGACCAATCCCATTGCTGCAATGAACTTGAAGGACAATAATACTTCATTAACGCGTATCCTGGCGAGCATCTATGCTGAGCTGGAGATTTTCAAAGGCTTCACCTATAAGTTAACCCTTGGATTTGATTACAAGACCAGGTTAGGATTTAACTGGAATCCGGAGTATGAACTGGGGAATATCGGTCTCCGATCCAATCCTGAATCTACACTGAGCCAGAGCACTAATGAATCCATGTACTTACTGATCCAGAATATTTTTACCTATGAGAACTCTTTTGGCGATCATAATATCAGGGTTATGGCTGGTCACACCACAGAACAGACCAATACCGACAACTATTCGGCCACCGCACAGGGGTTTGTTAATCCTGAGTTAAATGTATTTGCTCAATCAACTCTTTACCAGGTGATAACAGGTGGTCGTAATGAACACAAGATCGAGTCGTATCTGGCCAGGGTCTCGTATGACTACCAGGGAAAGTACCTGCTCACTGCCAGTATTCGAAGAGATGGATCTACCAATTTCGGTCCAGCTTACCGGTATGGCTATTTTCCTTCATTCTCGGTAGGTTGGAAAATATCAGAAGATTTTCTTCAGCAGGTCGACCAGATTAATATGCTGAAAGTACGCTTTGGCTACGGAGCTACAGGCAACGAGAACATTGGATCATTTCAGTACCTGGAGCGGATGGATAAGCCCACCAATTCATGGTATGTGTTCGGAATGGATCAAAATACCTATTATGGAGGTACAACCCTTGCTACACATGGGAATCCCGATGTAAGGTGGGAGTCAGCAAAGATGACTAATTTCGGATTGGATCTGTTTGCATTCAATAATAAGCTGCAGTTTTCAGCTGAGTATTATGTAAAGAATCAGGACAATATGCTGGTAAGTGTTCCTTTACCCACTGTGATGGGTAAACTTTCGTTTAAGGGAGTTGCCAATCCCTTTGTGAACCTGGGTAAGGTACAAAACAGAGGTTTTGAGTTCAATGCGATCTGGAAAAAATCAATAGGCAATTTTCAATACAGTGTGAATGCCAATGTGACAACCATCAAGAATGAGGTGTTATACCTTCCGGGAGATGATATCTGGAACCAGTCCGCCACCACCGTTACAACTGAAGGCCACACCATTGGAAGTTTTTTTGGGTATGTGGGCGAGGGCATCTTCCAGAGTCAGGAGGAGATTGATAACCATGCTACACAGGAATCAGGGACTGCTCCCGGTGATATAAAATTCAAGGATCTGAATCATGACGGGGTCATTACAGATATGGACCGAACCATTATTGGAAAGGCGCTGCCTGATCTTGATCTCGGATTTGGTTTTGAGGCCTCATACAATGGATTTGACTTTTCAATTTTCCTGCATGGTATGCAGGGTAACAATGTGTATAATCGTTTCAGATCATCGGTGGGTATGGGGACGGATCGATCTGGGTCGGATATCAATAAACTGAGAGAGGTGATGACTGATCACTGGTCGGAGGAGAACCCCAGCACCACTATGGTTCGCCTGGCCACACTGGATCCGAATGACAATGACCGCTTCTCGAGCTGGTTTGTGGAAGACGCCTCCTTTATGAGGATTCAGAATATGCAAATTGGTTATACATTGCCCGGACAGCTTATCAGGAACATATCCCGGCTACGGGTTTATGCCAGTGTAAACAATCTTTATACATTCACAAAATATTCAGGATATGATCCGGAAGTGGGTCCCAATTTTGATAGTTCCATTGGTAACTACAGTCCGCTCGATATGGGATTTGACAATGGTCCATATCCTATGCCCAGGGTGATCCAGTTTGGAGTACAGGCCGATTTTTAATCTGAAAACACCTTATCATGAAGAAACATATAATCATTGCATTAACGTTCATGGTGCTGGCAGGTTGCTCCGAAGAGTGGCTTGAAATTGAACCACAGAACGAGTTAACCACAGCACAGTTTTACAGGAATGAAGCCGATGCTTTGGCAGCAACTACCTCGGCTTATGATCCCTTGCATTCCGTGGGTTTATACGCACTTGATTACCAATTCATCTTTTATTCTCACGACGACCGTGTATTGATCGAATTCCCTTTGTGGAACGATCTGATGTTCAAAAGCAACGAACAATCGCGTATTTTTCCAATGTATGAATACCTATTCAGGGGAGTCTACCGAACAAACATGGTGCTTGAGAATGTGCCCGGGATAGAGATGGATGAGTCTTTGAAGCAGAGGCTGCTTGCCGAAGCTAAGTTCCTGCGGGCTTTTTACTATTTTAATCTGCGTATTATCTTCAATGAGCCGCCGCTTGTACTAAGGGTAATCAAGGTGGTGGAGGAGAGTAAGCTGCCTAACAATTCGGCTGCAGAGATATGGGCTCAGATTGAGGCCGATCTGCAGGACGCTATTGACGTGTTGCCTGAGACCTATGATCCTGCCAATACCGGCAGAGCGACCAAGGGAGCAGCCCTTTCCCTGCTAGGAAAAGCATACCTCTACCAGCAGAAGTGGGAGCAGGCAACTGAAACTCTTGGTATGGTAATTGACAGCGGTGTGTACCAGTTAAGCATGCCTGCAGGTACGGATTCCATCGATTATGTGAATGCTTACCTTAGTAATTTTACACCCGTGGCGATGCCGGCCAGTAACGGAGGCGTTTACAAGGCAGAAAACAACAGCGAATCGATATTTGAGATTCAGAACGATGATAAGGAAAAAGGGTGGAACGTATATATTGGTGGATATGGAACCAACGGGACCTTGCTTTCGGCCTATTTTTCGATTATAGGCTGGAGGAACATAGCACCCACCGCAGAATTTGTGAATCAGTTCGAAGAGGCTCCGGTAGATCATCCTTCCGGATTGAAGTATGATCCCAGGCGGTATGCTTCTGTGTATGCAGAGGGTGATACCATTGAGACCAGGGAGGGCTTTGACCACTACAATGAACTCTTTAATCCCACCAAGCATGTTAATTTGATTATCAACCAGGGCTACCAGGTTCGCAAGTACCTCTATCCGTTACATTCAGAAAATGCGAACTCTCCGTACGTTGATCCCAATAACTGGAGGGCGATACGCTATTCCGATGTCCTGTTGATGTATGCCGAGGCTGAGTATCACGCTCATGGAAGTACTCCTGTTGCAGTTGCTGCTCTCAACCAGGTTAGGGAAAGAGCAGGGATGCCGCCTGTAACAGAAATAACTCCGGAGGTGATTATTCATGAAAGGGATGTGGAGCTTGGACTCGAATGTCTCCGTTTCCACGATCTGGTCCGCTGGAGTCTCCTGCCTTCTCCCTGGGTGCAGCCTGCAGATATGGTGTCAGGATTTGTTGTCGGTAAAAATGAATACCTGCCTATCCCCTTAACTGAGATCACCAAAATGGAAGGATTGCTGAAACAGAATCCGGGATGGTAAATTTGTTTCGTTTAGCAAATAATAAAATCAAATGGATATGAAACTTTTTAGATATAAAGTACTTTCCGGATCTATCATATTATCTCTTATGATACTGATCAGCTGTACAAAAGAGCCCCTGGTGGAGCCGGATGCTTCATTTAGTGTTGAAAATATTGATGGGCTTAAAGCAGGGACCCCTGTTATTATTAACTTACCCGGTCCGGGCGATTTTGTTACCGTTTTTACAGGAGACCCTGGCAGGGAGTATCAAAATTATCCTCAGGATAAGGGGGCCATTGTATCGGGCTCAACTTACAGCTACAGTTATCCCATAGGGGGAACCTTCACTGTTACTGCTGTGGTATCGAGTTATGGAAACTGGACAGAAGAATCTGCTCAGGATGTTGCTGAAGAAGTCATTACCGTTGTAGACAGCCGTACTGCTATTACCGAATTCTTTATTAAAAGTCTTGATGTTACAGCAGATATTGATCAGGATGCTTCAACGATTAGTTTCTTGATTTCCTCCATGGCTGACAGAACCAATCTTATAGCACGATTCTTTACCGAGTCGCCTGATGCAAGAGTTTATGTAGATGAGGTTGAGCAGTTTTCTGATTCAACTGCTGTTGATTTTACAGATCCGGTACTCTATACAGTAATTGCGCCTGATGGAACAACGCAGGTGTATACGACCGATATAACATTCTTTTTTCCGAGCGAAGAGAAACAACTGTTCACCTTTGGCCTGAATAGTCCGGAGGTTGTTGCGGCGATCATCGATGAAGAAACCAAAACAGCTACACTGCTGGCACCGGCCGGAACAGACCTGAGTCGTGCCAGGGTTGTTGGGACCAGCTCACCCCTAAGTATGATAATGGTGCAGGGTAAGTCCATTTCTGCTGAACGGGCAAAAACCGTTGATCTTTCAGACAACCCGACAATAATTACAGTGGTTGCTGAGGATCTGTCGGAGCAGGATTATGAGCTGACTACCACATTGGCGGAATAACAACCACTTTTTTGGTGCTATTGTATGATCCGGATTTAATAGAGATTATATAGATTCCTGCCGGTACCGGATCGCCGGCAGAATCATTCAGATCCCATGTAACCCTGAGTTCTCCGGCCGGAGCATAGCCGTTATAGATCAATGCTCTCTTTTTCCCCGACAGATCATAAGCGGTTATGGAGATAAAGCCGTTCTGTTTTGTGTAATACGATAAATGAATCTCATTTGAAGCCGGATTGGGATAGATTATACCTGATTCAGGAGGGATAGAAACGTTTTCAATTCCGCTCACGAGATAGTTATGAAACCTGGCACCGTCAAAATGTGAGACACCCTTTCCTGTTGCAAACCAGAGTGTTTGGTCGGTATCCATGGCAATATCATAGATCATGCTATCAGGCAGACCATCTTCCATCGTATAATTAATAATCTGAGTGTCAGCCGGATTGTATCTGCTGACACCTCCTTCCGTACCCAGCCAGATTTCTCCATTGTTGTCCTCCAGAATGGCCATTACATTGCTATTTTTTAGGCCCTGCTCCATGGTGAGATAGATCTCCCATCCCTGTTGGGCTTCCTGAACCTCATGGCGAGAAGCCCCCTCTGTGGTACCATACCACTGAAAGCCTTTTGAATCGATGTAGACACAATTGATGATGTTGGAGGGAAGTCCAACCCATGGAATTTCATAATAAGACGCACCTGAATAGCCGTCCAGATCATCTCTGATCACTCTTCCGACACCTCTCCCGTCTGTACCTGCATAGATGGTGTCATTTTTATAACCCAGAGACAATACTGAAGCATCTGGTATGTCTGATCCCCCGACTACAGAGGACCATGTACTATTATTGAAAATACCCAAACCCTCCGGTGTGGCAAAGTAGCGGATGTTATTCTCATCCACCATCACATCATGGACAGTGTCGGAGAGAATTCCCGAGTTTGCCATGGTGTAATGTGTTGCTGAAGTAATCCCATCGATATTGAATGCCGCCACTGAAACACCTTTATCGCTTCCAATCCAAATTTCCGGTCCATAATCGGATGATTGATATTCGATGGCTGAAATCTGGTCCGGAATCATGGTGTGAGAAGCATAATCAAACCAATTGTAGTCATCAAACCGGATTAGCCCCCTCTCCGTCCCAAACCACTTCATTCCATGTTCATCCACAAAAACAGCCTTAACAACACCCTGGGAAAACAGAGTTGGGCATGCCAATGTAAGAGAAAATATGAAGGCACAGATATATTTCATCTTCGCTGATTGTATTTTTTATTTTATCAATTCTATTCTCCCGGTAGAATGCTGTTCCCCCTTGACGCTGGATAGTGTTATGCGATAAATGTAAGATCCGCTTTCCAGGCTGCTAATACTAAAATCTCTCTGTATCATTGATTCTTGTATCTGTAGGCCCTTTTCAAGATTTTTCACCACACGTCCACTCATATCGAGCAGATCAATGCTCAATTCTCCTGAGTCCTTAAATGCTATGGAAATGCTTATATGTCCCGGTGATGGATTTGGATAAACTGAAGCAAGAAGCCGATCCGGTTCTTTGTAATCTTTAAAACTGGAAACTACACCATTCTGAATTTTCTGCAGGTAAATGCCCGGGTCGGTGCCCAGATTTCCTGAGTATTGCATATCATTGGAATTGTTCCAATGCTCATGTAACCCCAGAGAGGGGAGCGGATCTCCAAAATCATCCGGATCGTAAGTAATCCCGTCTGCCCAGAGATCCGGATCGGCCGCCTGATGGAGGTAATCATCCACTCCCTGTGCCATAATCGGTCTGTTTTTCCAGTCATCAAAAGAACCTGCCACAGCCTCCGTCCGCAGAAAGTCAAAACAGACCGACTCCAGGGCCACCTGGTCCTGTGAAATGAATATTGAGTTTGGATAATCATTATTAAAAGGAGCCATTTTCCATTTTACAGGTCCCTCCACTGCTTCAGGTCCTCCCCAGAGTCCGTCCACAAGGAACAGCAGGGTGTTTCTTCCCAGTACATAGCTTCCCATGAGATCGACCTGGACCCTGTACATACCATAATCATTTCTGGTAGGATTATCATTTTCAATTGCAACAAGTCCAGGGTGCATATGTTCAGCACTTTCCTGCGTAGTACTTCCAAAATGGTTCTTAGCAGTCAAGGTAATTCCCGCCCTTGCATGTGCTTTCAGTGCAGCCAGGTTGATCAGGTAATCAGCCTCCACTATTTCTTCCCAGTTTTTCTCACTCACTGCACCCGGCATTTCGTCGCCCCAGTCTGAAAAATAGAGTGTTGGCGCGCTGTTAACATGCAAGGTGGTACGTCCGTTACTCTCCTGTCCACTATCTTTATCTCCATATTTCACATGGGGAAATTCGGCTGAGAGCATTTCATAGGTGTGTTGCCACACATGGGAGCGTGGATCAGCAACCCAGATGTTTTCCTGTGGCACACCAGCATTATTGATCAGCTGTCGGAGGATGGCAAGGGTGACACCCGGTGTGGTTTCACAAACCGGGGCGTAATTTCCTTTCCAGGAGGTATAATCGCGTTCCAGTCCATCAGTGGCAAGCCAGGAGGATGTCCCTTCGTTTATCTTGATAAAGATGGTCTGTCCGGTGGTATAACCAAGCTCTCCAAGACCTTTGTTGCTATTAAAACTTTTGAACAGCACATCCCAGGCATTACCGATACTACTCTCAGAGGTGAGCTGAAGCATCGATGTGGTAATCATTTCATCTATCACCGGCTGATTCCAGTTATTGCTTGCATAAAAAGGATCTGTCTCAGTATTCGGGCAGGTCTCATCTGTGGCGTCCTGGTTCCAGTTCCACACCACCATTCCGGGATTGATACCCCAGCCTGTTCCAAGGGGTTCATTGGCCGGATGTACAATTTCTGTAGTTGACAGCAGGTTGGCTGCCCGGGTTTTCAGGTTTGGCTGCATCATTACGACAATTGAAAAACCGATACCAGCAAGTACAAATGCAAAACCTGTACGGACTTTTGCTTTCTTAAAATACTTGCCCGAAAGTTTGAATGCTGCAAAGGTTCCTGTTACGCTTCCGACCCATATCAGGAAAGCTGTCATCATCGGAAATGCAGTACGCATGCATGGATAGCCAGCCCGCTGTGGTTTGGGAATAACCCGGATCAGGAACCATGCGGTGGAAATTACCCCCATAACGATAAAAAGAAGCTTTACCGGAATATGGGTCTTTTGTAAGCTGTGATAAACAGTGTGCAATTTTTTGTGATACTGGGCCTTCATATTTCCTGTTGTTTTTAACATCAAATATTTTATTGATGATTGTTTGATCTGGTAAACTTTCTGACAAATTTCTGATCTGCAATTTCAATCTCCATAAGATATATTCCGGTACCAATACCATCAAGTGATATTTGTTGCGTAAACTGAGCCTGGTATTTCTCAAAGACTTCACTGTAAAGAACCTGGCTATCCATTGAAAGAATCCTGATAATTACATGATCTCCTGGAAGATCACTATTATATGAGAGATAAATAGTATTATCAAGCGTGGGATTTGGATAGATATTATAAACAGGATTATTGTCCTGGTGACCGGTAGTAACTGAAGGGGCACTGTTTTCGACCAGTGTTAAGATGCCGTAACCGTCGGCATTCTGCCAGTGATCATTGTAAGCTTCTTCGGATACGGATACTGAACCAATGAAATTATCACGCGATAACGGACTTTCATCGGGATTATCATTATCGCAATAGGCCATTGAGAGACCCATGATTTTACCGGCACTTAACTCAACCAGGGATGCAGCAGGATTGGTATGGTCATAGGAATCATTGTACACATGCAGGGAAAACTCCCAGATGAAGTTTCTTCCCTCTCTGCTTACTACAAATTCCGGGATATGACCTGCATAATCCGGTGTTGTTCTGTCCCCCCAGCTTGTACCCGCGATATCACAAACTACAAGGAAATCCGTATACCCTCCATCTGCCGGTTCATCAATGGCTATATGGTATGAAAAAGCATTCGCTGCCAGTGAACTCTCTGTATCGAATATGTGTAAGCCACCTGAATAATCTTCATCGATAAAGATCTCGAGAATATCGTAGTCGGGATATTTGGAACCGGGCCATACGTATCCGTCAACAAAAACATCATCTGTTGTTTGAACGAGGAAATATAATTCGTCTGTCTCATCAGACCACATCACCTTAAATTCCCCTTTAAAGTCATCAAATGGAAGAAGTGGATCTCCCCAGGGAATCCACATCTGATCAATGGGTAGCCAACTGGCTGTCTCCCAACATTCATCATCACCTACACCATCAATTACCGGAATGATAATGGCTTCTTTTGCCTGCAGACTGTCGGAATGTAAAACTCCTGCAGTTGACAACAGGTTTCCTGTAAATAAACCTGCACATGCAAAAATTACTGGCAAACAAACGTGGAATTTTGATATTTTAGTTGTCATGCTTAGATTAATTAGCCATCTAATAAATGTAACCATAATAGTTTTCAGGCTTTTGTTCTCAAAGTATCAATTAGTATGCTGAGGAAATCAATTCCGGGTTTCTTCTGAGAAATGTGCAGGATAATAGAGATCTTGGATCAATTATTAAAGTTGATTCATATGTTGCGCTTAAGGTTTAAATCAATTTTTAGTGTTGGTTCTGCCAGCTTATCTCTAACCGAAAAGATCGGGTACAGTTTCGGAGATGTGGCCTCATGTATCTTTTTCCAGAGTTTTATGTTGTACCTGCTCTATTTCTATACAGATGTATTTGGCATTACTGCTGCGGCAGCCGGTACCATGTTCCTGGTGACAAGAATATGGGACTCGGTGAATGATCCTCTAATGGGGATCCTGGGTGACCGGACTAATACCCGGTGGGGCAAGTTCAGGCCTTACCTGCTGTGGATGGCTCTTCCTTTTGGGATCGTAGGTGTAATGACATTCTCAACACCCGATCTGAGTCTCCAGGGCAAGATCATTTACGCTTATATTACCTATTCGATAATGATGATGGTCTATACGGCCATCAACCTGCCTTATTCGGCATTGTTGGGAGTGATCACATCAGACCCGAAGGAGCGGACCACACTTTCATCATATAAGTTCATCGGGGCTTTTGGTGGAGGTCTCCTGATACAGTTCTTTACCCTGCCGCTTGTGGAACGTTTCGGAAAAGGCGATGAAGCTGTGGGATTTCAACATACCATGATGCTTTATGCCCTTATTGCCGTTGTACTGTTTTTTATTACATTTTTGCTTACCCGGGAGAGGGTTAAACCGCCCCTTGCTCAAAAGACCCCCATCCGTACTGATCTGAAAGACCTGATTAAAAATAAACCATGGCTGGTTATGTTTCTGCTGGGTGTATTTACCCTGGCCGCAGTTTCTATCAAAGGAGCTGCAACCATGTATTATTTTATCTACTATGTGGAAGACAAGAGCCTGGTTAAATGGTTCTTTACTGCTGGAACATTAGCGGTTATTGTGGGCATCCTTCTGGTGGACGGGATTGCCCGAAGGTATGGTAAGAAGAGAACCTATATGTGGCTGATGATATTGACTTTCGTGTTCACGTTGCCATTCTATTTCCTTGGACCGGAGCAAGTTGTATGGATGTTTGTGTTGCAGATCCTTGGAAGTGTCACCATGGGCCCCACCTCACCTCTGGTGTGGGCCATGTATGCCGATGTGGCGGATTACTCAGAATGGAAAACAGGCCGCAGGGCGACGGGTCTGATTTTCTCAGCTGGCTCCTTCGCACAGAAAATGGGGTGGACAATCGGTGGTGCAGTGTCTGGTTGGATACTTGCACTGTATCAGTACGAGGCAGGTGCAGAACAGACCGTGGAGACCCTGAAAGGGATACGGTATATGATGAGCATCTACCCTGCCATTGGAGCCCTACTCGCCGCCATAGCTGTTACCTTGTACCGGATTGATGAAAAATTGGTATCCAGAATTGAATCTGAACTCAAAGAGAGGCGCCTCTTAGATGCCAAGTCGTGTCCGAAATAGCAATTACATGAGATCATTAATATTTAAATAGTTGCAAATGGAGTATGGGTATTTTGACGACAAGCGGAAAGAATATGTAATTACAAGACCAGACACGCCACAGTCCTGGTCAAATTACCTCGGTGATACCCGATTCGGATCTGTAATTACAAATAATGCCGGAGGCTATAGTTTTTTTAAATCAGCCGGACAGGGAAGATTTACCAGGTTTGCTTTTAATGCCATACCCATGGATCAGCCTGGCAGATATATCTATATCCGTGACCGGGTGACTAAGGATTTCTGGTCTGCATCCTGGCAACCGGTGGGGAAACCCCTGGATAAATATAAAACTGTATGCAGACACGGAACTGCATATACCATTTTTGAAACTGAATATGAGAAGATCAGAAGTGAGGCCTCTTACTTTGTTCCATTGGGAAAGGATTATGAATTGTGGCATCTGAAACTAACCAATACAGATAGCTTCAAACGAAACCTGGATCTGTTTACTTACGTGGAGTACGGAGGTAACTGGAATGCAAAAGATGATATGCTGAACCTTCAATATACCCAATACACCTTAACAATGGATGTTGTTGATGGAGTAATAGATCATGGAACCAATATTAATATTCCTGAGATGCCCCATAATTTTGAGGAAAAAGACCAGGGCCGGCACTCATTTCTTGGTATTGTTGGTGCTGATGTGATAGGGTTTGATACAGACAGGGAAGTATTCCTGGGCCCTTACCGCTCTTATTCCAACCCCGTTGTTGTAGAGAAAGGGATGTGTACAAACTCTCTGGCTTCGGGCGATAACGGGTGTGGTACCTTGCAGTTGAGTGTGCAGCTGGAGCCGGGGGAGAGTAAAGAGCTACTGGTGCTTATGGGAATTGGCAGAGCCTCCAGGGAGGGAAAACGAACCATCAAAGCTTATTCGGATCTCTCGAAAGTGAAAAGTGAGCTGGAGGAGTTGAAAAGCCACTGGCATTCCAGAATGGAGGGGATGCGTGTTGAGACACCGGACAAAGCGTTTAATACCATGGTAAATACATGGAATCCCTATAATTGTTTGATTACCTATTCATGGTCAAGGGCGGCTAGCCTGGTTTATACTGCAGATGAGAGGGATGGACTCGGATACCGGGATTCCGTACAGGATATCCTTGGAATTATCCACAATATTCCTGATGAGTCAAGAATCCGCCTGGAATTAATGATTACGGGCCAGGTATCAAATGGAGGGGCCATGCCAGTTGTAAAGAAGTTCGGACATAAACCGGGAGAGGAGAAACAGCCGGCTGAGGAGGAGTTTCGGTCCGATGATGGTTTGTGGCTGTTTAATGCGATTCCGGCCTGGGTTAAAGAGACAGGAGATATAGAATTCTATAATAAGGTTTTACCCTATGCCGATACCGGTGAAGATAGTGTGTTGAACCATATGAGAAGAGCCATTGAGTTTAACCTGAACCGCAGTGGATCACACGGATTGGCATGTGGACTTAAAGCAGACTGGAATGATTGTCTGGAGCTGGGTCAGCATGGCGAGTCAGTTTTTGTTTCTTTTCAGATGAGATTTGCACTGAAGACATATATGGAAATCTGTGAGTTACTTGACAATAAGGTTGAGCTGGCATGGGCGGAATTTGAGTTAAAATCTTTGGATAATAGGCTCGCGGAACACTCCTGGGATGGAGCCTGGTTTTTACGTGCATACCGTGAAGATGGTTTGAAATTCGGTTCAAAAGAGAATGAGGAAGGGTCCATATTTCTGAATCCCCAGTCATGGTCGGTAATCAGCGGTCATGCAACAGAAAGGCAGGCAGAGCTTGCCATGAACAGTGTTCATGAACAACTGGCTACTGAATATGGTCTGATGGTTTGTGCCCCCCCTTTTGAAAAGACTGATTTCAGGGTGATCAGGGCAACACTGATGAATCCCGGGATGAAAGAGAACGGAGGCATTTTTGTGCATACACAGGGATGGGCAGTTATGGCAGAGACCATGTTAGGACATGGCAACAGGGCCTATGACTATTTCAGGTCATCGATGCCTTCAGCTTATAATAGCAGGGCTGAAGTGCGTGAGATCGAACCTTATGTCTATTGTCAATCCACTCACAGTAAGAATAGTTCGCACTATGGTGCTTCAAGGATTCCCTGGCTCAGCGGATCGGCCAGCTGGGCCTACTTTGCAGCCACACAGCATATTCTGGGCATTCAACCCGACTATCATGGAATTCGTATTGATCCCTGTATCCCTTCAGAGTGGAAAGAGTTCATTGTCAGACGTCTTTTCCGTGGTAAGGTCTTAGATATCATTGTTCTAAATCCTTCCGGAGTGCAGAAAGGTGTACAGGCTCTGAAGGTGAATGGTAGAGAGATACATACAAATCTGGTCAGGATGGAAGAGCTGAATCGGGAGAACGAGCTTGTGGTAATGATGGGGAATTAGAGCAAGGTTTCGAAAAATGAATAACTTTACCGGTATATGAATTATTCTGCCGGGAAGTGAGGATAGAACCAAATACCATTATTTCTTACACATTTTCTCTTGTCTTTGTGTTATTGTTTGGATGGTGTATCCGGCCGGCTTTATCACAGCAACAGATTCCGGCGATCCGGCGATTCATTGATGATCAGGCACTATCGCACAATATAATTGAGGAGGTGTTTCAGGATGAGAAAGGTTTCATGTGGTTCGGCACCTATGACGGATTGGTCAGGTTTGATGGCTATAGTGTGA
>JAOZQY010000352.1 GCA_029931975.1 Bacteroidales bacterium | reverse complement strand
AAGAATCAGGGTTCATCGATCCTGATCGCACAGCTGTTTATACAGCCAGAGAGCGTCATGGCTGGACCCAGAAAAACGGTGAAATCTATGCTATGCGGGCTATTCGAACCCAGGAATATCTCTTTATCCGGAATTATAAACCTCATCTCTATCCGGCAGGGTCGCCTGATTTTCGCTATAACTTTGGTCTAAGACCATTCGGGGATGGTGAGGGAGGTGGCTCTCGTGAAGCCATTTTACAGAATAAGGAGACAGAAAAAGGAAAATATTATTTTGATCTGGCTTATGGGAAGCGTCCTGCTGAAGAGTTATATCATGTCAAAGAAGATCCATTTCAAACCAACAATCTTGCTGATAACCCCGATTATGCTGATGTAAAGGGAAAAATTCGCCAAACCCTGGATGATTACCTTATACAAACCGGGGATCCGAGAGCATCAGGAAATGCAGAAGTATTTGAGAATGCTTTGTTTTACGGACCTCAAGGTATTGAAACCGAAGGCATGGATTACAGAACCTGGCTCAGAAAAAATCGGGATAATACAATCCAGGTTCCGGCTCCTTCCACAATTTCACCGGATATTGAAACCAACCCGGGTACTGAAACCAATCCGGAAATGATTTTTGTTAAAGGGGGGACTTTCCAAATGGGGGATTCCTTTGATGACGGTGATGCTGATATTGATGAGGTTTATCTCCACAATGTGAATGTTGGATCTTTTTTCATGGGGAAATATGAAATTACACAGAAGGAATTTGAGGCGCTTATGGCTTACAATTCATCCTATTTCAAAGGTGACAAATTGCCCGTTACAAATCTCAACTGGCTGGAGGCCATGCATTTTTGCAATAAGATGAGTGAAGCGGAGGGTTTGACACCCTGTTACAATATCGATGGATGGGACTATACAAGCTGTGATTTTGAGGCAAATGGTTACCGCTTGCCCACTGAGGCAGAATGGGAATATGCCGCAAAGGGAGGTGAGAAAAGTGAGGGATTCAAATATGCCGGAGATTCAGATTTGAACAGGGTCGGCTGGTACTTAAAAAATACAAGTGCTGAACCGCAAGCTGTAGGAGGAAAAAAGCCCAACGAGCTGGGATTATATGATATGAGTGGTAATGTATCGGAGTGGTGCTGGGATGCCTACGGAGAGGATTACTATGAAAACTCTCCCTTAAACGATCCCACCGGACCGGAATTTAAAGGGAAACCGGTGTTTCGGGGAGGAAGCTGGATCAATAATCCGTGGAATGTTAGAACAACTACCCGTCTGACAGGCTGGGCGAGTTCAGCACCCTCATACCTTGGATTTCGTGTGGTTCGTAACTCAGATAGATAGTCGTCGTAATAATCGAAAAGGAGATTTGAGATGAAAAAGATACTTATATTATTACTGGTGATGGTATCCTGCACATCTCAGGTTAAGGAGATTAAGGATATGCAGGAGAATGAAACAATGCTAACTGTAAAGAGCATCAATCAAACGTCGACTGACTGGATCAATGTCAAAAAGATCAGTCAGGTTTCCGGACGTCCTGTTAGAATGAAGCTGCAAGGTGAGCTGGGATTCCGTGCATCCC
>JAOZQY010000351.1 GCA_029931975.1 Bacteroidales bacterium | reverse complement strand
ATTCAAGATCGGCATTCAAACGCATGACACGGCCGGTAATGATGGATCGTGTGATTCCTGCCGGCATGACATTGCCAGCGTCGGTAATCTGGAGGACCTGATCCAGTGTATAAACAGGAAAAGCAACCACACCGGTCAGATCAGGGAATTCATTGAGCAGAGTGTCAATATCATCATGGAGAGCCCGGGTGACATGGCTTGCCTGGATATAGGTATCTGTCAGTTTGTTGAGGGCATCCAGATGATTTGCCTCTCCCCTGGGCTGGATATGGTAGACGGCCTTGTCCATGGTCTGGAGGTAGCAGAGGCCGCCATGTTCCACCATTTCTGCCTGTACAGTTTCTAAATCACTTTTTACCATGGTAATTTCAGGCAGATCATTGAGAAGATTTAAAAGTATGTCCGTGTCTATTTTTCGGATGACATGGAACCATGTATCCAATTTGTATGTAGTCCGATCTTTGAGCACCTGGACAATGATATGGGGAAACCCCAGTTTTTTAAAAGAAGAAACCCGGGTGGCTCCATCAAGGACCACATAATAATCCTTGGAAGGAACCACAATGGGCGGATTGGTGAAAACGTCAGAGGCATTGATTTTTTCAATGAGATTGGCAACCCTGCGGGGGTCGATGAGCTCATGGGGAAAAACCTTGTCAAGGGGAACAACAGCCAGTCCCAGAGGATTCTCATGATCCGGTTCAACCAGGATATCCCGAATCTGTTCGGCAATTGTGATGGCTGCTGACTGCTGGGCATCATCGGTGGCGGCTGCGATATGGGGGGAGACAATTACCTTTTCATGGGCCACCAGGGGGTTATCTGTGGCAGGTTCAATTTTGAAAACATCCAGGGCAGCTCCGGCAAGAATCCCTTTGTCCAAAGCTTTCAAAAGAGCCTCTTCATCCAGGATGTCTCCCCGGGCCGTGTTGATAATATAGGCGGTGGGCTTCATAAAGGAGAGCAACTCTTCATTTATAAAATTGATATTTTCAGGTCTTCCAGGAATATGCAGGGAAATAAAATCAGAAGTGCTGAAAAGAATTTTTAAATCCACGGTTTCAACACCTAATTTTGCATTTTTTTCCGGAGTCGCCCTTCTCTGGCAAACCTGAACCGTCATGCCAAAGGCAAGAGCCCGGGAGGCAACCTGCCTGGCGATCTGCCCAAAGCCCACAAGCCCCAGGGTTTTACCTGCAAGGCCGGTACCCATGAGACATTTTTTTTCCCAGCGGTTATCCTTTAGATCTGAGTTGGCCTGGTGCAGATGGCGCCCCAGACACAGCATCAGACCAAAGGTATGCTCGGCCACAGCCACTGAGTTGGCATTTTGGGCATTTACAATCACAATACCCTTTTCCTCTGCTGCTTTACGATCAATGGTATCCAGCCCTGCCCCGGCCCGGCCAATGACCTTAAGTTTTCCGGCCGATTCAATGATATTCCTGGGAAATCGAGTGGTATTTCTCACAACGGCTGCATCATAGGAAGGTATGGCCTCTTTGAGCTCATCCTGGGTCAGGCGGGTTCTAACGTCAACAATACAATGCTTTCGCAGCATATCAATACCGATTTTTGCAATGTCGTCACAAATAATA
>JAOZQY010000350.1 GCA_029931975.1 Bacteroidales bacterium | reverse complement strand
TCCCCAGAGCATGGAACCGGACCCCATATTCTTTCGCCACTCATGCCTCCAGCGGTGCATATCAATGAAGTAGATCACAGGCATTAGTTTGCGCTCCTCCTTAGTGGGGATGGGGTCCAGCTGTGAAGGTTTGTCCAGGTACCAGTACGCAACACTGGCCATCTCCATGGAAAGGTAATTATTGTGGCCATGTTCAATGGTAAAGCGGAGCGATTTATCAAAATAGACCGGGTCGTCCAAATGGAATCGATAGGCATGGGTACGTCCCAGCCAGCCAATATCATCAGGTACTCGTGCATAACCGAAATAGGCATGCTCATATCGCTCATTGGGGCACCACGAAGTGTTTAAATAGTCCTCTGTTCCGGTTCCGTGAAGGCTAGGGTATTCCGCTCCGTCAATATAGAACATATCATCTCCTTCGCCATACCAGATGGGAGTGGGGGAGTTGACAAAGTAATTCACTCCCACATAATGTCCTTTCCCTGCAGTATTCAGTATCTTATAATTTCTTTCTCCTTTGGGATTTTCACCTATAGCTTCGCCATATTCAGCAGTAAGCATTCCAGATTCATTTTCTCCTTCGGGAGGGGCTTCAGTAATATCCTGATTGTACCATGCATGAAAATATCCCATATTTTCTGCAGCTTGTTCCAGCTCGAGATAATCAATATAGTAATAAAAGGCTGTAATCTTCACATCGGCCTGGTTCTCAATCTCAATCTTGGCTCCTTTTGCAAAGGGCATTTTAAAATAAGAAACCAGCGCATTCCCTTTCACTGGTGATGCAGCCAGGGGAAGAGAGGCCCAAGAGTATGTTTCATTCCAACCCTGTCCGAAAAAGGGGCCAAGGGGGCTTTCGACCGAAGGATATTCATTACCATCCCAGTACATTCGAATAATAACATCTGAACGATTCAACACAGGTGCTTCCGGAGCAGTTGTGATCCAGATATGATTGATCACTCCGGCTCCTTCAATTTCGGCAATGGTTCTGGTCTCACCCGGCATAATGTTTTCAAATCGATCATTGTTTCCGCCTGTACGATCATAACTACTGATCCGTTTTGACTTTACGCCCTGCCTTATAGTTGTGATATCATCAAGGGCAGTTTGAGATTTGATGTTGCTGAACAGAAATAACGCAATGATAATCAGAACATGTAGATGTAATCCGGAGGTTGTCGTTTTTTTAATTTTAATTTTATTGATATAAGTATTAAAAGATATATTTTTTGTTTTAAATAAAATAACTGAACTATTCTCTTTTTACCTCAAACTGGTAATCCCCGCTGCCTGTTTTAAAGACAACATATCCGTTCTCTACTCCCTGCATTTCTAATCCGGGAACTTTATAATGCTTCTTCCCGCTCTCATATATATTATCCGGGTTCTGGGCCGGAATGTATATGGTTGAATGGCAACTTACCGGAACAGTCAGGTTCATGGAGAGTGATTGTGCACTGTTTTCCCATGCTATTCCTGCCTCTCCATAGGGTGTGATATTGGTGTAGGTAACATGCTTAAGTTGATCGACCGGCTGAGGCTTGAAAATAATGTGTTTGTATCCGGGAGATTCCGGATCGGCCTGCATCCCGGCCAG
>JAOZQY010000349.1 GCA_029931975.1 Bacteroidales bacterium | reverse complement strand
CCGGTTTGTACGGCTTGAAATCAAAGATGACGAGAGCTGGAGGGAGATTGCCAGGGTTAAGGTGTGCGAAAACAGCTATCAAGGACCGGATGATGCCCGTAGCTGGACAGCCCTGTTCAGGATTGAGAACTGGGATAGCTCCCGGGATGTGCAGTATCGTGCTGCGCATGGAGAACATGCATTTTTCTATGGAACCATTCGAAAGGATCCCATAGAGAAAAAGGAGATTGTGGTAGCGGCATTTACCGGAAATTCACGGAATGACAGAACCATGCGCCCGGATATCATTGCAAACATCAAAGAACAGGATCCGGATCTACTCTTCTTTTCGGGCGATCAGTCCTATGATCATGAGTACCACCTGGCTGCCTGGTTGTTGTTTGGCCGGCAGTTCGGGGAGATTATCAGGGACCGGCCTACTATTTGCATTCCGGATGACCATGATGTGGGTCAGCAGAATCTGTGGGGTGCTGGTGGCAAGGTTTCTGGATATATTCATGGAAACGATGGCGGATACTTTATGCCTGCGGCATATGTTCGAGAGGTGGAAAGGGCCCAGACCTCCAATCTGCCCGACCCTTTTGATCCAACCCCGGTTCAGCAGAATATCGGTACCTATTATACCTCTTTAAATATTGGAGGAGTGGATTTTGCAATCATCGAGGACCGGAAGTTTAAATCTGGTCCGAACGGACTGGTTCCTCAGCAGGGCCCCCGGCCTGATCATATCACTGATCCCTCTTACGATCCTGCCCTGGTAGATGTGGAAGGAGCCATACTTCTGGGCGAACGACAGCTGAGATTCCTCAGGGAGTGGGGTGAGGAGTGGGAAGGGACAGAGATGAAAGCGGTCCTTTCACAGACCATCTTTGCCAACGCAGCACACATCCATTACGGAGAGAGGATTACAGCTGATATGGATTCAAACGGTTGGCCACAGTCGGGCCGGAACAGGGCCCTGGAGGAGATTCGGAAATCTTTTGCTTTTATGATAGGCGGGGACCAGCATCTGGCAACGGTGGTGCACCATGGGATTGATGAATGGGGGGATGCCGGTTTTTCATTCTGTGTTCCTTCGATCGTCAACTTCTACCCCCGGAAATGGCTCCCGCTGCAGGAGGGTGTAGACCCGGTAAATAACACACTGGAAAACACAGGTAACTATCTGGATGGATTTCATAACAAGATCACCATGTATGCCTATGCCAATCCGGACGAGAACAATGCACTCTATTCAAAGTGGAGAGAGGATGGCTATTGGGGAAAGCTGGCGGCTGGATACGGAATCATTCGCTTCAATAAAAACGAAAGGACCATCACCATGGAGTGCTGGCCCAGAGGGGTGGATGTAAGTTCAGGCGCTGCAAAACAGTTTCCAGGGTGGCCAATCACCATCGGGCAGGAGGATAATTATGGAAGAAAGGCTGTTGCCTGGCTCCCGGCGCTGGTTATCAAGGGAATAAGTAATCCTGTGGTCCAGGTAGTAAACGAGGCTGACGATAAGGTGGTCTACACACTCCGCATAAAAGGTGGAGTGTTTCGCCCCAAAGTGTTTAGGGAGGGGTCCTACACCATCAGGGTTGGAGATGGGGTATCCTGGATGAAAAAAATA
>JAOZQY010000150.1 GCA_029931975.1 Bacteroidales bacterium | reverse complement strand
TTCATTCCACGCTCCACTCCTTACAGAGTACTTCGGCCTGTTCAATCACAAGCTCTGTGGCTGCTTTCTGAAGATCCGGCGGATAACCGTATTGGCGTAGTATCCTTTTGACCATCACGCGAATCTGTGCCCTGGCATTCTCCCGCAGCGTCCAATCAATGGAAATACTGCGCTTAACTCGATCTACCAACAATTGAGCGATAGTACGGAGTTTATCATCACCTATCATATCCTTTGCACTTCCGTTATCGGCAAGTGCGTCATAAAACGCCACTTCATCTTCGGTTAATCCGAGGCTCTCACCACGCTGTTCTGATTTTCTAAGTTCCTTTGCTAATTCAATAAGCTCCTGAATAATCTCTGCAGCTTCGATTGCCCGATTCTGATATTTCTTAACAGCTTGTTCCAGCATTTCTGCAAACGACCTGGCCTGAACAACATTCTTTCTGGATCTGGTCTTGATCTCGTCATTGATCAGTTTCTTTAACAGCTCAAGCGCAAGGTTCTTCTGCGGAAGAGCTTTAACCTCTTCCAGAAACTCATCAGACAGAATTGAGATGTCCGGTTTATCCATTCCAGCCGCTTCGAAAATGTCTACTACCTCAGCTCCGGAAACAGCTCTGGAAACCAATTGTTTAATTGCGGAATCAAGTTCGTCAGGGGTTCTTCCCTGTTCATCACCAGTAGCCTTGACAAGTGCCGCTCTGACTTCCTGAAAAAAGCCGATATCATTTCGAATCTGGAGTGCTTTTTCATGAGGAACCGCAAGTGCAAAAGCTTTGGTTAACGCTGACACTGCAGGAAGATATCGCTTTTTCCCATCTTCAAGCCCGAGAATAAACTCCATGGCCTGTGTGATACCGGAGATTCTTTTTTCAGGTATGTCACGGATGACCCCGTGATAATCGAAGCCATGCATCATATCGTGCACAACTTCGTACTTTTCCATCAGGACGGTAGCTGCCTGTTCCAGATCGACTGTTGCATCTCCCTTACCTCCGCTGGCCGTGTAATTGGCAAGAGCTTTTTTCAATGAGTCCGCCAAACCTATATAGTCAACAACGAGACCACCGGGTTTATCACGGAATACCCGGTTTACCCGGGCAATTGCCTGCATAAGATTGTGACCACCCATCGGTTTGTCGATATACATGGTATGCAGGCTTGGGCAGTCAAATCCGGTCAGCCACATATCACGAACAATAACCAGCTTAAGAGTGCTGCCCGGGTCTTTAAACCTTTTGGCTAAATCTTCACGCCCGGCTTTGTTACGTATGTGCGGTTGCCAGTCAATGTGGTCAGACGCTGATCCGGACATAACAATTTTCATAAATCCATCAGAGTCGTTTTCACTGTGCCAGTCCGGTCTGATTTTTCTCAGCGCATTATACATATCCACACAAATTCGGCGACTCATACATACAACCATGGCTTTGCCATCCATTGTATCGAGTCTTTTCTCAAAGTGCTGTACCAGATCACCGACCACCAGTTTTATCCGGTCTTCAGCACCCACCATGGCCTCCAGCGCAGCCCATTTTGTTTTCAGCTTTTGTTTACCGGCCTCTTCTTCCGCTTCGGTAATCTGCTCAAACTCAGGATCTATTTCTGAAAGCAGGGCGTCATTCAATTCAATCCTGGCAAGTCGGCTTTCATAATAAATCGGCACTGTTGCACCATCTTCAACCGCTCTTAAAATGTCGTATTTATCTATATAATCGCCAAATACAGCAGGTGTGCTTCTGTCATCGCTTTCAATGGGCGTACCGGTGAAACCAATAAACGAAGCATTGGGCAAAGCATCATGAAGATGCCGGGCAAAGCCATCAATGAAATCATATTGACTCCGATGCGCCTCATCAGCAATCACCACAATATTGTTTCTATCTGAAAGAAGCGGATGTTCACCTCCCCGTTCATCGGGCATGAATTTCTGAATCGTTGTAAATACAATTCCACCGGATGCCACTTTCAGTAAATCCCGTAAATGTGCACGATTCCCGGCCTGAACAGGTGACTGACGAAGCAGGTCTTTGCAGCCCGCAAAAGTCCCGAAAAGCTGATCGTCAAGATCATTCCGGTCGGTAATGATCACAAGGGTGGGGTTACCCATATCGGGATGCCTGACAACCTTTCCTGCGTAAAAGGTCATGGAGAGACTTTTGCCGCTACCCTGAGTGTGCCATACAACCCCGATTCGCTTCCCGTCGAAATGCTTTGTTCCCTTTCCATAGACGAGAGCGTCTTCCCTTACTTCCAAAGGATTTTGTTCTTCCGGGAAACGCCCGATGAGTTTGGTCGGGTCACCATCAATGCCGCAGGCCGATAATGTGCAGGCCAATGCTTTGTTCACTGCCCAGTATTGATGATAGGCAGCGGCTTTTTTTATCAGGTTCGATCCGTCATCCTCAAAAACAATAAAGTTCAGAATGTAATCAAGGAAATAGTGCCGATTAAAAAGACCGCGTATCAGCGTTTCAAGTTCAGGCGTTCCCTTGGGCGCAACATCTTCCCCGGAAACAGTCCGCCAGGGCATGAAGCGATCCCACCCGCTGGTCAGCGTACCTGACCTTGCCAGAATTCCATCGGATATTACCAGCAGTTCATTGGTGGTAAAAAGTGAAGGGATATCCTTCTTATACGTTTGCAGCTGATTGAAGGCGTGTTTAATAGTGGCATTTTCGTCACCGGGGTTTTTCAATTCCAGCACCGCAACCGGCAGTCCGTTCAGATAAAGAACCACATCCGCACGGCGGTTCACTTCTGCCTGCCCGGCGGCGGACTTCTCAATCACCGTAAGCTGGTTAAGTGCCAGCCAGTCATTGTTTTCAATATCTTCAATATCGAGCAGCCAGACTTTCAGGTGACGGATACCACCATATTCATCATTTGCAGGTACCTCAACATCGATCCCATCTGTCAGCAGCCGATGGAAATTGCGGTTATTGACCAAAAGGTCAGGAGAGTCTGTTACTGACAGCTTTTTTACTGCCTCATCAATGCCCACAGCAGGAACATCCGGATTGATTCTTTCCAGTGCAGTTCGCAGCCGCCCTTTAAGAATGACTTCTGAATAATTTTCTCTCTCGGCATCGGGAGTATCAGGTGCGATATCAGGACCATGAATCCTGTTCCAGCCCAGTTCCTCAAACCAGTAGAGACATGTTTCTTCGAGGATATTTTCGGTCATGGTGGTCATCAGGAGTCCTCCGTATTTTCTTCATCAGGCTCCTGTAAAGACAACAGTTCTTCTCCGATTTCTTTGTATGCCTGATAGTCTATATTAAATAGAATTTCACTGGTGTAATAGGATATCCCCGCGATATCGGTCATACCGTGTTCAGCATCTATGGCGCGATCCTTTTCCACTTCACGGATATGAGCATTCTCTTTCCGTTTTTCAGCTTCGACTTTTTCCCGCAGAATGGCATCGGTATCCGCAACATCAAAAAGGATGCTGAAAACCCAGATCGCAGCCTCACGAATCCCTTCAAGTTTATGAAGCTCAGGAACTCCGGCACCGCCACTATGGTATTGGTCATTTCTGTTCTGGTGGTAAAAAATGATATCCGCTTTTTCTACCAGTTCAGTAAGGCTTCGTGTGCTGACTTCCTGATAAAAGAAGTCCAGTTTGGTGTGGTAATTTTTTTGCCAGTTCTCGATATCTGTTCGTTGGTATTGGCGTTGTCCACGTTGAATGGGATGGAGCGCAAGATAGGTGGTTATGGCAACCTCAATGGCATTATCAAAAGAGATAAGAGCAATCCTGCGATCAAAATCTTCTCCTTTGAGAAAATGTGTTTCCGCATGATAGAGCATTTCAAACGGGCCAACAGCCCATGGCTTGATTCCAGTCATGAGCTATCTTTTTATATTTGAAAATAATGATTCCATTAGATTTGCCCTCCCGCACGTATTTCAACTGCAGGTACAATCCGAGTACGGATCTCATTGTAGATTGGTAAATTGACACCTTCGGCCACCTCAAGAGAAACAACGAGACCATACGCAACCGGAGTTTCGATCTTCCGGGCATCCTTACGGCAATTCACTTTTATCTGGAGAGTATCTCCAGCAGAAATGGCGACGGCGCTTTCCCCTTCGAAGACTTCATGCTGAACGGTTCCTCTTCGGGTTGCATCGCTGTCACTGTCAATACCGCTTACACGGAGTTTGCCATTCAGTTTCTCGCGTGATTTTTTCCCGTCTTCAAAGTCAAACCAAAGCTGGGCTTCCCGATAACGTTGCGTAGTCGATGCCACGGGTGAAAGCCATGCAAGTGTGACAGTGAATTTACGCCATTCACGCCGAGCACTTAATGATGGCGGCAATGGCAGGTTATAGACATGAGCCTCTCCATCGTTTAACTGTCCAAACCCCAAGAGAGTTGCCCGTTGTTCATTACAGCCCAATGCCTTTTGAAGATCAGGAACTCCATATCCAACCCATCTCGATATCCAATTTTTTATCTGCCTGCCGTTATCATCGGTTCTTAACAGTTCATCCAGTCTGCTTCCCAATTCATTCCAGCTGCAACCATGCACCAGCAAGCCTTTAAGAAGCGGAACACTGAAAGTCGCGAAATCAGCGTCCGGAACCTGCTCGGAAAATATCGTTGCCAGATAATCATAGCAAATGCTCGCAGCGCGGCTGGTCAATGCTGCAGAATTACTGCTTCCGCAACAAAACTGGCTCTTATTCAATTCACCTGCTTGGGCACTTGGGGCGGCCACTTGATTCCCTGGTGCGATTCTTCTATTACTTAGTTGAAGAGAAACATTACCTGATCCTAAAGATTGACTGTATAGTACCCGACCACCCGAAAACAAAAGATCCGGCTTAATTGCTCGTCGATAACCAGAACCAAATGCTGACACCGGGCTTGGGAGAGCCGATTCAAAGACATCCACAAGATAGCCTATCGAACCGTTTTGAGAGTTATCCTGATGAAACGCTCCAACAGTCAGTCCATTAATGCTTTCTGCAGGAGATAGCAACCTTCGGTGTCGGGCATCTTCGTAAATTTTCTTTGTGATCAGAGCTTCACGTTCACTGGCATTTAAGGCTTCAAACTCACGGCTGGACATGCCTGTATCGATTGGTTCGGGATGATTTCCTGAGCTAATGACAAACAGCAAATTATATCTTGAACTGAGCCAATCCAGCAGCCTTGCAAGCGGGCTCATCACCTGAGAGAAGTGCCTGGCGCGATCGCCTATGGACAGATTGATAATTTTTACCGTAGGTGCCACAGCCTCGTCATCCCCTTCGCCTTCCATTATCCGTTTCACGGCTCTGTGAATATAATCGACAAAAAGAACATCATCAGGAACCTGTTCAGGACGAGGCGATTGGTGCCAAGCCGTCGGCTTCATAATCGGCCGGACATATACAGGCCTGCTTAAAGGGTTGGAGCCTTCGTTAAGATCGCCGTGAACAATAAGCGAGGTCATGGCCGTGCCGTGCTGGCGATCGATGGCAGGATATTCCGAGGCCCAGTCGTCAGGATCGTCCACAATCAGCCTCCCGGCAAGAAGTCTGTGGTTCTCAAGCGGCAGTCCATCAAGCACTGCTACAATTGGATCGCCTGCAGGTTGCTCCTCTGAAGAAACTGTGCAATCGGTGATGTCACCTTCAACCGGCTCTTTTCCCGTGGCCATCTGGCCGGTTGGTCTGAAGAACATGATGTTTTCACATTTGATCAGATCAACTTCCGGCTGCTCAAGAATTCGCAGAGCTGTTTGTGCCGGGATTTCCCCCAGAACTGAATGGTAAGCAATGGAGGTAATCACGCACTGCGAAATTACACTGCCGCCGAGTTCTTGGATTAACCCGGAAACAATGCTTTCGCTTTCCCTGCGTTTTTCTTCATTTCCCCG
>JAOZQY010000149.1 GCA_029931975.1 Bacteroidales bacterium | reverse complement strand
ATTCAACCATCCTGTCGAGGAAGGAAATAAGATATTTGTCTCCGGTAAGAATATCCATTAACACTTCGTCCAAGGGACGCAGGGCATGAAGCTTTTCAAAAATGGAAGTCCAGCCTGAAAAAACAAAAAAGCTGTCCCTGTGATTGATGACCTCATCCTTTTCAGGAACCGTAATCAGCGGAGGCGGAAAACTATAATCCAGAGCCTCTTCCCAGCTTCCAAACGGATAGTTTTTGGGATGACCGGTAACTCCGAAAATCAGGTATTCCCACTCTGTCCCCCATTCATCCCTGATGATTTCATAGTACTTTCCCTCACTGTTAATGCTTCCGGGAGAGGGAGCCGGTAATGAACTAAACTCAATTGTATCAATAATGCGCTTTCTGGGACTATCCATTATTCCATATTTATCTCAAGCATTTTGGATAAATCTTCTACAAGTTGCTTGCTCCCGGGTAATTCTGCAATGTTTGTATTCTCACTGGGATCAAGCTGGTGATCATACAACATCCTGGCATATACTTCTCCATCGTCATCTGTCCATTCGGTATACCGGTAGCGATCGGTCTTTACAGATGCGCCATCACGGGAACGACTGAAAGCAGCTTCTTCCCATTGGCTGTCCGGATCGTCCAGCAGGGGAACCAAACTTGTACCCTCAAGATGTTCAGGGCCCGGCAGGTCACACAGTTCGCAAAGTGTTGGATAGAGATCAACAAATTCAACCAGTCCTGAGGAGGCCTGGCCGGCAGTCAACCCGGGCGCCGAAATAATCATAGGTGATCTTAAGGATTCTTCAAAATTGGTAAATTTACTCCAGAGTCCGTGCTCTCCAAGGTGCCAGCCATGGTCACCGATTAACAGGACGACGGTGTTATCTCTTAATCCAAGGCTATCAAGCTCTGTCAGAATTTTTCCTACCTGTGCATCCACATAGCTCACACAGGCATAATAGCCATGAATCAGTGTCCTTGCCAGGCTATCTGGAACAGGGGGATCTTTTGGAATACCCACATAATTATTGAGTTCCCATAGATAGGTCAGTGAAGCTTCCGGGGCACTGTCTGGCTTAAAAGGATTATCTGCCAGATCAATTTCACTCCGCTCATACATGTCCCAATACTTCTTCGGGGCATTAAAAGGCAGGTGTGGTTTTCTAAAACCAGCTACCAGGAAAAAGGGCTTCTCTATTATACTTACACGGTGTAGATCAGCAATGGTTTTTTCAGCAATAGCTCCATCAAAATAGGCCTTATCAGGAACATCGGTACATTCATAAGCCTGACCATATGTAAACTCATCTCTCAACAGGAGATTCTCCTCCTTCAGATAATTCGCCCAGTTTCCCTTCGGATACCAGGGGGTCTCCACCCAGCCGTTCGGGTGCCAGGGCATTTCCGACCATCCTCCTGCACCATCCCTTTCATAATGATGAAATACTTTGCCATTTGAAATGGTATGATAGCCATTCCCTTTAAAGTATTTTGGCAGGCCGGTGATACCGGGAGCATCGTCATCAGCAAGGACAAGCGTCAGATCTCTCATATATGCAGAATTCAGCTAATTACGAAAATACGGTGAATACTATTGAGCTGTTTTGCTCAAAGTATTTAATTCCTTTGTTAGCGTATCATCGTTTATGAATCTATTAGTTGCGGATTCTCCATGAAAGCATAGGTCAACAAATGAACAATAAGCATATGGGCATCCTCCACATGTCCGTAATGTGTCGAATCGATGACCACAACATCACCTGCAATTTCAGCCAGACGTCCACGCTTACCACCCACCAATGCAATGGTATGAAGCCCCTCAGTATTTGCCCAATCAACCGCCTTCACCAGGTTAGGCGAGTTGCCACTCACGCTCATTGTAAAAACAATATCACCAGGCTTGGCAAAATTCTTCATTTGATGAACAAAAATATCTTCATAGGAATAGTCATTCCCAATGGCAGTCATCCACGCTGTAGCTTCATTTAATGAGAAACACTTAAACCGCTTTGACACCTTATCAGAGGCTCCTTTTCCCAGATCTGTGGCGAAGTGTGAAGCCGAAGCAGCACTCCCTCCATTTCCAAAAATAAAAATCTGCTTCTCCTCCCGGTTGGCGTCCTTAAAGAGGGCGATCAACATATCAATTTTCTCAACAGGCATCCCATCGATTACCTTTTTGTGATTTTCTAAATAATTTTGAATCCAGCTATGCATGATAATTTCCTTTCTATGAATTTCATTACTATTTTTCTGATGCTGCTTTTGCCAGCAGAAGAGCTCCTATGCCAACCACATCTTCACCTAATGAAGCCAGTTTAATCTCAGGTCCTGGTTGAAATGCTTTTGTCAGGTATTTGCCAATATGTTTTTTTACAATTTCTAACAAGGGATCACCGATCAATGACAATCCTCCCCCGATGATCATAATTTCAGGATTAAACAGGTGTACAACATGCGACAGGCCAAAAGCCAGATCATCTGCTGTAGATTCAAGAATCTGAATTGCACCGACATCCCCCTGCTGGATGGCAGGCAGAAGAAACTGTGCTTCAGATTTCCCGCTTGTACCTGCCAATTGCGCAAGTGTAGTTTCAGGATGATCAGCTACATATTGGCGTACTTTTGCATCCACTGCCCATCCGCAACAACGAGACTCAAAATTGGCCCCGGATTTATCAAACATGACCAGTCCTATTTCTGATTCACCCGGCTTATTCCCATGAAATAGCTCTTTTCCAATAACAAATCCACCTCCCATTCCGCTCCCAAGTGTAACGTAAAAGACTTTATCGTAAAACTGACCAGCACCCTTGATAGCTTCACCCAGGGATGCTGTATTTGCGTCATTATCAACCTTTACCGGTATTCCGGATATATTCTGGAGCCATAAAGACAATTCAAACCCTGACCAGCCACCAATATGATGTGAAACCCTTACTTTTCCTGTAATATGATCAATCGGACCGCCGTAACCTACACCAATTGAAACGGGTCTGTATTTTTCCAGAATCTCATTTTTTAATGTACTTTCAATTTGTTCCCGTATCCCCGCGGCACCCTTTTCCCTGTCCACATCAAAGCGAAAATGCTCAACAATATTCAATTGTTCATCTCCAACAATGAGTTGTAGTTTTGTGCCTCCGATCTCAATACCTGTGTAATATCTCATATTAGATGGTCCTCAATGTAGCTGCTAATCATCATTTCACTTGCATTTAAAATGGTTCCATAAGCCCCAAACATGTCATCATTGTGATACCATTTTATATCTTCCGGTCCACCAACCCAGGTCTTATATCTGATGGTTTCCTCTATTCTGTCTCGCAAAATGTCATAAAAAGGTTCGATAGAAGGGCCACCCACTATAATGGTTTTCGGGTCGATAATATTTGTGGCAACGATCAAAACATATTCCAGAACTTTCAGGATATGTTCTATGACCTCTTCATTGTTTATAATTTCAGGTGTTAACGCAGACAGATCTGTCAAATTGAGACTGAAATGGGAATTTATAAAGGCCAAAATGCCTTTCACTGAAATGGCAGATTCAACATTTTTTACCTCATCCATGTCGCAGGAAGGAACAGGAATATGACCAATCTCTCCCGAAAATCCACGATGCCCCAGTAAAAGTCCATTGTTGTATATGGACATCGATATCCCCCTGCCAATGTGCAGAAACACATAATTATCATCATCCCAGCTCCTGGCGTTAATAACAGAAGCCGCCTGCGCATGAATATCATGCTCAACATGCAAATAATTAATCTCCGGTAGAATCCTGATTAGTTCTCTGAAATTTAAGTTGTTAATACCTCGGATCCGGGGAGTGTAAACCCACCTCAGATTTTTTACATCTACTCCTCCTGCAACAGCAAATGAAATACCCAGTATTTGCTCCGGTTTTACAGAACTCTCCAATAGAGCATTGATAAAGGCTTTTGAAACATATCCGGACAAATTATTCACAGCAATAGGTTCCCTGGTTGGAAAGGTCTGTCTGAATATTTCCTGCTTCCCAAAATTAATGATAGAACACAATATCTCCTTTGCCCTGATCTCCATTCCAAACAGAAGATACTCCTTGCTGTTAAATGAATAGGTGAAGGTCTTTCTTCCCCTTCCGGAGGTTTCCCCATCCTTCTCCTTGATTAATATACCTCGTTCATTCAGCATATTAATGATGCTGCTGCACGACCCCCATGAGAGCTGCGTGCTTCTTAATATTTCACTTTTACTGGCGGCACCTGTCTGAAGGACTTTAATTACCCTGCTGATTGTTGATATCCTCATCGATTGATGAGTGGAAAGTTGTGGTCCGGACATGGTTTTAATATTTCAATCTGTGGGCTTTCTTGTGAATGACGTGGAGGATATCAGTGTAAAGATAACAAGAATAGTATATTTTATCATACTCTGATATTATACAATAATTACAGATCAGGCCTGCTTGCACAGAAACCCAGTGTTGTACCACCATCAACAGTTATACTTGCGCCGGTCATAAAATCACAGCCATCCGAACTCAGAAACACAACGAGATGGGCAATTTCACTGGTCTCACCCACTCTTTTGGCAGGAATGGCACTGATTAACTTTGCACTCCTGTCAGGGGGCGTAAGGTCTGTTGCAATGGCACCAAGGACCAGCGAGTTGACCTGGATATTATATTCTGCCAACTCCAGGGCCATACTCCTGGTCAGGGTTTCCAGTCCGCCTTTCGAACAACTGTAATGGGCATAGTTTCGCCTGACGTCGAAAGCATGTACAGAGCTGATATTAATTACTTTCCCAGCTCCATTGTCACGCATGATCCGTCCGGCATGTTGCCCACAGAGAAATGGAGCCTTTAGGTTGACTGCCAGCACATGATCCCAATCTTCTTCTTTCATATCCAGAAAGTGGTCTGGTTTCTGAGTGGCTGCATTATTGACCAAAATGTCCAGACGACCAAAGGTATTCTTTATGGTTTCAAAGATCCCGGATATAGCCTTGCTGTCTGATAGCTCGGCCTCAATCTTAATCGAATGAGGACTAAGTGCTTTAACTTGCTCGAATGATGAATTCAACTCCTTTGAATCCAATGGGCCGTGAACGATTACACTGGCGCCCTCACCAGCCAGTCCCAATGCAATAGCCTTGCCAATACCCCGACTGGATCCGGTGACCAGAGCCACTCTGTTTTTCAGTTTCATGATTCGCAGTTAAGGACGATTTTAATTGCCTGGGATTGTGCCTTGTTACATGCGGCTTCAAATGCCCTGACACCATCGGAAAGATCGAAGCGGTGGCTTATCATCGGATCTACGCTGACCAGGCCACTCGCAAGCAATCCGATGGCCCTTGGAAAATCTGTATACATCGCATTCGTCGATGTCTTGATGGACCTCTCTCCACTGAGCAACAGGGCCGGGAAGCTAATTTCCTTATTTTTTGTGGCCAGAAGAACGACTGTACCGGCGTTCTTCAACAGGTCAAGTGATTCAACAATACTATCCTGTGATCCAACAGTGTTAAACACCCGATCCACGCCTAAACCACCGGTCTTCGTCTTCACGAGATCAGCAATGGTTTGCTTTGAGCTGGAAACGTTTAAGACATGATCGACGCCTAAATTGCTGGCAATATGTAAATTGTCATCTGAAATATCCGTAATGAAAGTCTCCGATGCTCCGTAAACTTTGGCTAACTGGGCGATCATCATTCCGATTGGACCGGCACCCAGTACAAGCACCCTATTAAGAATTTCAGGCTTTGCTACATCCACCGCATGAAGTGCAGCAGTAAGGGGGTCGAGAAATGTCGCTTGCTCATCGCTTATATTTCCTGGCAATTCATGAACGTGTTCAGAAAAGACCGGACAGTACTCTGCCATTCCCCCCGGAT
>JAOZQY010000148.1 GCA_029931975.1 Bacteroidales bacterium | reverse complement strand
GTGCAAATATATCGAAATACTATATTTCCATCTCACATCTCTTTACCGATTGTCCCTGCCGGATCGCTGGAAATAGATTCTGAGATACTAAAGGAGTAAGAAAGATGTCCAATAATCAAGAAACGGATTTTACAGGTTTGTGTTCCTTCGTAAAAGACAATATGACAGACTGGGGTATTCCCGGTATCAGCATCGGAGTTTATTACAAAGGAATAACCCGTTCAGCTGGTTTTGGCGTGACTAACGTCGATCACCCCCAGCCTGTTTCAGAAAAAACCCTTTTTCAGATAGGTTCGATTACCAAGACTTTTACGGGAACAGCTGTTATGCGTCTGATAGAGATGGGAAAGCTGGCTTTAGATGCGACTGTGCGTACCTATTTGCCGGATTTTAAAGTGGATGATGAAACAACCGCTTCTCAAGTGACTATTCGCCATTTACTTACCCATAGCTGTGGATGGGTGGGTGACTTTTTTCACGATACAGGTAACGGTGATGATGCTCTGGCTAAATATGTGGCGGATATGGACTCATTAGAACAATTGATTCCACTCAACAGAACTTTTTCATATAATAATTCCGCCTTTTCTGTTCTGGGTCGACTTATAGAAGTTACTACTGGTACAACCTATGAAATGGCTTTACAGGAGCTTGTTCTGGAACCGATGGGTCTGACAAACTCATTTTTTAACCCCGGTGAAGTGATAACAAAATGTTTTTCCGTTGGTCATTTAGCCTCTGATAATGGTCCCCGGATTGCTCATCCCTGGTCGATTGAGCGTTCTGGTAATCCTCAAGGCGGTATTATCTGTGATATCGAAGATTTACTCCAATATGCACGTTTCCATATAGGAGATGGCAGGGCATCTGATGGAACCCGATTACTAACTCAGGAATCACTATCTTATATGCAGACACCACAAGTCCCGATTTCGGGATATGACTCGTGGGGGTTGAGCTGGCATGTAAACAGCATTGATGGAGAACGGCAGATACGGCATTCCGGTGATACGACAGGACAGGCTGCTCTGCTGGTTATCATACCGGAACGGGATTTTGCCTTTGCTGTTATGACCAATGGCGATATGGGAGAGTATTTTGCCGAAGTTATTTCCGATCTGGCTCTTAAAAAATATCTGGGACTGGAAGCATCCGATCCGGAACCGATAGACGTAGAGGAAAGAGTATTAGAAGAATATACCGGTCTTTACTCCCGACCCTATATGGATGTGGAACTTGTAATGGAGGGAGGAAAACTGGTTAGCAGGATTAAGTTCAAACAGGATCATCTGACTGGAGACGGAGAGCCGCTTTCCTCTCCTCCTTCTATGACCTTAAATTTGATCATGAAAGACTCCCTATTCGTTGCAGATGGCGTATTTAAGGGGGCAAGAGTCGATATAATTCGTCGTACTGATGGATCCATAGGGTGGTTGAGAGCCGCTAAACGCATTCATGTACGGCAGAATAAGGGGACTCGTTGATGGTACCTGCAATTACAAAAATTGATATTTACAAGTTAAGTATTCCACTTGCCATTCCCTATGGAACATCTCTTGGTTTATTTGACCATGCTGACAATATTATTATTAAAATACATTCAAGCGAAGGGTTATACGGTGTTGGTGAAGGATGCCCCGGTACATCTGTTACCGGAGATTCGCAGGCGATGGATTTTGAGGCTGCCCAATTATTAGGGACGCTCATTATGGGAAAAAACCCACTGGCTGTTGAAGCACGAATGAAGGAGATAGATAGTTTTCTTGTTCACAACAGCACCATCCGTAGTGCCTTTGATATAGCTCTCTATGATTTACTGGCAAAAAAGGCCGGTTTGCCCCTATATGCTCTTCTGGGTGGAGAAAAAAGGACTCTTCAGACCGATATGACCGTTGGTCTGGCCTCGCCCGAAAAGATGGCCCAACAGGCGTTGAAATATGTCGAACAGGGATTTCTATCGATTAAAGTTAAACTGGGAACCAACTTCGATGATGATGTAGCACGAATCCGGGCTATCAGGGAAACCATAGGAGAAAAAACTCTAATCCGAATTGATGCCAATCAGGGGTGGGATCAGGTCACGGCAATCCGGATTTTGCAGGCATTGGTTCCCTTCAGCATCCAGTTCTGTGAAGAACCTGTTGCCCATTGGAATAATAGAGCTCTTAAATATGTTCACGAACATAGTCCCATTGCCATCATGTCCGATGAATCTCTTTTTGACCACCATGATGCTTATCGGCTGGCTTCGATGGAAGTCTGTGACTATTTCAATATCAAGCTGGCAAAATCCGGTGGGATTCACACAGCACTTAAAATCAATGCTGTTGCAGAAAGCGCCGGGATTAAGTGCATGATCGGCAGTATGGATGAAACCAATCTGGCAATGAGTGCCGCCGCACACCTGGTTTCAGCGTTTCCCAATATAGAATTCGCCGATTTGGATGCAGCTTTATTTCTTGCCGAGGATCCTGTAATAGGAGGCGTTACTTACGAAGGTGGTAAGATCACCTTAACTGATACACCGGGACATGGAGCTGATTTCGATTCTGAATATTTGAAAACGTTAGAAAGTATTTCTATTACTCAAAAAGGAGATTTTTAATTATGAACAATGTAAATGGAAAATTATCTGCCCCGAATTCACATTCAACGGCGAATATCGTGTTGTTTTCGAGCACAACATTGATAATAAGTCTGATCCCGTTGTTTTTTGCCTCACGTATTGTAATTTTTTATGAAACAGAAATTTTATTTGACCCTCTGCTTTTGGGAACAGTGATGATTCTGTTTACAATTTGGGATGCCGTAAATGACCCCCTTATGGGATCTATCAGTGATAAAAAATATCATTTTACATCAAGATGGGGTAAAAGGTATCCCTGGATCATGTTAGGTTTTCTTGTATTAATCCTGGTATTCCCGTTCATATTTCTACCTGTTACACAGTCTAAATGGAGTACTTTCTTTTATTTAATTTTTATCTTGTTAATTTTTGAAGCTGGTTATACATTATTAGGTTCGAGTTATATGGCGCTCAGAAACGTAAAATTCTCTCAAAAGCAGGAAAGACGTAAAAATGTGGCTACTGGTGTAATCTATCGTATGGTTGGTATCGTTATTGCTTTAGTGGCAGTTCCATTTATTATTGAAAACGGTAACCCCATGAGTTATTTTATAAGCGCTGTTATTCTTTCCGGAGTTGTTTTAATAGTTTTTCTGCTTCAAATTAAATATAGTCGTGAAGAACAAAGTCTTTTAGAACAATATGAAAAGGAACCGGAAAATTCGCTCAAAGATAATATTAGAATTGCATTAAAAACAGGTATGGTTAATCGTAAATATATCGGAAGCATTATCATGCTCCTGGGAACTTTGCTTTGGGATGCATTTTTTATTGCTTCGATTCCTTATTTCATTAAATATGTAGTCAAAGCTGATCCGGATACAGAGATCTTGTTATATATCCCCTATATTCTTACTGCGCTGGTTGTTGCACCTCTGACGATAAAGCTATGCAGTAAGTTCCCCAAAATGAAATTGTACCTTATAAGCATTTTCATTATTGGTATACCAACTTTCTTAATGGGTTTTATGGAGGAAATAAATATTTTTGTCATATTGATTAGTATTTTTGCAGGTGCGGGAACAACTGTTTTAAATATTTCCCATAGTTTAATACTGATGGAGGTTCTCGATGAACTGGCTAAAAAATCACACATCAGACAGGAAGGTTTTTATAATGGAGTTGTATCTTTCGTTACAAGGATTGTTACTTTGGTGCAGGTTCCAATATTTCTTCTGATTCATAATTTAACAGGTTTTAAAGCGGATAGAATAGAACAGTCTGCAAGTGCCATTTGGGGCATTAATATACATTTAGCAATTATTCCCGCAGTACTTGTGGTTGGTCTTGGCCTTGTGGGGGTTTCGGTTTTTAATTCAAAATCTAACTCCCTGTCAGGAGTGCCGCAAGCAGTGGCAGAGCCAGATTAATTTGTTAAGTAATTTCAATTCTAAGGAGTACCATTATGCGTCTATTTGAAATATTAATCATGTCCACATTGTTTATTACACTTGTTGTACGTTTAGTACCCATGGAAAAACGGGTATACTGGACTCATTTTTTACCAGGTACAACAGTTCTATTTGTTCTGTTCCATCTGGTTATTGAAAAGTATCGTTGGCAGATGGTTCCAGCATATATCCTGGCAGGCTTCCTGCTTTTGTTGAGCATAATACAAATAAAGAGGCAAACTGCTGTTTATCTTCCCAAAGGCAGACATTTTATAAATATACTGGGAACCTCTCTTTGTTTGCTTATATTGGCTGTTGCCTCAGTAATTTCTATTCTTATTCCGGTTTTCAAATTACCGCAGCCGAGCGGTCCATATGCTGTCGGCAGTACATTCTATCATTTTATTGATACTGATAGAGAAGAAATATTAACAGCAATTCCAGATGACAAACGCGAATTATTAGTACAGGTATGGTATCCGGCTAATCCATCTTTTAATGAAAATAGAGCTCCCTATTGGGAGAATGCCCATACCTATAGTTCTCTGCTGGCTGGGACTCTTGGATTGCCGTCATTTTTATTTGATCATCTATCTCTGGTCAAAACTCATACTTATCCGGAAGCTCTAATTGCAACAGATGAACCAGACTACCCGGTATTAATTTTCTCTCCCGGGTATACACCAGGAATTGTCTCACAAAACACCGCACAAATGGAAGAACTTGCAAGTCATGGTTATATCATTTTCAGTATAGCCCATACATACGAAACTCTTGCCGTTATCTATCCCGATGGGGAAGTTATTCCCTTCAGCAATGAGCGATTAGCTGCAATCGATGATGAGGATGCAAGTGAAGTAATCGATTTGTTATATGAACAGATAGAAGCTAGCACTGATACAACCACACGGGACAATTTGTTCAGAAAAATGGTCGAGAAATCACCTCTCTCCAATGAAAGTATTAATATTTGGGCAGAAGACACAATATTTGTGATGGATGAACTGGAACACCTGAATTTAGGGGATAACCGTTTTGCAGGGAAACTGGATTTAGCCAGGATAGGTGTTTTTGGAATGTCATTTGGCGGAGCAGCTGCAGGGCAGGTTTGTCTGTTAGATGACCGCTGCCAGGCTGCTCTAAACATGGATGGAGCTCAATATGGAGACTTCATTGATGATGTAGTTTTGGAAAGACCGTTTATGATGATGTACAGCGAAGATAATTATGGCATGAATGTAGGTATGAACGATTTTATGCTTGATAGCATTACTGGTACAACATACCGAATTATTGTTGCCGGTTCGATGCACTCAAACTTTTCTGATTATACTTTCATTTCTCCACTTTTCCAATTATTTGACCTACTGGGGCCAATTGACGGATTTTACATGGCCGAGATTACCAGCGCGTATACGTTGGCATTTTTTGATAAACACCTTAGAGGTAAAGAATCACCGCTTCTTAGTGGTCCTTCTTCCCCTTATCCGGAAGTATCAATAGAAATCCGAAATCTTTAAAGCTTGATAATTCCCTAAAAGAACCGGCAAAAAAGGCCTTGCCCTTAATACAATCAAAAGTACTATTTCCTGTGGTAGAATCTTTTTCAGAGACATGCAGCAACAGGGATTTCAAACTCTTGATACGATCACGCTCCAAGCATGTACAAACTTTTTCATTGATGATGAAGGCAGACAAACAAGGGGTTATACATTTCGAAAGAGGCTTTCATGGATCTTGAAAGCTTGCAACGAATATTATTCCAGTGGTATCTGCAAGAAAATTCTTAGATACTTACCAGAAATCACAAGTGCCAGGAAAAACATTCAAATTCTTACTAAAGAAGAAAAAGATAAGATTGTGTTATTATACTCTTCGTTCTTTTCA
>JAOZQY010000348.1 GCA_029931975.1 Bacteroidales bacterium | reverse complement strand
GAGAGTATTGGTAAAAAGACTGAAAATACCTGCAAATATGAAATACACAAGGCATTTGTTTAAAAAATATTTCACAAAGTCTCCTGGTGAATCGACTCCGATTTCCCCGCCAGGGCTGCAAACACCTCATCCCTTGGTCCGGCCAGGGCAACCCGGCCTTGTTTGACCATGACGATGGTGTCCATGGAGGGAAGAAGCTCGGGTTTATGGGTGACCATGATACAGGTGGTCCGGCCTTCTTGTTTCAATTGTGCCAAAACATTCAGCATGATGCCTTCGCTCTGCTCATCCAGATTGGATGTGGGTTCGTCCAGCACCAGTATGGACGGATCACCGTAAACAGCTCTTGCCATACCGATCATCTGGGTCTGTCCCCCTGAAAGTCTTGCTCCGCCCACACCTTCGAGAACAGTGTTAAACTGATCCGGCAAGTTTTCCACCAGCGGCATTATCCCGCAAAGGGTACACGCTTTTTCCACCTTTTCCATATTCACGGGCCCCAGCCTTGCAATATTTTCAGCAAGGGTGCCGGGAAACAATTCAACCTCCTGGGGCAGATACCCGAAATGACTGCCATTCACTTCCTTGTCCCACTCAAAGGCATCCATGCCGTCCAGATAGATGTTTCCGCTGCTGCAGGGCCAAATCCCCAGCATTAATTTACACAGGGTTGTTTTGCCGGCCCCGCTGGGTCCGATGATGCCAAGAAATTGTCCCGGATTCAGGCCAAAGTTTGCATCTGCCAGCAGGAACCTGCCCCCTGCGGCATAGGAGGCTTTTTCCAGCCGGAAATGACCTCTGGGATCAAACAGCGGCATTGAAGGAGCGCCCCTGTTCAACAGCTGTTCAAACCGGTACAACCGGTCATAGGCCTGTCTGGCCTGGAGTGTCATTTTCCAGGTGGCAGCAGCCTGCATCACCGGGGCAACCCCCCGGCCCATGATAATGGATGCCGCCACCATCAACCCGACGGAAAACCCTTCGGTCATGGCATAGTAGGCCCCTGCGCAGTAAATGGCCACCTGGAACACATTCTGCATCGGCTTCATGATCGACTGAACAGCCCCGGCATACCGGCTGCTTTGGGTTTGATTCAAAATAACCTTGCTGTTGCTGTGGTCAAACCAGTCGGCAACCGCCTTTGACATTCCCATGCCGTTGATCACCTCGGTATTTCGCAAAAATGCATTGATAAACCGATGATTTTGCATATTCCACGTATTGGCATTGGTCATGGACCGCCGGATGAGAAGTTCCTGTATAACACTCATGCCGACCTGGATCAAAGCCCCGGATGTGGCAATGACCCCCAGTATGGGGTGGATGAAATAGATCAGCATAAGATAAAAGGGAGCCCAGGGCAGATCAAACAAGGGAAGGATGGCATTGCCTGAAAAATAATTCTGCAAAGTCTCCAGGTCATTCATGCCCTGGCCGTAGGAGCGCTCCCCTGCCATCACATGACCTTTAAGCATGCCGGTAAATACCCGGGTCTTTAGTCTCCCATGCAGCTGCGTTCCTGCCAGGGTAAGCAATCGGGATCGAACAAAATGAAAGATACCCAGGAATACAAGGACATATACGGCCACCACGGTAATGGTGGTAAGGGAAAAGCGGCTGTAACTGACAATCACAT
>JAOZQY010000020.1:43446-54207 GCA_029931975.1 Bacteroidales bacterium | reverse complement strand
CTCTTCAACCGTGATTCAATGAACAACTGCTTGTAAAAGCGGATGCAAAGATAAGTGTTTCTTTTTTGATTCTCCAAACCTTTTTTTGATTTTTTTCATAAAAAGATTTATTTGTTTGGTAATCAGCACTTAATGAAACGCTTTTCAATGGACTCCGTTTTTCCAAACGGGCTGCAAATATAACGCTTTACTTTTACCGGCCTAACAAAAACTTCAAAAAATGATGTAATTTTGTTTCTTACCTTATTACATATGAGTGAAAGACTGGTCATCGTACCCACCTATAACGAAATTGAGAATATCAGCAGGGTCGTGGATGTGGTTCTGGGTTTACCTATAAAGGTGCACCTCCTGATTGTGGATGATAATTCTCCCGACGGAACCGGTGAGCGAATCAAAGCCCTGCAATCAAAGCATACCAAATCTCTTCACCTGATCGAGCGTCCCGGAAAACTTGGATTGGGAACCGCATATATTGAAGGGTTTCGTTGGGCCATGGAAAAAGGCTACCTGTATATATGTGAAATGGATGCCGACTTCTCTCATAATCCCAATGATCTTCCCCGCTTGTTTGAATCCTGTGAAAAGTCGGCTGATGTGACCATCGGATCCAGGTACATTTCCGGAGTTAATGTAGTGAACTGGCCCATGAGCAGGGTACTGATCTCCTACTTTGCCTCGGTATATGTCAGGCTGATCACCCGCATGAAAGTGCGGGATGCCACTGCGGGTTTTGTTTGCTACCGCCGGGAGGTACTTGATGTAATCAATCTGGAGAAGATAAAATTCAAGGGCTATGCCTTCCAGATAGAAATGAAATTCAAGGCTTGGAAATACGGTTTCAATGTGGTTGAGCTTCCAATAATCTTCACGGATCGCAAAGAAGGAACCTCAAAAATGTCGGGTAAGATAGTAAGCGAAGCCATCTTCGGAGTAATCGGATTGAAAATAAGGAGCTGGTTCAAGAACTACAAAAGAGTAGATACTAGTAAAAAGATAATATCATGAATAACTACCTGATAAAAAATGCTAAGATTGTCAACGACGGGATAATCAGCCAGGGATTTGTGCTGGTCAGAGATGGTGTAATCCGGGCGGTGGGAAGCGGGGAGCCAGGTGCGGAACAGGAGCTGGCAGAGGTAGTAGATGCCGGCGGGAAGTACCTTTTGCCCGGGATTATTGATGACCAGGTGCATTTCAGAGAGCCCGGGCTAACCCACAAAGCTGAGATAGCCACAGAATCAAAGGCTGCTGTAGCAGGCGGGATCACCTCTTTTATGGAGATGCCCAACACCAAGCCCCAGGCCACCACCATTGATGAACTTGAAAAGAAGTACCTGCGTGCCTCTGAGGTGTCGATGGCTAACTACTCCTTTTACCTGGGGGCCACCAATGATAATATTGAAGAGATTAAGAAACTGGACCCCTCCAGGAACTGTGGCCTCAAGGTATTTATGGGCTCCTCTACCGGAAATATGCTGGTGGATGACAGAGAAGCCCTGGAGAAGATCTTTGCCGGGTCTCCCACATTGATTGCCACCCACTGCGAAGATGAGGGCACCATTCGGTATAACGAAGAAGAGGCACGAAAGAAGTACGGCGATGAGGTGCCTGTGGAAGAGCACCCCCTGATCAGAAGCGAAGTGGCCTGTTTCCTTTCCAGCGCGCTGGCTGTGGAACTGGCGGAGAAACACAATGCCCGCCTGCATGTACTTCATATATCCACGGCAAAAGAGCTGGAGCTGTTTCAACAGGGTACCGATTTTGATAAAAAAAGGATCACCGCAGAGGTATGCATTCACCATCTCTGGTTCCATGATGAGGATTATGAAAGAAAGGGCACCCTGATCAAGTGGAACCCGGCCATCAAGACAAAGTATGACCGTGATTCCCTGCTGGCTGCAGTATTGAATGATAAACTGGATGTAATTGCCACCGACCATGCGCCGCATACCATAGAGGAGAAACAGAGCAAATATTTCCAGTCCCCTTCGGGCGGACCCATGGTTCAGCACTCCCTCATAGCCATGCTTGAACTGGTTCACCAGAGAAAACTAAGCATCGAAAAAATAGTTGAGAAGATGTGTCATGCTCCGGCCAGGCTTTTTGGAGTGAAAGAACGCGGGTTTATTGAACCCGGGTTAAAAGCGGACCTGGTGCTGGTGGATATGGAAGAGGAATGGACTGTAGCCCATAAGAACATCCATTACAAATGTGGCTGGTCGCCTTTGCAGGGTGAAACCTTCCATTCAAAAGTGAGCCATACCTGGGTAAACGGACAACTTGTCTATAAGGATGGTCTTTTTAATGAGATGATTCGGGGTGAACGCCTTGAATTTAAAAGAAGTTAATCGTTAATAATTAAAGGTTGAAGCAAACAAGAATTACTAACCAATAACTAAATATTATGAATAGAAAAATTTACGAACTGTCAAACTACCCCCTTATATCGGGACTCACCCTTATTATTGCACTGGTATTAATGCTGGGGGGATGTAACTCCGGCAAAAAAAGCGAAGCAGCAGCTGAACAGAAAAATCCCAAATGCAAAGTGGAGAAATCATTCTTTGGCATGACTCCACAGGGGGACTCGGCCATGCTCTACACCCTCAAGAATGAGAAAAATATAACAATTACTATTACGAATTACGGGGGAATCATTACCGGAATTTTTACCCCTGATAAGAATGGCAAAACAACGAATATTGTCCTGGGTTTTGACAATCTCGAGCAATACCTGGAGGGTCACCCCTATTTCGGAGCCCTTGTGGGCAGATATGGTAACCGCATAGCGAAGGCTCAGTTTTCGCTGGACGGGGAGAGTTATGCACTGGCTGCCAATGATGGAAACAACACCCTGCATGGAGGATTGGAGGGCTTTGACAAGAAGCTCTGGAGCCCCCAGGTAATTGGATGTGATGAGCGTTCAGCTTTAAAACTTAGCTATGTGAGTCCGGACGGCGAAGAGGGTTACCCCGGGAATCTTAGCGTATCGGTGACCTATGAATTACTGATGGACCAGCTTTTTATTACCTATGAGGCCAAGACCGACAAGGCCACCGTATTAAATCTGACCAACCACTCCTATTTCAATCTGGCAGGTGAGGGGACCATCCTGGATCATATACTATATATCAATGCCTCCAAATATACTCCTGTAAATGATGAACTGATCCCCACAGGAGAACTTGCCAATGTGGAAGGTACTCCTTTTGATTTCAGGAAACCCAATATCATCGGAGAACGGTTTGAAAACCTGAGTGGCGAGCCGGTGGGCTATGACCATAACTTTGTGATTGATGGCAATGAAGGAGAGAAGAGACTGGCTGCCAAAGCACTGGATCCCAAATCAGGACGATTCATCGAGGTGAGCACCACAGAACCCGGGGTACAGTTCTATACAGGCAACTTCCTGGATGGCACCCTAAAATCGGGAAATAGGACCTATGAGCAACATTCAGGGTTTTGCCTGGAGACCCAGCACTTCCCAGATTCACCCAATCAATCAGATTTCCCCACCACCGTACTTCGTCCGGGTGAGCTTTTTGTTTCTCAGACCATTTTTAAGTTCGGGATTGAGGAGTAGATTTAAATCCTTATTTATAAGGCAGGAAAGAGCCACACCTCAAGCAGAACAATCTCTGCACTTCTTTCAAAAATCTTCGTACTTTGCTCCCGCTCAATGGTGTCACCCATTATCTGTTGTTCTGTACGGTCATTAAAGTGCAACATAATTTTTTGTTCTTCTGAAAGGTGATATTTCACCGGGACCTGGCAATAAGTAAAGGCCAGGGTATCTTTCTCAAGGGGAATAGTCTTCCTTGCTCCATTCACATCTACATAGTTAAATTCACAGGACTTAGAAAGAAATTCCTCCTTTCGGAGCAGTATGGGCATGAAGTGGATGATTCCATTCCGGACCAGGAGACCCAATTCACCCCACCTGGCAATGATATCCTCCTTCACCTGTCCGGTCATCCCGGGCTGTTGTGCACCCCTGTTTCCCGGTGTATGAGAATAGGGGTCGGTGGGAAAGGCTCCATACACGTCCGGTGCCTTATTCAATCCTATTCCGGCTCTGATCTCATAATAGTGTGCTGCCAGGCGGCCAAGAAACTCCGGAGTAGTTCCCCCTTCAGCAGCCTTGAAATAAGTTTCGTTGACCGCCAGAAGCAATTTGGATACCATATGCCAGTATATACTTCCCAGTCCCTCATAGCCGTAAAAGGTGCCCGATCGCCCGGTAAAGGACTGATGATCAAAAACCTCCTCATAAATATTCAGAATAAGACCCCTCTCCTTTTCAAGCAGTTTGTCGTACTCCTCGGGTAAAGCGTCAAGGGCCTTATTTAAAAGTCCGACATTTCGGAAATCCGCATGAAAGTGATACACATCATTTACATCCTTCACCAGGATTCGCCTGTCGTTCCGCTGAAGCAGTTTCTTCAGCAATGCAGATTGATTTAGCCTGTCTGCAGGAATAATATTTTTATCCATAAAGGAGGGTAGTATACGATCGGGATAGAGGATGTAGCTGTACTGATCCTCCCGAAAGAGCTTACTCTTCTTCAGTGCATCCAGCAAATCAAGAACCTCTTCAATCTTTAAATACCCGGAGCTGAGCACGGCCACCTGTCCCTCCAGCATTTCATAAAGCCGGCGCAGCAAAAGCTGATCCCCATCCACATTGATCAGGTTGTAAGCATGATAGAGCCTGTCCTCACGCCTGTTGGAGAGAATGCTTTGATCAAGTACCCGCAGGGCATGGTCAAAAAACTCCAGAATCTGGTCCACTCCCACCTCAGTATGCTTCCCGGTAAAGCCTTCCCGGTAAATAAGCTGCCTGAAATCGCTTCCTGCTTCACCAAAGAGGTCCATACATGTTTTTTTACCATGGTTGGTCAACATCGCCTCCAGCTGTTCCGCCTGGCGGTCCATGGCCTTCTTCATCCGGGTGAAGAAGGTGGCAACTTCTTCCGTAAGCCTCAGGGTTTCCGTTAAGCTTCCAAACAGCTCCCTGCAGAATCCCACAAATGCCCTCAGATAATAAGTTGTGACCATGGAAACGCCATATCCCACCAGAGCATTGTTGGCATCGTTCCATTCGGGCCGCTGGGTATTCATCCAGATCCCGGCCCCGGGAATAAAATTTGACAGCTTGCTAAGCAGGGTGACCAAAAGCTTTTCGGCCAGGTTCACAAGCACCACTTGCTCATTATTATTCCAGACCAATCTTCCATCCGATCCGGTAGTCTCCACCCTTGTTTTAATGATAGCTTCCAGTTTTTCATCAAACAATATAGTATCATGCGGATCCTCAAGCAGTTCCCTGTAGGGTTTGATCCGGTAGGGAACATTTGCATAAGCAAAGAGCTCCCGGGAGAGAAGTTGCTGTAGTTTTCCAGGATGATGGTTGCTTGAGATTTCCAGGAATTTGAGCAAATAGATCACCTGGTGATCTCCCCAGTAACCTATGTTTGACCAGGGATCTGAGGGATCGGGTACCTCCCAGTCGATTCCATTGCGGGTGATCCGGTATGGATTATAGCCATCGGCAGTAGATGCATTTACAAACTTGCTGATCATGCTCTCAATATAGCCGGGGTAGGAAAGGACCAGGGCCTCCCAGTTCTGGAAAATATCCCGCCAGTTTCCCTGGTAGTCAAGGTTCCTGCTACCATCCGCTTTCCTGTTGTCAATGGAAAACTTGTTCCAGGGGCGACTGGGATCCCCATGTCTGCGACTGAAGGTAAGCGCCAGATACTCGTAGCATACCCTGATGAGCATTGGCTTGTTGACACTCCGGGCCTTCTCCAGTAAACGCATATAGTTGACCTTCTTTTCGCATCCTTCCAGTAATTTTTCTGCTTCCTGAAGAAGTGAACCATTGGTATCTGAAACGAAGTCGAGAAAATCATCTGCCGGAACCTGGTAATTTTCTGGAAATATGCCTCCGCGCATTATATTAAACAGCACATTGGAAAGATGCCTTGTGGTACTCAACTCATCCTCGGTACACTGCAGAGCGTCTGAGGCGGCCAGAAGAGAAATCAGGTCCGCACTGCTCTTCTCAATATCCCTTTGCAGGATCTTGTCCACTGGTTTTCCCGATTTAATAAGATCCAGAAGTCCGGCCACCCCTGTGGCATCCTGGTTTACCTCTGTAACAATGTTCCACTGACGCTCCCCTCCGGAGGTCACCTCCAGGGTGGCATAAGTAAAGTAAGCTCCCCGGGTCGCCTTCACATCATACTCCTGTTCAATGGGGTAACCCTTGCGGAATGTTTCCAGTTGCAGGCTGGAAAGCAAAATGATACTATTCTCAAGACCTTCGGACCATACCGTATTCACCTTCAGAGCCTCACTGGGTTCAGCAGCATCAGAAGGTACTGAACTCAGGCGGTAGATGCCCAGCGTGGTTCCGCTGAGCAATTCCTGCCTTTTATATGCATCCAGGAGGTTACTGGAGCTCAACTGAAGTCCTGAGTCCACACTGCAGGGAAGAATGTTCTGTAAACCATCAAGCAGCTCCACCTGTACCGGAACGGTCCCCTGATTTGATAGCACGGACCGCTTTACAAAGCCAAAACGATCGCTGTTGTACCAGCCATAACGAAAGGTAAGTCCCAGATCCTCGTTGATCTCCTCAAAGATCAGCTTGTTGCTGTACTGGTTCTTGTAGATATTTCTTTTAATGGAATAGGGACTTGGGGCTGCTCCTTCAAAGGGCTCCCACAGCTTCATGCTTTCACCACTCTTTACCATGATGAGGGTCCTGCTTCCGGTTTTGCCCTTGTAGTCGTGTATTTTGTCTTCCGAATAGTAAGGAAACAGCGCATTTTCCGAATTTTTCCGGCCCGCAGAAAGAGACCCGTTACTGGAGATAAACATCCAGTGGTCGGAAGCACTCACAATGCTCATGAAAAAATCGGGCATCCGGTCCGCATTGGAGATCTTATAATACCGTTCTCCATCCATTTCAACAAATGCTCCCTCTACATTATCATTATTGACCTTCACAGGCGTTTCACCAATGAATATACTCCGTCTTTTCATGTTCCTGTTCTCTTTAAACCTTACTTCCGTTCGTATACACGTACATAATCCACCACAATCTGTTGTGTAGTAACACTTTCATCCATACCCTGTGCGCCGCCCCAGCCACCTCCCATGGCCAGATTCAAAATAATGTTCTGGGGTTCATTAAAGGGCCAGGTGAGTGTGTCGGAAGTATCCTCATAGGTAAAATAATGGAGATCGTCCACATAGGCTTTGATGTAATCAGGGGTCCATTCAACAGCATACCGATGATAGTCATCATTCATATTGTTTACCTCCGTGATGCCTGTGGGCTGATTATTCAGTTTAAAGTAATAGGCACCGCAATGAACGGAAGCATGATGCAGACCGTTTCCGGTGGTATCGTTGATTTCATATCCGACACACTCCATGATATCGATCTCTCCACAGTAGGGCCAGGAGAACTCATCCACATAGGCATCGCCCAGGGTCCAGCCGGCGGCCCAGTTTCCCCGTTCCTTGGGTACCTTTGCCCTGAATTCTATCTTACCATATAAAAAGCTGGTTTTTTCCCTGGTGGTTAACCTGGCCGAGGTCCATTTCTCCCCCATATCCCCTTTTCGTGCCTCTATGATCAGACTTCCATTCTCAACGCGGGCATTTTCTGACCGGGCCACGGTATAGTACTGTAGCTCATTGTTGCCCCATCCCCAGTTTCCTATATCATAGGTCCATTTAGACTCATCGGGCAAACCATCAGTTTCAAATTCATCCGACCAGGCAATGACCCATTCGCTCCCATCCATATTCTGGGTCAGCACTTCCGGTGTAAGCTGCCGCTCTTTGATCAGGGTAAAACTTATCCAATCCACAGCCGCTTCCCCACCGTCCACATGTAATTTTACTGGATGGCTACCCTTATTGAGGGGACTCCCATCTCTATGTAAGCTTACATAGCTGCCTGCTTCTTCTGAGGATGGTATCTCCAAAGACCCTGAAATATTGTAGGTTCTTCCGTCTGAATTCGTATAATAATCCTCAATCCAGCAGGAGACCTGGTCGCCGTTAACGGAAGTCAAACGCACCTGGACCTTATACCTGCCCGCAAGCTCCACCGGAAGATCAAAGCTGAGCCACCCACCGGGCTGCACCACCATAGCCTCTTCGCCCGATTCAAGTGTAAGGATTTCAAATTCCCCGCTTGATCCGGTATTTGCTTCTGCTTCAAGAAGGATCTCCGTTTGTGCAGGTTCACATGCGCTCATGAGTAACAATGCAAGCACAGCACTGCCTAAAAGGGCAAGTTTAGTTTTTTTTATCATGATAAAATTTATTTTACAAGGATTTTTTCCAGTTCTTCCAGGGATTTCCCCTTTGTTTCAGGCACCAAAATCAGCACAAAGACCAGTCCCAGGGCTCCGAAGATCCCATAGATCAGAAAAGTTCCTGCAGTACCCAGCGTGGCCAGCTCCCAGGGGAATATAAGCTGTACAGAGAAGCTAACCAGCGAGTTGATAAAGCCCACAAAGGATATGGCCAGTCCCCTGATCCAGTTGGGAAATAGTTCTGAAAAGAGCACCCACATCACCGGTCCGATGGAGACCGCAAAAGAGGCTACAAATCCAAGAATCCCAATAAGGATAAGCCATGGATTGCTGTCAATGGCCCCGGCAAGAATCTCCGACTCGTAGATCTTCACTGTAGAGGGACCCAGGATTTCGTTCAGTTCGTCCTTGAATTTCACATCGCTGTCGTATACCTCCCCCTCGATCTCGTAGAGCTTCACTTTGTCAATTCCCTCCGACATAGTTTCAATCACCTCGCCAGACAGAGAGAAAGTAGCAGCATTGAAGCCTGCAGCCAGGATAAACATAAAGATGGTGATCCCTGCCAGTCCGACTCCCAGGAGAAACTTTCTCCCGAGCCTGTCTATGAACAGAATAGCAACTACAGTAAACACAAGGTTGGTCAGCCCCACCAGGATGGCCTGGGAGAAGGCTGCATCGGTTCCTATGCCCGACTGTTCAAATATCATCGGTGCATAAAAGAAGACCGAATTGATACCGGTTATTTGCTGCAACACTGCAACACCCAGACCAATGATCAGTACAAGACGGAGCGCAGGCTTAAACAGTTCTTTTAAAGGAACCTTCTTTTTATCTGATCCGCTGGCCATACTCTCATTAATATTTCTGAATTCCACCTCTGCCTTTTCTTCCCCGTTGGCCCTTCGGAGGACCACTTTGGCCTCATCCATTTTCCCCTTCATCATCAGCCACCTGGGACTGCGGGGCACAAAAAAGAGGGCAAAGAAGTAGAAAACAGCCGGAACGGTTTCCAGACCCAGCATCCATCGCCAGTTGTGTTCAGCGATCCCAAAGGTCTCTACCCAGCTTGCCTCTGAGGAGCCAAGCCTTACAATAAGAAAGTTTGTAAAAAAGGCTACCGAGATACCCAGAACAATATTCAGCTGGTTAAAGGAGACAAGCTGTCCCCTTTTCTCCGGGGGAGAAATCTCTGCAATAAATACCGGTGCAATGATCAGGGATGCACCCACGCCAATCCCTCCCAACATTCTGGCAATCACCAGGAAGGTAAAATTAGGAGCCAGGGCAGAGCCCACAGCCGATAAGGAAAAAAGAATGGCTGCATATTTAAGTACCGTTCTCCTGCCCAGGCGGTCACTGATGGGCCCCGACACCAGCATGGCCAGGGTGGCCATCAGGGTCAGGCTGCTCACCGACCAGCCCAGCTGAATCTTGGTGAGATCAAACTGGGGTTCAATAAACTTAACAACCCCGGAGATTACGGAGGCATCAAATCCCATGAGGAATCCCCCCAGGGCCACAGTAAGTGCCACCCTGATAGTAAATAACTGGTTCTTTTTCATAGTAAAGATTGGTAAGGTTAGTGTATTTCACAACAATATATTCCTAATATATGTACTTTTCAAATTTGCAAAGCGAAAGGTGACTTTCCATAATTTGACATAGGGTAAAAGTGAAGCAGTGCATCTAGATATATATACGCTAAACCCAATATTATGAAGTTCTCAGGCATTTTCCATTTGAGCGTCCTGCTTGCATTACTTCTTTTTTCCTGCAAGAGTCCCCTACCGTCATCAGACAAGCAAAACTTCCCAGATCTCTCCGGGTCTTATCTTGGACAGACACAACCCGATTCATTTCCAGGACTATTTGCCCCAGATGTGGTCTCCACCGGAATGTATACACGTGATATGGCCATGACTCCAGATGGCAAGGAGCTATATTTCTGTGTAGCCATCGGAGGATACACCTACTCCACCATCCTGTTCTCCAAAGAGGTGAATGGAAAGTGGACTCCCCCCGAGATAGTACCCTTTTCGGGTGGCCCTGGTGTGGCGGACTTTGAACCCGCAATCTCGCCGGATGGTTCGAAACTCTTCTTTCTCTCCAATCGGCCGGATGGCGACGAGCCGGTGGGCGACCAGGATATCTGGGTGGTGGAGCGGAGTGGTGGAACCTGGAGCGAGCCGCGGAACCTGAGCTCTTACCCGAACAGGTCAATTGCGGCAGTAACCGATACAATGCATTTATTGCACCTGATGAGAGTTATATTATTGTCCCGGCAGCTGGTATGCCTGATGCCTTCGACGGGGTGGACTATTATATCGTCTTCAGGGACCAGGAGGACAACTGGTCGGAGCCGGTCAATTTGGGGGCCATGGTGAACCGGGACAATCCCCGGGGCTGGTCGCCC
>JAOZQY010000020.1:0-43346 GCA_029931975.1 Bacteroidales bacterium | reverse complement strand
GCCGGTCAATTTGGGGGCCATGGTGAACCGGGACAATCCCCGGGGCTGGTCGCCCGCAGCACTGAAATTGAAGCGACCGACTGGAACTATGAAACCCTGAAGAATCTACATACATCCCCCGGCAATGGAAATGCCGACATCTACTGGGTAGATGTCGGCTTTATAGAAGTCCTGAGAGAAAAAGCAGGATATTGATTTATTCACAGTGCAGGGCCATGGCCGGGTTGATCCGGGCCGCCTTCAGAGCGGTAATGGTGACCGTGATCATGGCGATGATGATGGCCAGCAATGCAGCCATCAGGAACAACAGGGGTTGGAATCCCACATTATAGGGGAAATCTCTGAGCCAGTCCTGCATCATAAAGTAGGCTACCGGCATGGCAATCAGAATGGAAATACCCACTGCATAGCCAACACTCTTTGATATTACAGCAATGACATTTCCCTCGGTGGCACCCAGCACTTTCCTGAGACCAATCTCCCGAATTCTTTTCTGAGAGTTATAGAGCGTAAGCCCAAAGAGCCCCAATGATGCAATAAATATGGCCAGGATGGAGAATATCAGGGTAATGGTACCGGTTCGCTTCTCTTCGGCATAGTAGTTCTCGAGCTGTTCATCCAGGAAAAAATATTGTAGCGGCTCATCATTGGTAAATGCCTTCCATGTCTTATCCACATGAGCCAGGGCGTCCTCAATATTCTCCCTGCCTCCCGCTATCCGCAGCGTAATGTACCCATGCCAGTCCGAGGATTGTGGTTTGAGCATGATGATCTGGGCGCCTATCTCATCCTTCAGACTTGAGAAATGGTGGTCGCTGACCACCCCGATGACCCTGAGTTCCTTTTCAAAGCCCTGGTCGCTTGGCTCAATAAAAATCGTATTCAAAGGATCCTCCAAAGCATACTTCCTTACAGTAGCTTCGTTAATCAGACAGGCAGATGAATCGCCGGGAAAATCTCTGGAGAGAAACCTGCTGTCGGGTGTCGCCAGGGGAAATCTGTAGGTCTCCATAAAATCCTCATCTGTATAATAGACAAATAACATGGCACTCTCCTCAATGGGCCTTCCTTTTATGGCATAGGTGCTGTTGTTATTGGTAGCTCCCAGATAGGCGGTGGAATTGGTAGCTGTGAGGATGGAGGAGTGAGTGCATAATTCCTCCTTGAAAGTCTGGATCTGCTTATCCAGGGGATGAAGCCGCTCCAGCACCACCAACTGCTCCTTATCAAAGCCCAGATCTTTGTTGGTCATATACCTGAATTGCCAGTATATCACCAGGGTTCCGGCAATAATAATGATCGAAATGGAAAATTGAACGATCACCAGGATATTCCGGAGAACCGTAGTGCCGTTTTTGGTGGATGCATTCCCCTTCAGGGCAAAAATGGGTTTAAAGGAGGCCAGCACAAAGGAGGGATAACTACCGCTCAAAAGTCCCACCAGAATGGCAAGCAGCACAAAGGACAGGATCATATACCATCGACTTATATCACCGAATACAAGGTTCATTCCCACCAGATTATTGAAGGGCTTGATCAGAACAACCACCAGCACAAGGGCGATAACCAGAGAAACCAGGCTAAGAAATACGCTTTCAAACAAAAACTGTTTGACCAGTTGTTTCCGGTCAGAACCCACCACTTTGCGCAGACTCACCTCCTTGGCCCTGCTCAGTGAGCGGGCTGTACTCAGGTTCATAAAATTGATGGAGGCAATCACCAGGATGAAAAAAGCAATCACCCCAAAAATCACCAGATAGGTTCGGTTTCCAATAGGTCGGTATCCATTACCGTTGGGCACCTCGATCTCCTGATCCAGGTGAATGTCCAGCAGGGGCTGGGTCATAAAACCGTATGAATTGCCAGCCTCCTCAAATTCCTCCGGTGTGATACCCATAAATTGTTGTAACTGAGCCCTGATATTTTCCAGTACCGAAGTTCGAATCTTGCTATTCAGGACATCCTGGTCGGTACCCGGGCGGACCAGGATATAGGTCATCATCCAGTTGCTGAACCAGAAGGTGGACTTGCCTCTCTCGTCGGAAGAATAGGAAACGATAAAATCGTATACGAAATGAGAGGTCCTTGGTGCATCCTCCACCACACCGGTGACTCTGAAAAGATTGGATTCATTATCCATGGCAATGGACTTGCCAATGGGGTCGCCTTCCGGAAAATATTGTGCCGCTTTCGATTCTGTCAACAGGATGGTCTGGGGCTCATCCAGACAGGTGGTAGGATCTCCTTCCAGGAGTTTAATGGAGAACACTTCGAAAAAAGAGGAATCAGCCAGCATGATTTGGTCTTCCAATATTTTGTTATCCGGGTCCACCCAAACCAGCTGGTTGCTACGAAAATCGAAACGACAGAAGTTCTCTATCTCCGGAATCTCTTCGTAAAAGGTGGGACCCGCGATCGGGCTGTTCCAGGCGCCTTTGAACTCTTCGCCTGCCATTTTCCCATCGATATAGAGCCTGTAAATATCGGCAGAACGCTCATTAAACCGGTCGTAGCTGGTTTCACTAATAATATATAGTATTATGAAAATGGCACTGGCCAGTCCGATGGCCAGTCCCGCTATATTAATGGCATTAAATGCCTTGTTCTTGTTGATACTTCGTATGGTGACCCTGATAAAATTTTTCCACATGTGTTTTAGGTTTGTCTTATGTTCTCAGAAATTGTGCCACTTATTGTATTCGTTTGATTTTCTGGTATTTAATTATAAGATCTTGAGAGAGGCATAGTACGCTTTCGTACATGCCCGTACGTAATCGCACACTGGATTTTTTAAACCTAAGGCCCTATCTTGTGTTATCAGTAAGACGAACACTTATTAAAAATGTTACCATGAAAAATCAAACAGTCTCCCGACGTCAATTTGTAAAGCTCTCCGCTGCTGCAGCAGCCGGACTTACCATACTCCCAGGATTCCGTTTCGGACTGGACCAGCTGCCGGCTCCCATGACCCGTCCATTCGGTAAAATTCCTTTCAATGTGACCACCCTGGGGCTCGGGGGACAAGCCTCCTTGCAATGGACCCCGCCCGATGTGGATCCGGTGCCCATCATCTTGAAAGCATTTAAGATGGGGATCAATTACTATGATACCTCCAACCTCTATGACGGCAGCCAGCTCAATTTTGGGAAGGCATTTAAAAAGCTGAACCTGATTCCGGGACAGGCGGGTTACGACCATAAACTGAGGGAATCCATCTTTCTGACCACCAAGACCCATCAACGATGGGGAAAACCAGGCTTCCAGGAGATGGAGAAGGTAAACAACTGGTCCAATGGGGATCCTAAAGGAGGAGCTATTGCCGACCTGAAAAGATCTCTTTCTCAAATGTTCGGCGACGGGGAAGGGAATTACCCTGAGGGTTCCTATGTAAATATGGTGCTTACCCACAACCTGAACTTTGTGGAAGAGGTGGATGTGATGTACAAAGGGCTGGAGACTCCATTGAACAAGGTAGAAGATTTTGGTGTTCTGGTTGCCCTGAGGGACTATCGCGACGGAACCAACCATACGGGATTGAATCCCAAACATGAGAAACTGATCCGGCATATCGGACTCTCGGGGCACATCAGCTCACCGGCCATGATGGATATGATCCGCAGGGACAAGTATGAAATCCTGGACGCCATGCTAATTGCCATTAATGCCAACGACAAGCGCTACCTGAACCACCAGCACAATGTGATCCCGGTGGCACAGGCTAAAAACATGGGCATCATTGCCATGAAAGTATTTGCCGATGGAGCCATGTATTCCAAGTATGCTGACTGGACAAGGAATTCGAATGGGGTGGTGCGCACCGTGGGAACCCCAGAGCTCCCCAGCAAACCGCTGGTGGAGTATGCATTGACCACCCCCGGGATCCACACGGCCATTATTGGCATCGGGCAAATCTCAGGGGATCCGCTGAAGTGCCAGCTGGTGCAGAACTTTTATGCCGCACAAATCGCTCCCGACGGACTGAGCGAGGAGAAACGCAAGAAAATTGAAAAAGCCGGAAAGATTGCCAAGGAGGGAAAGACCAACTACTTCCAGCTGGCTCACAGGGGACTTACCCCACCTCAGGATATTAAGATCAGCGGAACGAAGGAAGTGGAGATCAGCTGGAACAGTGCCCTGGCCGCAGATGATCCCCTCTCACATTATGAGGTGTTCAGGGGGGATGAGCTTGTTGCAACTATCCTGCATACACCACAGACCACCACCGATCCATTCAGGTATAAAGGGCCCCGGGGAGAAGGAAAGTTCACAGTACTTAGTGTGGATCGGGCCGGCATACAGGCTGAAAGCGAGCTATTGACAATTTAGGCTCAGCTCTTCCCGAACCCCTTTCGCTCCATCTTTCCCCAGCTGTTGCGATTGAAAAGTTTATCGATATTCCCTTTGATGGACATCAGCATCACCAGGGGATGGTAGAATATGGGTTCCAGGAAGGCAGTGCCAATCAGGCGCAGCACATCTCTTCGTTTCTCATACTTGTGGAAGGTGATTTCTTCGAACAGCACCGCCCAGATGGACAGTGAGACTGCGAAGAAATACACAAATCCAAAGAGTAACAGGAAGAAGGGCCAGTTCAGACTGTTGGTGATTACCAGAAAGATAAACCAGAGAATCCCCAGGAATTCGACAATGGGCGCCAGGTACTCAAACATAAGCCAGTAAGGATAGCCAAGCATCCCCAGCTTCCCGTATTTCCGGTTAAAGAAAAGCTTGCGATGAGTAATCAGGGTCTCCAGGGTTCCCCGGGTCCACCTGCTTCGCTGCCGAGCCAGCACTTTTAAGGTAGAGGGCACCTCTGTCCAGCAAAGGGGATCGGGTATATAGACCACATCATAGTCAAGATTATTGTCGACCATGTACATTCTGATACGTACCACCAGCTCCATATCCTCACCCACAGTATTGGTATGGTAACCACCTGCATTGATTACAATTTCACGGTCAAACATACCAAGGGCTCCTGAAATCAGCAACAGGCCATCCAGTTCACTCCAGGCCATCCTTCCCATCAGAAAGGCCCTGGTATATTCCATAACCTGTGCACGGGGCAGGAATTTCTTCGGCAGGTTAATCTTCTGGATATGCCCGTCCTTGATCTCACAGGAGTTGGCAATGCGAATCACCCCCCCGGCCCCGATTACCTTTCGCTCCTTGGCTTCCATAAAGGGTTTTACCATTTTTAGCAGGGCATCCTGCTCCATAATAGAGTCTGCATCGATGCTTACCACCAGGTCGTTCCGGCAGACATTGAGGCCCGCATTCAGCGAATCGGCCTTCCCCCCATTGGCCTTATCAATCACAGTAAGCTTTTTAAAAGAACGGTTCTGGGATTTATACACCCCACGGATCCTCTTGCAGGGAAGTCGGTAGTCGAAATAATAATTGACCTTCTCCAGCTCATAGGCCTTGATAATCTTCTCCAGTGAGTCGTCCTTACTTCCATCATTCACAACCACCACCTCGTAATTGTTGTAATAGAGAGAAAGCAGGGTTCTGATATTATCAATGATGGTTTCGCTTTCGTTAAAGGCAGGCGCAATCACCGAAAGAGAAGGAGCCAGCGGAGAAGAGACAATGGAGTTATAATCCACATAGCTGTTTTTCCTCAGATATTTTTTCAGGGAGATCGCCGAAAAGATTGTCAGGACCAGGTAGGTGGTGAAGATCAAGGCGGTAATTATAAATACCGCGTTCAGCACAAACCATTTTAATATTTCAAATGCTCTTTCCATGCCTAATAGATCCGGCCATCCAGGACATGTCTGATTATAATCTGGTAGTTCTTGTACTCCGACTTTGACTTCATCAGTTTGATCAGCATAGAAATTCCGGGCTCGTCTGTATTCTCCATGGCCTTTGTGGCCTGTATCTGCAACTGCACATCGTCCTCGGTATCAAGTACCATCTTCAGGAAATCCAGGTATTTCGCATCGGGAACCTTTGCAAAGGCCAGCAGTATCTCCAGTTTATTGGCATAGGATTCCACGGGATACTTTTTAATCATGGCTGAAAGTGAAGTTTTAAGTTCGATCTCCCCGCAAACCTTATAAGCTGAGTTTCTGACCTTTTCGTTCTCATGATCGAACAGGGCAATAATCTCCTTGCCAACACCCCGCTGTTTGAACCATGAAACCATTTCCAGGGCATAGATCAGTACGGTAAGATTCTCCGAATGAAACCACTGTTTAAAGGCTGGAACCTTCAACTTGTGCTGAATGAGCAATTCATGAAGAGTCACCTGTTCCCAGAGCGAAAGCGGTTTTTCCAGCAGATCCAGGAAGGCATAGGGATTATCCTCCGACAGCCTGACCATGGCGATCTGTGCCTCCATCCTCAGAATTTCATTGTTGGAATTCAGACTCTCAATAATTTTGTCATTGGCATCACGGACATTCATAAAGGCCAGTTCCCTGAAACCCTTTACATTGTTGTGCCATTTACGGCTGTATGCTTTATCGAGAGAGTCCCTTTTCAGTCCCACACGAAGGTAGAGTTCCTGAATCCTTTCCTTGATCTCCCCCTGAAGATTCACACTCAGATCGATCATCTGGTCAATGAGCACCTGGCGGCTCATACGGTTATTGGCAATTCTTACTATCTCCCTGAAAGCCTTATCCTGCTTCTCCTCTTCAAAAAGATACTCCATCAGCAGCAGCTGGTATTTCTCGAGTAAATACGCCTTCTGTTTCTCCTCGCGCTGCATCCTGCCCCTGTTGAGCAAAATAATGATCAGCAGCGTAATCAGGGTCACAATGGAATACAGGATCACAATGTATAAAATGGTAATCAGTAAGGGAGACTTTGTGAAACGATCCTGAAGCCTTTGGGCATAAGAAATCACAGAAGTAGTCACCACTTTAGCGACATTGTCTCCCATGACCATTGTGCTATCCTGTGAAAGGGTATCGGGGGAAAGCTCTTCCTGTGCCAGTATATCTCCGGCGCTGCAGAAGAATACCAGCAGGGATGCCATCAGGTATGTAATTTGCTGTCTCACTTCCCAATCATATAATAAGCTCCAATCCTCATATCGACCCTGGATCTCGATTCCTGCTCCATATATTCTTCCCAGGCATATCCCAGCATGGCAGTCAGCCTTAGTACCGGACTTATCCTTTTTGAAAACTCCAGTCTGCCCGATATGGCATTCAGGCGTTCGAGATCCGATACCACAAGAATCGGCTCATCCGGAGCTGTACCATATCCCAGAGTCAGAGTAAGGTTATCGAACTTGGTATCAAAATAACGGCGTGCACTTAAATAATAAGAGCCGGAAACTCCGTAATCCTTGAAAAAAAGATAATTTCTGAAAGCGAACCAGTAGTTGCCCGCATATTTCTCTGCCGAAAAGGTGAGAAAGGTGAAATTCTGCTCCCAGTAAAAATAACGCAGGCCGGCCGAGAGCGCAAATCCTCCGGGCAGGGTTTGCCACAACTCTGCAGCTGCCCTGTGTCCCGGGAAATAGTTGAGTACGCCATTGGGAGAAAATCCATAGCCCAGCATGGCGTAGTTCTTTTTACCCAGGGTCAGATAGGCATCCATATTGAGCTGCAAATCGGTGGAAGGCTTAGTACCCCCTGCATGGTAACCACCATTCAACGAAGGAACCAGTATACCCTTTTTAAAAGGAATCTCTACACCTGCAGAGAGCATATGCCAGTTGCGCACATAGGGCAGTGAAAAATGGTCGTAGGAATATTGGACAAAAAGCTCCGGATGCTTTTCTGCGGAACCTCCCTGCTTCAGGGCCTCTGTATAAGAATCAAAAACTCCGGCAGAATCGGGTACTAATTCGGCGGCCCTTCCGGCACAGACTTCAAGCTTTTCAAGGTTCTGCTCCCAGTAAGCCAGGTTCACACAGACCTCATAGGCTTCATACAGTTCCGGTTCACTGGTCATCACCCCATCCAGTACCATGTAGGCAGAATCAAAGCTGGCTTCCCATCCATAGATTCTGGCCAGAAAGAGTGACACATCATAATAACTTTCATTTTCTTGCAGCAGGTCATAAGCAATCGTTTTGGCCCGGCTGTATTCTCCCGCGGAAGCATATTCACGCATCAGGGCAAAACCTTCTTCGGGATTGGAATATTTCAACGAATCCTGAGCACTCAAAGCAAGCTGGAATGAGGCTGATAAAACAATTGGAATAAATAATCTAAACATAGACGAAATCAATTCTCCCCTGTAAGGGACTTTACCATATTCACCATGACTACCGGATCAAATGGTTTTGTCAGATAAGCCTTTGCACCAAGTTCTGTGGCATGCGCCCTGGTCTCGCTATTGGTTATACCAGTTACAACAATGACCGGTATCTTTGGTTCGAGATTGGTATTGATATGACGAATCAATTCCAGTCCTTTCGTATAAGGCATATTAATATCTGTAATGACCAGGTCAATCTCCTCCTCTCCCAGGATCCGGACTCCCTGAACCCCATCAAGGGCTTTAAACACATTGAAACCCGCCTTCTTCAAGGAAAATTCAATGGTCCTCAGGGTCATTATATTATCTTCGCAAACTAAGATATTCATGGTTTTCAGGTCATTCTTACGCAAATCTACTTCAGAAGGATACGATATTGTTCCTGTTTTTGGTCAATGGACAGATTCAAGAGATATATACCGGGTAATCTGTTGTGAATCTCTACCCAGCTTGTTGCCTCATCAAGAGCTACATGAAGAATCTCCCTGCCCAATATATCCACTACCCTTAAGCTGGCCTCGTCAAAGGGTTCAGAAAGGGTGATACAAAATCTTCCATCTCCCGGATTGGGGAAAATATTAGTGCGACCGGGAGCCATTACCTGCCCGTCAGACACACCATATCCCACTTGAAGGTAAACCGGGACCAGCGAGGAATAGCTTCTTCCGTCCTCCAGGTAGTACATGAAAAAATCATCCCCCTTGAAACCGGGTTCAGGGGTATAGAGGAAACTGCCATCTGGATTCAGGTAGAGTGCTCCGTGTGTGGTGCTGCTTCCAAAGGAAAGCTGAGAGCTGAATTCGTTTCCGTCAATATCGAAATCATTGTGTAGTACTCCCTCTTCACTCCCGTGCTCCAGACTGGTATCCGGCCATAAATGAAAGGTATCGGGCCTGCCAATGGGCGGAGAGTTGAACTGGGGTAAGTTCTGTTTCAGGTAATGAAAGGACTGTTTTTTCCGCTCGATGGGCGGATCATTGTAAATCTTTTCATAATCCCACGGACTCCAGAGGTATTTCCCGGTCTGATATAGTTCATCCTGAAAACTGAGAGTCAGTGCTATTCCATCGGAGAGCGTATCCTGCCGGTCTATGACCAGGTTTCCACCATCCATGTGTGACTGATAGTGCATGGCTCTGCGCACTGTGGGAGCCGGAAAATTGAGAAGGGTCCACGGGATCCTGATCTCCAGGCTGTCATTAAAGCGTGTCACTGCGTTCAGAAACTGATAAGGATCGTCCGAAGAACTGCTTGTTAACTCACCGATATACTGGGTTCCGTTGTGGAAATAATTGGTCTTCCACCTCACCGGGTTCCAGATACCTGCATCACTGGAAGCGGAGACAATGGTATCCAGTCTTATAAGGGACTTCACCCCATACACATCATAAGTGGGAATCACAAACAGTTCGGCCAGGTCGCTTCCCAGGGGAATCTTCAATGCAAACTCGGCACGCAATGTGTCGAAGTCCTTCCCTATGGAACGACCATCGGGTAAGACCGATTCGCCCAGATTTGACTCATAGGTGTCCAGTGCCACCCAGAGGGTATCCTCCCGGTACTGGTCCGTTTTTATATGAACCTTTATCCTGAAGAAAGTATAGTCGGAATGAACCTCCACTCTTGCAATGGGACTGTCAGAATAGGAACCGGTTACTGTAAAGGGCTCCGGGGGAGGCGCATAGGCCAGGATCCCAAAATTCTGTTCGGGGGAGGTAATATTGTGCCACAGGTGACGAAACTCTTTGTTTGATAAGGGATTTGTGATCCATGTCTGCTTGAACCACTCGTCAATAAGAGAGAACTGGATACCCCCTGCACAATCCGACTCCTCAATATTACCGAACATCCTCTTTATATAATGCCCCTGCTGCTCTTCGGAAAGACCTCCATGATGCATGCCGGAAGGTGACAGGTGGCCACTTCCCCAGCTGGAAGGAACCCCAAATTCAGCAACAATGAGCGGGACACCCGGGTAATGTGCCTTAAGGTCCTTCAGGTAACCCAGGTAGTTATTTGGGCCTTCAGCATCTGATTCGGCCAGGTAATAAGGGTCCTCAATAATAAAGTCGGGATAGTAGGGATAGGCATGATAGCCTATAAAGAATCCCGCGGATGAGTCTGTCCAGACCATATTAGAAAGATCGATCTGCTCGGAATCTTCAGAACTTCCACTAATTGCTTGCTCCGTTGGATGGGTAAGGGGATCCAGGGTGGGCCAGGATGAGAATCCGGTGGGGCGGACCGCCTCGTAGGTTTCAAATTCATAATGCATCAGTCCGTCGAGGCGCTGAGTAAGCCAGACCTCCGCCGGATCGCCCGCCGGAAGTTGAAAGAAGGCACCCTCATAAGCGATCTCCCCGGGATGCAGCTCATTGGTCAGCTTCACTTCATCAGGAAAGATCTCTCTGCCCGGCAAATAAGCAATTACCCAGGAGGATATATCGGAGGTGAAATTGCCATGGGCCTTTCCGGCTCGTTCGGCTATATTGATATCTCCATGAACTGCCGCGACCACCTCCCGGATCTCCTGGTCGAAAGAAGTGCTCTGTTCAAAAAGATCGGTAGTACTCTCCTTTTCCTCCAACCAGGCACCATGAATCACAAGGAGTGGATTCCGGGGATGATCCAGGTTAAACTGCCTCAATTCATCATAAAACCTTGGAAAGTGGAGGGTGTACAAACGAATGCTATTGTATCCAGCCTCCTTAATCAGTTCAAACCAGCGCCTGTAATCCTCCGTCGTGGCTGCCAGCTGTCCCGGCTGGGTCCCGGGTACTGAGATCCCCAGGTTGATCCCCTTTATAAAAACCGGAATGTAGTTGGACCCGTTCCATATGGCAAATCGTTCACCCTTTGTAACATATTCTCCGTGAAACTGTTCCGGCTCCAATACTGCTTTTTCATATTGAGCAAATCCATTGCTCAGAAAGCCTTGCGTGAGTACAAAAAAGAAGAGGAGTGTTATACGAAGACAGGGTTTCAAATGCATCATCGAGACCGGAATATGGTATTTATTAGTAAAAATAACAGTTCTGCCGAGATAAGTCTATTTTATTTGTCAAAATACTTAGCCCAGATCGCGGATCACAAGCTCGATATTATGTACGCCGCGCTGCTCCAGAATAAGCTCTTTATTAATCATTACCCTGTCGATGGTCGATTGATCAAAGTAGCGGATGGTAACCAGCTCGAGTCCTGTCTGATAGTCCACTTTGAACTTCTCCTCAAGTTCGTCGATGACAAGCCTTAATCTTCTTTTGTCATTGTTAACAATCATCTTGAAGCTGAGCGCTGAATTCTGCATCAGGTTTATTTTTAAACCATGTTTGCTGAAGATTCCAAAAATCTCCTCCAGGTTGTGCTCATTGATAAAAGAGAAATCAAGTGGTGAGGTACGGATCAGTACCTGTTCCATCTTAAAGATAAAGGAAGGTATCAGTTTGCTGTACGACAGGTTCCCCACCAGGGTGCCGCTTGCATCGGGATCCAAAAAAGAGCGCACATGCAGGTTGATATTCTTGTTCTGCAGGGGTTTAATGGTCTTGGGGTGGATCACACTGGTTCCGAAATAAGCCAGTTCGGTAGCATCCAGGTAAGATAGCTTCTCAAGGAGGATGGTATCGTCAAAATATTTGGGGTCGGCATTGAGTACGCCGGGAACATCCTTCCAGATAGTCACACTCTCGGCCCTGAGCATATAGGCCAGAATTGCAGCTGTATAGTCCGATCCTTCCCTTCCCAGAGAAGTGGTTTGATCGTTAATGGTAGAACCCAGAAAACCCTGGGTAATCAGAATCCGTTCATCCCTGAAAACAAAATGCTTATTTACAAGCTGGGTAGATAGTTCCCAGTCAACCTTTGCTTCGCGATAGGTGTTATCGGTTTTCAGTGATCTGCGGATATCCATCCAGCGGGTTGGAGCAACCGAACTGTTCAGAAAATGCGAGACAATGGTGGTAGAGAGCAGCTCGCCATAACAGATTAACTGGTCATAGTCGTAATCATAGTTCATTGTGGGCTCCCTGGTCAGCCGGTCGGCCATGTCTTCAAACAGGTCCTCCACATCTACATGCACCTGATGTGCCTTGTCGGCAAACAGTCCGCTCAACACCCCGAGGTGGTAAGCCTTAAGTTCTTTATACTCCTGATTCAGCTTTTCGCTCTTCCCCCCGGTATAGAAATCGATAATCCGCTCAAGGGCATTGGTAGTCTTCCCCATGGCCGATACCACCACCACGATCTTCTCCCCTTTATAGCGTTGAAGAATCTCACCAATGTTCCGAACCGCCTCCGGACTCTTAACTGAAGCCCCTCCAAATTTGAATACCAGCATATTGTTCTGATTATTGTATTGAAGCGCAAAATTAACTAAATCTTCATCGAAAGCAACCGGGCTATTCTTTCTCCGCATCGTTCGAGCAATTGTCCTGCATGAGCCAGTGACCAGGCCAGATCGCCCGGTTTCTCCTGGATCGACATCAAGAGGTTAAAACCCAGTTCATACAAGACCCCGGCATCCTCATCCAGGGTGCCTGCCACACCAATCACCGGCTTGCCCATTTGCCTGGCCAGCTGTGCCACCCCGAAAGGAGTCTTTCCAAAACGGGTTTGGCCATCCATTTTTCCTTCGCCTGTAATCACCAGATCGGCTCCCCTGAGCTTCTCTTCAAGTCCGGTAATATCAGCAATCATATCAAATCCCTTCACCAGGCTGGCATCCAGGAAAGCCATCAGGCCTGCTCCCAATCCACCGGCAGCACCCGCTCCCGGTACATCCGCGACCTCCCTGTGTAAGTGATTGCTGATCAATAAGGCAAAATGGGCCAGGTTCCTGTCAAGCTTGTCCACCATCTCCCGGTCGGCACCCTTCTGGGGTCCGTAGATAGCAGATGCTCCCTGCGGCCCGGCCAGAGGATTGTCTACGTCGCAGGCTACGATAATTTCAGTGTCAGTCACCCGCGGATCCAATCCTTCCATGGAAATTTGCTCCACTTCACCCAGCAAACCTCCTCCCTGCACAGGCAACTCACCGAACTTTCCACTGAATTTTACCCCAAGGGCCCGGGCCATCCCGGCTCCTCCATCGTTGGTGGCACTCCCCCCGATTCCCAGCAGGATTTTCTTAACACCCTGATCCAGTGCATCCTTTATGAGCTGCCCGGTTCCAAAAGTGGAAGTAATCCAGGGATCTCTTTCATCCTCTTTCAGCAATTCGATGCCCGAGGCTGCCGCCATTTCAATCACAGCGGTCTCCCTGTCACCTGTAATACCATAGAATGAAGGGACCTCCCGCATAAGCGGATCCATGACCTTCAGTTCAACCCTCCTGCCACCTGTTGCATCAATAACAGATTCCACAGTTCCCTCTCCGCCATCGGCCATGGGAACCATGATGCAGTTGGCATCCGGAAGGATCTTTTGGATCCCCCTGCCCAGGGCAGAAGCCACCTCGCGGGCGCTCAAACAATCCTTGAAGGAATCAGGTGCAATCAGAATATTCATCTCAGGTATAAAAATATTGGAATTTTTTGGATATTTTGATCCCTCTAACAAATCTTAAGCAAATGTCTGTCGGAATCCTGGCCCTGCTGGCCGCCCTCCCCATTGTAGCGATTTTCATCTTAATGGTGGGTTTTCGCTGGCCCGCCACCAAAGCCATGCCCCTGGCCTTTGTACTTACCCTGGCCCTGGCCCTCTTTATCTGGAAGACTCCCGGCACCTGGATCCTGGCTTCCACAGTTAACGGAGTGGTAATCGCTTTTAAGATCCTCTTTATTGTATTTGGCGCCTTATTGCTCCTGTTCACCATGCGCGAAAGTGGTGCCATCGAGGCGATCAATCGTGGATTCACCAATATTTCGACCGACAAACGCGTGCAGGCCATTATCATCGCCTGGCTCTTTGGTGGATTTATCGAAGGATCGGCTGGTTTCGGCACCCCGGCAGCACTGGCGGCCCCTCTGCTGCTCTCCCTGGGATTTCCTGCCCTGGCTGCGGTGATGGTGGCGCTGATTGCCAATGTAACCCCGGTGTCCTTCGGATCGGTGGGGACCCCCACTCTATTAGGGATACAACCCTCCCTGGATATCCCTTCTGTGCAGGAGCACATAGCCCAATCGGGACTCACCTATGCAGAATATATGCAGCAGGTCGGAGTGTGGACCGCCCTGCAACATGCCTTGCCCGGATTGTTGCTTCCGCTGATAATGGTGGCCATGCTGACCCGCTTTTTCGGGGAGAAGCGCAGTATTAAAGACGGACTGGCCATCTGGCCCTATGCCCTATTTGCCGGCTTCTGTTTTGTGGGACCCTATGTGGCCGTGGCCCTGCTTCTGGGCCCCGAATTCCCCAGTTTGCTGGGTGGGCTCATTGGACTGGCCATCCTGATCCCGGCCACCAAAGCAGGCTTCCTGGTTCCAAAAACCTCCTGGGACTTTCCCGATCGTTCGTTGTGGGAAAAGAACTGGATGGGCTCCATCAGCATGGACAAACCGGATGCCGCCAAAAGTTCCATCCTGAAAGCATGGATGCCTTATGTACTCATCGGCCTGCTGCTGGTCCTTACCCGGGTCCGCTCGCTTCCCATCTATGAATGGGTAAAATCGGCCGACATTCATTATACCGGATTATTTGGCACCACAGTTAGCGGCACCATTGATCCACTCTACAACCCAGGTATTATGCCCTTTATCCTGGTTTCCCTGCTCTGCATTCCCATCTTCGGCATGAAGCGAAGAGAGGTGGGAGCCGCCTGGTCGGAAGCCATTAAGAGAATCAAGAATCCCCTGATCGCCTTGATCTTCGCCGTACCCATGGTACGGATTATGATGCAGAGTGGGAACAACCCTGAGGGGATTGTGGGGATGCCCATTGCCATGGCCACTGCCATGAGCGGCATCTTCCAGGGCTCCTGGCCGCTGGTGGATGCCTTTGTGGGGGCCCTGGGCTCCTTTATGGCCGGATCCAATACGGTATCCAACATGCTTTTTTCGCTATTCCAGTTCTCCGTAGCCGATCAGCTGGGCTTCTCCACTATCCTGATCGTAAGTCTCCAGAACATAGGGGGTGCCATGGGTAATATGATCTGTGTACACAATGTGATTGCCGCCTGTGCCACGGTGGGACTGGTAGGCGTAGAAGGCCTGCTGATCCGGCGGAACCTCCTGCCCATGGCCATCGTGGGCGGCATCGTGGGCATCATCGGTCTGATCCTGGTCTATACCGTGGGACAGGGGATGGTCTGAGAAAGGACAGTCTCCTACTTTGGAAACAAAAATGACTAATTTTGTTTATTATGAAAAATAAAGTAGTAACATTCGGCGAGGTCATGGTACGCCTGGCCACCCCCGAACATTTACGTTTCAATCAGACCGACAGGCTCAGCTTTACCTTTGGTGGCGGGGAGGGCAATGTGGCCGTCTCACTTGCCAATTACGGCATTCCGGTTTCTTTTGTAAGCCGTCTTCCTGAAAATGATATTGCAGAAGCATGCATGGCCGAACTTCGTGGCCTGGGAGTGGATACCAGCCAGATTCTAAGGGGAGGTGAGCGAATGGGCATTTATTTCCTGGAAGCCGGAGCGGTAAGCAGGGCCAGCAAGGTAATCTACGACCGTACACATTCGGCCCTCTCGGAGGTGAGTCCCGGGATGATCGATTGGGACAAGGTTTTTGAAGGTGCCGGCTGGTTTCACTGGACGGGCATCACGCCGGCAGTCTCCGCCTCCGCTGCAGCGGTCTGCAAAGAGGCCATTGAAGCAGCCAATAAAAAAGAAATAACGGTCTCCACCGACCTGAACTATCGCAAGAAGCTCTGGAAATATGGAAAAACTGCCCGGGAAGTGATGCCGGAACTGGTGGCCGGATGTGATGTGGTCCTGGGCAATGAAGAGGATGCAGCCATGGCCCTGGATATTCATCCCGATGGTGTGGATGTAAGCACAGGCCATGTAGATGCAGAGGCCTACCTGTCGGTTTCAAAAAAGATCATGGAGCAGTTCTCCCGTTGCAAGAAAGTGATTACCACATTGCGGGGCTCCGTCAGTGCCAGTCACAACACCTGGTCGGGGGTCCTCTACGATGGCTCCACACTGTACAAGGCACCTGACTACGATATCACACATATCGTCGATCGTGTGGGCGGAGGCGACTCCTTTATGGGTGGATTGATCTACGGCCTGCTCACCTACGGGGAGGACATGCAATCGGCCCTCAATTTTGCTGTGGCAGCCTCCTGCCTCAAGCATACCATCTATGGAGACTACAACCGCGTAAGTGTAGCCGAGGTGGAGAAACTGATGGGTGGCGATGCCTCGGGCAGGGTCTCCCGGTAATTTAAGCTAAGAACAAACGAACTAATAAAAGAAGAGAGATGGCCAATTTTTCCAGGATAGAAGTAACACTACTGATGAAGGAGACCGGCCTGGTCCCCGTATTCTATCATCCCGATGCAGAGATTGCTAAAAAAGTGGTAAAGGCATGCTATGATGGGGGTGCCAGGATATTTGAATTCACCAACCGGGGCGATTTTGCTCACGAGGTATTTGCTGTTATATGCAAATATGCTCGCAAGGAGATGCCCTCAATGGCCATGGGTGTGGGCTCCGTGATTGATGCCCCCACCACTGCTCTATTTATCCAGTTAGGAGCCGATTTTATTGTCTCTCCGCTGCTGAACGAAGAGATGGCAAAGGTTTGTAATCGCCGTAAAATATCATGGTCGCCCGGATGCGGAACCATGAGCGAAATCTCCAGGGCAGAAGAGCTGGGAGCCGAGGTGGTGAAGATCTTCCCGGGCAAGCAGGTGGGCGGACCTCAGTTTGTGAGTGCTATCAAGGGCCCCTGCCCCTGGAGCAGCATCATGCCCACCGGAGGCGTAGATCCTTCAGAGGAGAATCTCCGGGAATGGTTTCAGGCCGGTGTTCACTGTGTGGGCATGGGCTCCAAACTAATCACCAAAGCTATGATCACCAAAGGCAATTATAAGGCTTTGTCTCAAAAAGTCTCGGAGACACTCGGGACTATCCGGAAAATCAGAGATGCCAGCTGATTTCTGCCACAGGTTTTTCACCTTCATGTGCGTGATTTTTGCTAAGTTTGCGGCCGTCGCAGCTCATGAAGAATCCATACCCATCTCATCCCCAATTCAGGGGGCTTACCTCCTCTCTTCAAAAAAGAGATTTCAGGCTACAATACCTGGAAGGGCTCACGGGCTCATCCCGCTCGGCTCTGATACATGCCTGCCTAAACGAACTTAAGGGGGCCCATCTTATTGTATTCCAGGATAAGGAGGAGGCCGCCTATTTTTATACCGACCTTGTTACCCTGGATGGATCGCCGGACCGGACCCTCTTTTTTCCCTCCTCCTACAAGCGGTCTGTGCAGTACCAGCAGACCGATGAGGCCAACATTATCACCCGGACCCAGACACTTCGAAGGTTATCGGAACGCAGGGTGGCCAGTTTCATCATTTCCTATGCAGAAGCATTGGTAGAGTCGGTGGTCACCCGCAGGCAGCTGAACGAGACCACCCTGGAGATTAAGCAGGGAGAGAAGATCGATATGTCCTTCCTGGAAGAGATATTGCAAACTTATAATTTTCAGCTGGTCGACTTTGTAAATGAACCCGGACAATACGCCATCCGGGGCGGTATCGCTGATGTCTTCTCCTATGCCTCCAGTCACCCCTGCCGCATCGATTTTTTCGACGATGAGGTGGACTCCATCCGCATCTTTGATACGGATAGTCAGCGCTCACTGGAAACGGTAAAAAAAGTGAATATCATTCCCAATATCCAGTGGGAAACCGAGATGGGCGAAAAGCGGATCTCCTTCCTGGAGTATATTCCCCAGGGAACAACACTCTGGCTGGATAATCCCGACCTGATAACGGACCAGATTGATATGCTATATGAACGTACCGAACTGGAAGCGGATGACGAGCGGGAGATAGATAAGGAAAAATTCCTGAAAAGCGGTCCTGAGATCCGCTTACAAATGGAACAGTTTCCCCAGCTTGTTTTTGGAATTGCCAACAGGGATAAGGCGAATACCACCTGGCATTTCAGCACCTCTCCCCAACCCACCTTTCATAAGAACTTTGAGCTGCTAAGCAGCCATATGAAAGAGCAATCGGCCAAAGGATACAGCAATCATATTCTCTCCGATAGTGAAAAACAGCTGGAACGCCTGCGCACCATTTTTGATGAAATCGACCCGGAACTACAGTACCTGACCCTGTCCAAAACTATTCATGAAGGGTTTACGGACCATGATTTGAAGCAGTCTTTTTACACTGATCACCAGATCTTCGAACGTTACCATAAGTTCAGGTTCCATGACCGCTTCAGCAAAAAGGAGTCGGTATCGGTCAAAGAGCTGGTGGGCCTGAATCCGGGCGATTACGTGGTGCATGTGGATCATGGGATAGGGATATTCGGGGGACTCGAAAAGATAGAAGTGAACGGAAAGATCCAGGAAGCCATCAAGCTGGTTTACAAGGATAAAGATGTTCTCTATGTGAATATTCACTCCCTGCACCGCATTACCAAGTACAAAGGAAAAGATACAGGTCCGCCCAAAATATATAAGCTTGGAACCGGAGCCTGGCAGAAGCTGAAAAGCAATACCAAGAAGAAGGTGCAGGACATTGCCCGTGAATTGATCCTGCTTTATGCCAAGAGAAAGGATCAGGAAGGATTTTCCTTTTCGGCCGACACTTACCTGCAGCAGGAACTGGAATCATCTTTTATCTATGAGGATACTCCCGACCAATTGAAAGCTACATCTGATGTAAAAGCGGGAATGGAAGCGAGCTTCCCCATGGACCGTCTGGTTTGCGGTGATGTTGGATTCGGGAAGACCGAAGTGGCCATCAGGGCAGCTTTTAAGGCGGTCACCGACAGCAAGCAGGTAGCAGTTCTGGTTCCCACAACGGTTCTTGCCTTCCAGCACTTCAATACCTTCAGGGAGCGGCTCAAAGGACTGCCCTGCACGGTTGATTACCTGAGCAGGTTCCGTAGCACGGCCGACCAGCGAAAGATCGTTTCAGATCTGAAAGAGGGAAAGGTTGATATTATTATTGGAACCCATAAACTGGTGGGGAAAGAGATTGAATTCAGGGACCTGGGACTTCTGATTATCGACGAGGAGCAGAAATTCGGTGTGGGAGTGAAGGAGAAACTGAAGCAGATGAAACTGAATGTAGATACACTCACACTAACAGCCACTCCCATTCCAAGGACCCTGCAGTTCTCACTGATGGGATCGCGCGACCTATCCATCATCAATACACCACCACCCAACCGCCATCCAATTATCACCGAGCTACATCCCTTTAACGAAGAAATTATTAAGGAGGCCATTGAATATGAGGTGAGCCGGGGAGGGCAGGTCTTTCTTATTCATAACAGGGTTCAGAATATCGTGGAAATCAAGGAGATCGTGGACCGTGTGGTACCCGGGATCCGATCGGTCATAGCCCACGGACAGATGGAGGGAAAGAGACTGGAATCTGTGATGCTCGATTTCATGCAGGGCGACTACGATGTCCTGATCGCCACCACTATTGTGGAATCGGGACTGGATATTCCCAATGCCAATACAATAATTATCAACAATGGTCAGAACTTCGGATTGAGCGATCTACACCAGCTCAGGGGCAGGGTCGGACGATCAAATAAGAAGGCCTTCTGTTATATTTTTGCCCCTCCTGTAACCCTGCTCTCCCAGGAGGCCAGAAGGAGGCTGAAAGCAGTGGAGGAATTTTCCGCCCTGGGAAGCGGATTTAACATTGCCCTGCAGGACCTGGATATCAGGGGAGCCGGAAATCTGCTGGGCGCTGAACAAAGCGGTTTCATTGCAGATATTGGCTTTGACACCTATAACAGGATCCTCAATGAAGCCATCTCCGAACTAAAGGAAACGGAATTCAGCGGACTCTATAAAAAACCCGTCCAAGAAAGTGGGACAGCAGGGGATGAAACCCTGTTTCTTACTGATTGTCATATCGATACAGACATGGAGCTACTCTTTCCGGATAGCTACGTCTCAAACATCAGCGAAAGGGTGGAACTCTACCGGAAACTTGATGCCATTAAGGACGAAAAAGGGCTGGAGGAGTTCCGGGAGATGCTCCTTGACCGCTTTGGAATTCTGCCCCCGCCATCAGAAGAATTACTGAAGGTGGTAGAACTTCGTTGGCTTGCCCAGCGAACAGGTGTTGAAAAAATAGTATTGAAAAATAGCATTCTGATCACGTATTTTGTAGCAAATCCAGAATCACCCTTCTATAGATCGGAGAAGTTCAAAGAAGTGATATGGAATATTCAGGCAAATCCCGGTATCTTCAGGATGCGTGAAGACCAGGAGAAACTGAGTTTGAGAAGCGATCATGTAAATAGTGTGGGAGAAGCGTATAAAATTGTACTGAAACTGAGTAAGGGATAAGATATATGAACCTGGTTCTTGACCTAGGAAACAGTTATGAAAAGATTGCCATATGCGACCACGAACAGGTGGTCGAGGCTGCCACCTATGAAAAGATCACCAGCAGGGAGATCTCCTATTTCCATATTCGCTACAAAGGGCTGAAGGGTGTTATCATCTCCTCCGTGGTAAACTATTCCAGGGAGATCATCGACTACCTGAGTAACCTGTACGAACCCTGCATAGAATTAAACCACTCAACACCCACCCCGCTTGAAAACAGATATCTCACTCCGGAAACATTGGGCTATGACCGTATCGCTGCTGCAGTAGGCGCATATACTATATACCCGGGAGAAAACGTTCTGGTAATAGATGCCGGCACGGCCATCACTTATGATATTGTTACTTCGAAGGGCGAATTCCTGGGGGGAAATATCTCCCAGGGCGTGGAGATACGGTTCAAATCACTCAATAAATATACCACCCGTTTACCATACCTGGAACGCCCGGAGAAGGTCCCGCCACTGGTGGGAAGCAGCACCCGTGAGGCCATTCAGTCCGGAATTATTAACGGATTACTGTTCGAAATGGATGGATTTATTGGGGCAATTAGTCAGCTTTTTCCTAAATTACAGGTTGTATTAACTGGCGGCGATGCAAAATACTTTGTAGGAAAGTTAAAAAATAGCATCTTTGTGGACCCAAATCTAAATCTGATAGGACTTAACAGAATATTGGAACACAATGCAGAAAGCAAGATCTAGTTCATTTTTAGTCAGTTTAGTAGCTACTTTCATTATATCAATTCCACTTTTTGGCCAGTTTAACACCTATTCGCCCTATACCCGATTCGGACTGGGCGATATGGCCAAGCAGGGGATTGGACAGAACCAGGCCATGGGTGGAACCGGACTGGCAATCCACCAAAACAACCGGATCAACTATCTGAATCCTGCTTCCTTCTCAGCACTTGACAGCACCTCAGTCTATTTTGATTTCGGAGCCAACACTTTTTACAATCAGTATCAGAGTGAAGATTACTCCAATCGATGGTGGAACATGAACCTGCATCATGTGGCATTTGCCTCGTCAGTGGGCAAATACATGGGATTTTCGGCAGGAATTGTACCCTACAGCAGCATTGGGTACAATATTAAACAGGAGTATAATGATTATACCAATGGATTGGCCATGGATACCTACTTCGAAGGAGAGGGTGGGATCATGAACTTTTACATGGGTACTTCCATTAAACTACTGGACCGGTTCTCAGTGGGAGTAACCATGAATTTCCTGATGGGTAAGCTGACCCGGAACAGAGCGGTGGAGTTTCCCATGAGTTCATCTTATTCGAACATCACGTCTACGGAAAACATGGACATGAGAAAACCGGTCTTTACCCTGGGACTTCAGTATAAAGAGGTATTCGACGACAGGTTTTTCTTCTCCCTGGGAGGAGTCTATGACTTTAAAGCCAGTACCGAACTTTCAAACGAGTATATGGTAAATAACGAGTTTTACACGGGTAAGGCCACCTGGCTCAATGATTCTGTTCAGATCGATCCGGTGTATATCCTGGGTGCGGATACTGCTTTCAACATCCTCAACATACCACAAAGAGTTGGCCTTGGTCTTGCCTTTGGGATCCCCAATAAGCTGACCATTACAGGCGACTATTATATGCAGGACTGGACCGGTTCCATGTCGGGCGAAAACTACGCAACCACCAAGGCCAGCTCCATGCACTTTGGAGCGGAATACATCCCTGAAGCTGAGGCGCTTAGAGGATATCATAAGCTGATTAGTTATCGCGTTGGAGGCTACTATTCCAACTCCTATCTAATGGTCAATGAATACCAGTTAGAGGACTATGGCATAACTTTTGGAGTAGGCTTACCGGTAAAAACACTTAAGTCAAGCATAAATCTTGCTTTCACACTTGGTACAAGGGGTACTACAGAATATAATTTAGTGAAAGAAAATTATGGAATTGTCACATTTAATGTAACTTTACACGATCTGTGGTTCAGAAAAAGAAGATTTGATTAAACCTGATATATATTGACCGGCATGAAAACAAAAGCCCTCAAAACCATCCTGTTGACAGCATTGTCTCTTTTGTTTGTTCTTCCTGCTATTTCACAAAAAGGAATCGAGGACGGATCAAAATATGGCAAGGGCAAGGATAGTATTAACTGTATTAAAAACCTGTCTCTTTACAGGGAATTTTTCAAACACAACAACTACAAAGATGCCATTCAACCATGGCGAAGAGTGTTTGGGGAATGTCCTGCTGCAAGCGAACGAATGTATGTGGAAGGGATCACCATGTACCGGAAGTTTATCGAGTCTTCTTCCGTACCGGAAAGGAGAGAGGAGCTAATCGACACCATGTTGATGATCTACGACAGGCGGATGGATTATTTTGGCGGGGAAGGGAATGTCCTGGGCAGAAAAGGAATTGACCTCTTGCGATACCGCCAGTCAGATATTGAAGCTGTCGATGAAGCCTATGGTTATTTGAAGCGCAGTATCCAGATACAGAAGAATAAATCCAGGGATGCCGCAATGGTTACATTTATTTCGGCCAGTATTACTCTGAATCTGAAAGGTAAATTGGATGACAGCCAGGTAATCCAGGATTACTTCATGGTAACTGAAATTATCGATAAGTTGCTGACCAAAAGTTCCCGCTGGCCAAAAGCAAAAGGCTTGATCGATGATAATATGATCAATAGCGGCATACTTACCTGCGAGGCTCTTAACACATACTTTGAGCCCCAGTACGAAGCAAACAAAACCAATAAGAAATTTCTTGAGAGTGTCATCAGGTTCTATGATGCATCGGGTTGTGGCAAGGCAGACCTCTATGTAGCCGCATCGGAGGAGATGTATAAAATTGCCCCGGGGCCGAAGTCGGCGCACCAGCTGGGCAGACTGCTGATTTCTAAAGGTGATTTCCCCAAGGCTGCCACCTATCTAAAAATGGCTGTGATTGGTGAGGACATAGATGATGAAACCAGGGCAGAATGGTACTATGAGCTGACCATTGTCTTAACTGCCAACAAAGACTATTGCGAAGCCATCTTTTATGCCCGGGAGGCTATCGCGCGCAAAAGCAATTACGGAAAGGCCTATATGGCACTTGGAGATGCCATTATCGCATCCAGGGATAACCTGGGTGATGATTTCGAGAAACGCACCGCATTCTGGGTAGCCGCTGATAAATATGCCAAGGCTAAATCGGTGGACCCCAGTGTTGCTGCTGATGCCAACAAAAAATTACACGATTATGCCAGCCAGTATCCCAACCACGAAGAGGTGTTCTTCAGGGATCTTAAAAATGGCGACTCGTACCAGGTGAAAGGTTGTATCAACGAATATACCACCGTCAGGTCGAGTAAATAAGCCAGCATCAAATCATACAAAAAGACCTTCCGGTCATGGCGGAGGGTCTTTTTGTTTCCGAGAATCCCTATCTTTGTGGCAATGAAACTCCCTTTTAGAACCGGCTCTGTCATTCTGCTGCTTTCAACTATTTTGCTGGGAGGATGCGAAAATGATATTCAGCGGATCAACCTGCTTACCGATGATAAGGCTATTCCCACCGTTCAGGGCACAAACATTGAAGTGATCTATAGCGATTCTGCCAAAGTCAAGGTTCAGATCCTGGCGCCATTCTACCAGCAATTCCCCGATGCAGAACGTCCTTATATGGAGTTCAACAAAGGACTGGAAGTCTTTTTCTATGATGACTCCATGAAGATCGAATCTGAGATACGTGCCGATTATACCATTTACTATATGGAAGAACAGCTCTGGCATGCTACGGGCAATGTGGTGGCACAGCGATTTGATAGTGGCGATGCTCTTTATACCGATGAATTGTTCTGGGATGAGGCTGAAGAAAAGATCTACTCAGACTCCTATACCAGGGTCCATAATGAAGACAATACCCTTTATGGGAAAAAGGGATTCAGATCAAATCAGGACCTGTCTAACTGGCAGCTAATTGGTTCCAGCGGAACCATAAATGTTAAAGATGAGGAGTAGTTCAGGTTTTTTTGAAATAGTCTGGTTTGTCCTCGGCGGACTGATGCTGTTTATGGCAATTGACCTCACTCTGGAATCAGGCATTGGCAAAAGCTGGCACTATTTCCTATTCTCCCTCCTGGCATTTGTCATGTACTTTTGGAGAAGACGTTCAAGAATCTCAAGCCGGTAAAACATGAATTATCTGAACCTGACCATTGTATTACTGGTTTCCATTCTCTTCTCAGCTTTCTTCTCAGGAATGGAAATTGCATTTACCTCCTCCAATAAGCTGAGGATCGAGATCGACAAGAAGCAGAAAAAGGTGTTCTCGGCTCTGGTTAGTTTTTTCACAAAACATCCTTCCCGCTTCATAGCCACCATGCTGGTAGGTAACAATGTTGCCCTGGTCATTTACGGTATCACTTTTGCCATGTTGCTGGAGGAGCCCATCCGAAAAATCGTGGGCAGCAATGCTGATGCTGCTGTCCTGCTGGCACAAACCCTGATCTCCACCCTGATAATCCTGATTACAGCCGAGTTTCTCCCTAAAACCCTATTCCGCATCAACCCCAATAACTCACTTCGCTTGATGAGTCCTCCCATTATGCTCTTCTACATTATCCTCTATCCCATTACGCTACTTACAATAGCTATCTCCAATTTTAATATGAAATACCTGCTTCGGGTCAGTCCCGACACTGATTCAGCCGAGCCCGTTTTTGGCAAGGTGGATCTGGATCATTTCCTGACAACCATAAAACCTGAACAGATCACAAACGGCGAGGAGACTGGAGAGCTGAAGATATTTAAAAATGCCCTGGAGTTCTCCGGTTTGAAAGTTCGGGAATGCATGATTCCCAGAACCGAGGTCATTGCCCTTGAAGTTGATTCTCCACTGGAAGACCTGACAGAGCGTTTCATTGAAAGCGGTTTAAGCCGAATCTTGATTTACAGCAATACCATTGACAATGTAATAGGTTATGTAAACTCGAAAGATCTTTTCAGAAAACCGGAGAAAATCAAGTCCCATTTGAAATCCATTCAGATTGTTCCGGAAACACTTCCGGTAAATAAACTGCTCACAAGCTTTATCAAAGATGGGAAGAGTATTGCCCTAGTGGTTAATGAGTTTGGAGGTACCTCCGGACTTATAACAACTGAAGATATCATTGAAGAGATTTTTGGTGAGATTGAAGATGAACATGATACCAGCGACCTGGTTGAAAGAGAGCTGGAAAAGAATCATCTTCTCCTGTCTGGACGCCATGAAATCGATTACCTAAACGAAAAGTACTTCCTTGATATTCCTGCTTCGGAAGAGTACGATACACTGGCTGGATATATCATTTACCACTATGAAAGTATCCCTGAAAAAGATACCACTGTGGAGATTGATAACTTCCTGATTACCATCACAGATGTCAGCTCAAATCGCATTGAAGAGGCAGAGTTGAAGGTGATCCACTCCTGAGAACATAATTTTCATCCATTCTATGTGTATTAAACCTCTAATTATTACTATATTCGTACGCTCAAAAATTATGGTACAGAATTAGTTAAACAGTTATATTTAAATGGCAACATTACAGAATATCAGAAACAAAGCGGGACTATTGGTAGCCGTCGTGATCGGACTTGCTCTTTTTGCATTCATCCTTGGTGACTTGCTGGGTCCAGGATCAAGTTCCATGGGAAAAAGATCCGTAGCAGAGATTAATGGAAAAGGAATTGGAGTTAATGACTATGTAAACCGGGAAAAAAGCCTTCGTGAATTTTACGAGCTCAATGCTGGCGGACAATCACTGGATGCAGAACTTGAAAAACAAATCCAACAAGAGACATGGAGAAGACTCATCAGAGAGACCATTATGGAACGTTCCTATGAGAACCTCGGTCTCGATGTCAGTGCCGATGAACTTAAGACTATGATAACCGGTGACCAAAGCATGAGCTTAAATGGAAACCCCGCATTGAGTGAACCACATCCCATCATTCGTCAGATGTTTTCCAACCCTGAAACCGGAATGTTGAATCGTGCAGTAATGAATAACTATTTCAATTCACTGGACAATCCCCAGTTTGCTCAGGAAAAAAAGCGTTGGTTATTCATCGAGAAAGAGATTGTTGAAGAGAAGATGAACCAGAAATACTTTAACCTGGTTAGAAAAGGATTTCAACCCTCCTCTCTTGATCTGCAAGACTATGTCACTGAAAGCGGTAAAAGTGTCGATTTTGCTTATATCTCAAAACCATTCACAGAGATTGCTGATGAAGACATTACCATCACCAACGCTGATCTGAAAGCATACTATAAAACACACCGGGAAAGCTTTAAGCAAGAGGCCTCACGTACATTCCAGTATGTTGTTTTTGAAGTAGAGCCCAGTGAAAATGATGTGGAAAGCGCCAGGTACTGGACTTCCCAGTTATTGGCTGAATACAGCAGAACTACAGGAGATGAGATTCCCCGCTATGTAAACAGCACTTCCGATGAACCCTTCGATGTAAGGTACTATACCTATGAAGAGCTACCAGAAACCATCAGGGATTCTGTATTTAATGCCGACGAATCTACCATTATCGGACCCTATCGCGAAGAGGAGTCTTATAAATTGACCCGCGCCCTTGACCCGCAAATGAGGCCTGATTCAGTAAGGGTTCGCCATATACTGCTCTCCCTGCAAGCCTACAATGGAAACAGGCAGATGATAGGGGAACTGGCCGACAGTCTTAAAGGAGTAATCGAAAACGGAGGCAATTTCAACCAGATAGCCCTTGAATATTCGGCCGATGAAAGCAACCGTGCTATAGGGGGTGACCTTGGCTGGTTCACAGAAGGAAATATGGTGACTGCTTTTAACAATGCCTGTTTTGAAAACAGCAAAGGAGACATTGTTCTCGCAGAAACACAATTCGGAACCCATATCATTAAAATTGAAGAACAAAGCAAGCCAGTTAGAAAAATCCAGCTTGCAACAATTGTCAGAAATATTTTTGCCAGCGATGAAACCAATCAGGACTACTATAACCGTGCTGTGAAATTCAGGGGTAAAGCTACCGATCTTGAGAAATTTACAGAACAGGCCCGGGAATTTGGCCTGGACCCCAGGTTTGCTCCCAATATTACAAAAGACCAGCAAACTATTCCTGGCATTGAAGATCCCAGAAGCATTACCAAATGGGCCTATACTTCTGAGGTAAACAGTGTAAGTAATATCTTTAGTCAGAGCGACGATAAATATATTGTTGCTGTGCTTACCGAAGCAAAAGAAGAGGGATTTGCAAAACAGGAGAGTGTAAGCGCTGAGCTGACACTGGCTGTAAAGAAAGAGAAGAAGGCTGAGAAACTGGTTGAAATGCTCAATGAACAGCTGGCAGGAGTAACTGACCTGAATCAGTTTGGAACAGTCAACAACGAGCATGTGGGTGAAGCTACACAGGTCAAGTTTGCAAATACCTATGTGGCCGGAGTTGGTCTGGAACCTTATATTGTCGGTGCATCTTTGTACCTGCCACTGGACCAGGTATCCGAACCTCTTGTAGGTGAAAGCGGTGTATTTGTCATTGCAGTCACAAACCGTTCAGAACCAGCCCCTGCAGAAGGAGAAAATGAAGCTGCTAAAGCGAGGCTCAAGTACAGCCTGGAATCAAGAAGCAACTATGATGCTTACAATGCGCTGGTTGATGCAGCCAGAGTGCAGGATAACCGACTGGATATCTTCTATAACTAGCTCCCTATATGTTATTTCCTCGCTGCACCCATCCGCCGTGACGGATGGCTAAGGCTTCGTCAATAACATATACTCCGCAGGGAAAGCATATTCAAAAAATAAGTGTAATGAAAAAAGGCGCCGGAAAGGGCGCCTTTTACTTTTGTACCAGACCATAATTAGGGCTAATCTACATTATCATGCAGGTAGGAATTGTCGGGGCGAAGTTTGGGCCCCTCCTCCCCTTCTTCCGTGTTATCGGTCAGGCGATATCGGGAGACTTCCTTATCTTCCGAATGCTTCTGCTGATCGATGGGGATCTTTTTGCGCACATAGGCAGGCACGTTTTCAAGCTCTTCAATCTCATCATCGCCTGAATGGCCCAGGTAACCCCTGTCTCTGAGCTTCTCATGGGTCTCCCGAAGGCTCCTTACCCTATCGGCCATCTTCTTTTCCTTGGCCTTGGGATCTGACTCACCTTCCTGATCCATCAGAATGTACTCCTCGGAATCCTCCTTGTCCTTCACACCAAAGGTGAGTGATCCCTGGCGTGGAACTACGTTTGATCGATCATCCTTTATACCAATCTCCTTGCCAGAATCACGAAGAGGCACCTTGTGAGTCTGTTTTCTGCCTACATATAGCTCAGGAATACTGTTCATCCTGAAGCCAGTGGCTATGATGGTTACACTGATTTCCTCACCCAGCGATTCATCCCTGCCGATTCCCCAGATCAGTGTGGTATTGCGCGAAGTAGCACTTACCACATAATCTGTAATCTCAGAAACTTCATCCATAGTGATCTCCTCCGAGCCGGATGTAATATTCAGCAGCACACTCCTTGCACCTTCTATATCATTGTTATTTAAGAGGGGAGAGGTGAGTGCCTCTTCTATGGCCTGCCGTGCACGCTCTTCGCCCGAAGCCGTGGCAGAACCCATGATAGCCACCCCGCTGTTATTCATTACTGTTTGTACATCAGCAAAATCCACATTGATGTGACCGTGTACGGTTATGATCTCAGCAATCCCCTTAGCGGCAATAGCAAGTACATCATCAGCCTTCTCGAAGGACTTGGTCACTGTAAGGTTCCCATAGATCTCCCTCAACTTCTCATTATTTATTACCAGCAGGGAATCCACATGATCCTTTAACTGGTTAATACCTTCAATAGCCTGGTTGATACGCTCAGGACCCTCAAAACGGAAAGGAATGGTGACTATGGCAACGGTCAGGATTCCCATCTCTTTTGCCGCACTGGCAATCACAGGCGCGGCACCGGTCCCGGTTCCCCCACCCATTCCTGCTGTTATAAAGACCATGTTGGTATTACTGGATAATACCTCTTTGATCCGGTCGATACTCTCTATGGCTGCTTCTCTTCCGATCTCTGCTTTGCTACCGGCACCCCTTCCTTCGGTCAGGGCATCACCCAGTTGCAGTTTTACTGTCACCGGACTATTATGCAATGCCTGTGCATCGGTATTACATATCACAAAATTCACATCCTGGATCCCCTTCGTATACATATGGTTCACCGCATTGCTACCGCCGCCTCCAACACCAATAACCTTGATTACAGAGGACCGCTCAGGTGGCAGATCGAAATTTATTAAATCTTCCATAGCTTCAGATTTCCTACATTTTCACGTCAGTCTCATCAAAAATATCACTGAGGGTATTTTTCAGGTTTTCCAGGATCTTCCCCTTTTTTAGCCCCTTCCTGGCCTTCTTTTCCTCAACATGTGCTTCCTCTGCATCCATCTCCATGCTTTCTTCGGGCTGAAGAATTTTCATCTCCTCCTGTTTCTCTTCGTAGTATTCCAGACCCTTTATAAGGAGTCCCACCGATGTTGAAAACATGGGCTGGTTGATTTCTTCGGAAGAATCAGCCGCCATTTTCTCCCCCGGGAATCCAATTCTTACATCCATTCCGGTTTTAAACTTTACCAGCTGGTTCAGATGCTTCAGCATGGAGCCGCCACCTGTAAGAACAATGCCGGCACTTAGTTTGTCCATGAAACCTGAATTTTCAATTTCATAGCTAACCGCATCGATAATCTCTTCCATTCGGGACTGAATAATATAGGCAAGACTTCTGAAGCTGATTTCCTTGGGGTCTCTCCCGGAAATTCCAGGTATGGTAACCACCTTATCTTCCTGGGCAAGGTCGCCCAGGGCCGATCCAAACTGGACCTTCAGTGATTCTGCCTGCCGCTGTAAAATGGCACAACCCTCTTTAATATCACGGGTAATTACATTTCCACCGAATGGAATCACAGCAGTATGACGGATTACTTCATCGTAATAAACTGCCACATCGGTGGTACCACCCCCGATATCCACAAGGGCAACACCTGCTTCCTTCTCATCGTCTGTGAGCACAGAAGCACTTGAAGCCAGGGGCTCCAGAACCAGCTGCTTCACATCCAGCCCCACGCGATTAATACATTTTTCGATGTTCCTGGCCGAAGAAATCTGTCCGATCACAATATGGAAATTGGCTTCCAGGCGCTTACCAAACATCCCCACCGGATTCTTTACACCGGTCTCACTGTCGACAATATAGCTCTGCGGAAGTACGTGGAGAATTTCTTCCCCCACATCCACCGGAATTTTATGCATATCATCGTTCAGATTCTGCAGATCGTCCCGCGTAATCTCAACATCGTAGGAATCGCGGTTGATATACCCTCTGTTCTTCACAGATTTAATATGCTGTCCTGCGATGCCCACAAATACTTCATTGAATTTAACTCCCGATTGCTTGGTAGCATCGGCAGATGTGGTTTGAATTGCATTAACGGTTTCTTCGATATTCAACACAACTCCGCGTTTAACACCTTTGGAGGGAGTTTGACTGATGCCCAGAACTTCCAGTTTGCCCTGTTCATTCAATTTGCCCACCAGGCTTACGATCTTGGTCGTACCGATATCAACCGCAGCTACAATTTTTTCTTTTGTTGCCATAGTTTTAACGTTTAGTACATATTACTTGATTGGTATATTTCAAATTAATGATGCTGTAATTGTTCCATCCATATAAAGAAAACCCCTGGTTATAAAGTAGTTCCAGGTTCCTTAGCTTAAGCTCCCACTGCTCCATGCTCCCCAGTAAAATCTGATGCGCCCCCACCCTGGGAATCAGCTCATACTCTCCCCTGCGATTCACATAAAGCTGTACAATCTGTTCACTCCAGAAGGGATGTTCCGCCACATAGGTACAAAAGCGAAAAATCTCCTGAAGTTGTGTTGTTCCCGGGCTGTTGTCCGCAGGGTCAATATGCCCAGATACCAGGAGAACATGAGGGACAAACTGTGTTGACAGGGGCAGAACAATTCCCTCGGTATCGAGATAAAAACCCTCTCTGCCTTCAGGCATGATCCTGACCAGGGGAATGCGCTGTTCCAATTGTATCTCCATCCGCCCGCTTACATCGTAACTTACCTCCGCATCCTTGATATAAGCATTCTTCTCCAGAAGTTCCTCCAGCTCCCTTGTATTGATCTCCTTCAGCGGATAGCCCTGCAATTGCAAGCCTTCTGATCGGAACATAGCCCTCACATCCGAATCGGTGACAAAGCGGCTTGACAGCGTATCGGAAAGCACCACATCGATGCGCATGCATAGTACCTGGTCCGCCGTGGCGGAAACAAATCCCAGGATCACCACAAACCATGCGGCAATTCCCAACCAGACTCCTGTTTTCAATATCCGACGCATCATAAGCCTTTGCACCATTCTTTAAGTGGTGCCACAAATTGGTTTATATCTCCTGCTCCCATGGTGACCAGCACCTCGGGATTACGTTCTTTTACAACCCGTAAGAGCTGTTTCCTGTTTATTAGTACCTTTTCATTCAGGTTCACCTTCCCCAGTAGCATACTGGCAGTAACCCCGGAGATCGGCTCCTCCCTGGCGGGATAAATTTCCATCAAAATCAGCTCATCCAGCATCTCCAGGCTTCGGGCAAAGTCATCTGCAAAATCACGGGTCCTGGTAAAAAGGTGGGGTTGAAAAATCCCTGTAATTTTTTTGCCTGGGAAGAGTGCCCGTACCGAAGACAGAAAGGCTGATATCTCTGTGGGATGATGTGCATAATCGTCGATATAGATCCTGTTTTTCGTATGAACCTGTACATCGAATCGCCGCTCCACACCCTTGTATTCTGAGAGTGCCCGGGCAATATTTTCAGAGGGAACCCCCAATTGATGAGCCACAGCCACGGCTGCTAGTGAATTCTCCACATTCAGCATCCCTGGAATCTGCAGCTTGATAACCGGCAGGATCGAGTCAGGGCATACTACGGTAAAACTATATCCCAGTCCTTTCAATGTGAGACCCTCCACATGATAATCGGCCTCTTTCTGTTCCACCGAATAGCTATAAGGAGTCACATGATCGGGTATGGCCGGGCTAAGACCAAATTTATAAATCAGTAAGCCCTCCTCGCGGATCTGGCCTATATAGGATTCGAATCCCCTGCGGAGATTCTCTTCCGAATGGTAAATATCCAGGTGGTCAGCATCCATGGAGGAAAGCACTGCAATTTCAGGAAAGAGGGTCAGAAAGGACCTGTCGTATTCATCTGCTTCGGCAATTATTACTTGTGATCCGGGATCGAGATAGAAATTACTGGATCTGTTCTTACTGATACCTCCCAGGAAAGCGTTGCATCCCAGGGTCGATGAGTGAAGAATATGGGCCAACATGGTGGAAATGGAAGTCTTACCATGTGTGCCTGCCACACCAATTCCCCTGCCCGTATTAAATACCTCGCCCAGGGCCACGGATCGTTTGATCACGCGGAAACCACCCTTACGAAAATAATTTAGCTGATGATGTTTTTCCGGAAGGGCCGGGGTATAGATTACCAGGGTACGTTCGGGATTCCGAAAGGCCATGGGAATAAGCTGTGGCCGGTCCTCAAAATGAATATCAATCCCTTCACGAACCAGTTGATCGGTCAGAGTAGTAGAGACCCGGTCATACCCGGCTACTGCCTTACCCTGACTGACAAAATAGCGGGCCAGAGCACTCATTCCGATGCCACCCGCTCCAATAAAAAAGACATTATCCAGGTTGGTCCAGATCATTGCTTTATTAATAGTTTTTTCACCTCGGCAGCAATCGCCTGCGATGCATCAAAGATGCCGAGCTGTCTGATATTCTGTGATAATTTTTCTTTTTCTGCCTGATCATCCATCAATCTGAGCATCCGATCCACCAAAAACGACCCCGCTTCAACATCCCTTACCAGCAGGGCCGCTCCCTTACTTACTAAGGATTCCGCATTATGGGTCTGGTGATCCTCCGATACATTGGGTGAAGGCACCAGGATCACCGGCTTGCCCACAACACCCAGCTCTGATATGGTATTTGCACCGGCACGGCTTACGATCAGATCAGCCACTTCATAGGCCAGATCCATTCTCGAAATAAATGGAAGAACCCGTATGTTTTTAAGGCCGCTGGCATCAACCCGTTCCTTCACCTCATTGTGATAGTGCTTTCCACACTGCCATAACAAAACCAGATCCTCCCGGCCCAGTTTTTCAAGCCCCTCCATAAAACTCCTGTTGAGGGTACGGGCACCCAGGCTGCCACCCACTACAAGACATACCTTTTTGTCCTTTTCAATGGCAAATTCCCTGTAAGCCTCCTCCGAATTTGAGCTGAGGTTCAAAAGGTTCTTACGTACCGGGTTCCCGGTCAGTACAATCTTTTCGGCTGGAAAATAACGCTCCATATTCTCATAGGCCACACAAATGGTAGAGGCAGAACGGGCCAGTAGGCGGTTGGTCATTCCTGCATAGGAATTCTGTTCCTGGATCAATATGGGAATACCCTTCCTGGCTGCAGCCTTCAGAATGGGGCCGCTGGCATATCCACCCACACCCACTGCCAGGTCGGGAGAAAAGCTCCCCACGATTCTTCGTGAACGGACCATGCTTACAGCCAGCTTGTAGAAGAAGGTGAGATTCTTCAGGGTAAGCCTGCGCTGAAACCCGGCCACCGGTATTCCTGCAATGGAGTAGCCTGCCTCAGGAACCTTCTCCATCTCAAGTTTACCCAGTGCGCCAACAAACAAGAACTCCATATCCGGATCCGTCTCCTTCAGCGCATCAGCAATGGCAATGGCCGGAAAAACGTGTCCCCCGGTTCCACCTCCTCCAATGAGAATACGATATGTATGTTCCTTATGCATTTACCTCAAATTCAGTCCTCTTACTACTCTCTTTACCAGTCGGGGCTACCACCGGCACTTCATCTTCATTGCTTACGGAAACCTTATCAGTTTCATCTCCGCTTTCCCCGTCTTCCTCAGTTAACTCCTTTGTACCCCAGCTTACCGACAGGATCATTCCGGTGGCCATACTGGTAAAAAAGATGGATGAGCCCCCCATACTTACCAGTGGCAGCGTCTGACCGGTGACGGGTACCAGTCCTACCGCTACCGCCATATTTACAAAGGCCTGTAAAACAAGCCCCATGGAGAGGCCAAAGGCCAGGAAGGCCCCATAGGTACTTTTGCTCCGGCGGATAATCAAACCTGCCCTGAAAAAGAGCCATAAATAAAGAGCTATTATGAGGATACCTCCCAAAAGGGAGCCATACTCTTCTATGATGATGGCATAGATAAAATCGGAATAGGGATGGGGCAGGAGGTTTCGCTGTGTACTTTTGCCGGGCCCCTTCCCGAATAATCCACCCTGCACAATGGCCACCTTGGCCTGATCTGCCTGATAATTGTCACCCTCCCCATTCACAAAATTCTCGATCCGGTTTTTCCAGGTGGAGATTCTGCCTTCCTGTTTGAATAACATGGCTCCACCAATAAAAATCGAGAACGCAAAGATCCCCGTGAAAACCATCAATAACAGGTATTTGACCGGGATTCGTCCCACGAACATCAGGCTGAATGCAGTAACAAAGACAATGGCTGCAGTAGAAAAATTGGCGGGAAGAATCAGGGCACAGCTTACCATGATAGCCAGGGAGATCTTCCCGAATACTCCATTAAAGTCCTTGATATTGTTCTGGTTAACTGATAGAATCTTTGCCACATACATCACCAGTGCTATTTTGGCGAAATCGGAAGGCTGAATGGTAAGTCCGATCCCCGGAACCTGTAACCAGCGTGTGGCTTCATTAATATTTGTCCCTATAATCAGGGTAAGCAGCAACAAGGGAATGGAAATATATAGAGCAAAGACCGATACCCTGCTGAATATCCGGTAGGGAATCAAGTGTACAAAAAATATAATCACCAGTCCAAGCAGTATAAACTTAAGCTGGCGGAACAGATAAAAGAAGGTATTACCCGACCGGTGCTGGTAGGCCAGCGATCCGGTTGAGCTGTATACCGACAACAGGGAAATCACAAGGAGGATCAATACCACCATCCAGATAATCTTGTCGCCTTTTATATATTTCCTGATCCTCACTCTTTACTATCTACTAGTTACTTTCTACTATCTAACTATCCACTATCTATCTCTAGAGACTTCGTACTGAATCTTTAAACTGTCGTCCCCTGTCCTCAAAACTCTCAAACAGGTCAAAACTGGCACAAGCAGGGGAGAGTAGTACGGTCTCTCCGTCCCTGGCCAGGTAGTAGGCAGCTTTGACTGCTTCTTCCATACTCATTGACTCCACAATGGATTCTACTTTTCCGCTGAATGCCTTGATAACACGATCATTATCCTTTCCCAGGCAGACTATGGCTTTTACCTTATTTTCAACCAGGTTAAAGAGATCACTGTAATCATTGCCCTTATCCACTCCCCCCACAATCCAGACTATACTGCCTTTCACACTCTCAAGGGCGTACCAGGCAGAATTTATATTGGTGGCTTTGGAATCATTTATAAAGTTGATACCGTGAACCTTCACCACTGTCTCCAATCGGTGTTCCACTCCCTGGAAATCCATCAGTGCCTCGCGGATCACATCGTTACGGATTTTCAAAACGTTCCCGGCGATACCGGCTGCCATACTGTTATAAGTGTTGTGTCTTCCTTGTAGGGAGAGTTCATGCACCGACATACTGAAGTCCACATCATCAAATTCGATACGGAGTTCCTCGTCATTCTCCACCCAGGCCACATCATGCTCTTTCTTCTGGTAGGCGAAAGGAAGCTGCTCGGCCCTGGTCACAATCTTCTCCAGCTCCTTAATGGTTATCTCATCGTCGGAACAAAAAACAAAATACTCCTCCTCGGTCAGGTTCTGGGCCACCCTGAATTTGGAATCCACATAGTTCTGAAAATTGTAATCGTACCTGTCAAGATGATCCGGGGTGATATTGAGCAGGATGGCAATATCTGGCTTAAACTGGAACATTCCGTCAAGCTGGAAACTGCTGAGTTCGAGTACGTAGTAATCATAACCCTCAGTGGCTACCTGGAGGGCGAAACTGCGCCCCACGTTTCCGGCAATTCCAACATTGAGCCCAGCCTTGCGCATCATATGATGAATCAGGGAAGTGGTGGTGGTTTTACCATTGCTTCCGGTAATACAGATCATTTTAGCATTGGTATAGCGCCCGGCAAACTCTATTTCAGAGATGATCGGAACCTCCTTCTTTCGAAGCAGCTTTATAATGGGTGCACTCTCGGGAATTCCGGGACTCTTAATCACTTCAGTAGCATTAAGAATCAAGCGCTCGGTATGTCCACCCGACTCATAAATTACCTGGTATTCATCCAGCAAGTCACGGTAAAAAGGTTTGATCTTTCCGGCATCAGAAACAAACACATCCATTCCTTTGGAACGTGCCAGGATGGCTGCTCCCGTCCCACTTTCGCCAGCACCGAGGATCACTATACGTTCTCTGTTTTCCATAGAGTTTGTTTTATTATTATCGCATTTTCAGGGTTACAATAGTTATTACAGCAAGCATAATCCCCACAATCCAGAACCGGGTCACAATCTTGGGTTCGGGGAATCCCATTTTCTGGTAGTGGTGATGAATGGGGGCCATCAGGAACAACCTCCTGCCTTCTCCGTATTTCAGTCTGGTCCTCTTGAACCAGCCCACCTGCAAAATCACTGAAAGACTTTCCACAAAGTAAAGCCCGCATAAAATTGGGATCAACAATTCCTTGCGGATAACCACGGCAAAAACCGCAATGATCCCACCCAGGGCCAGGCTCCCCGTATCGCCCATAAATACCTGGGCCGGATAGGAATTATACCACAGGAAGCCAATGGTGGCTCCTATAAATGCCCCTGCAAAGACAACAAGTTCTCCTGCATGGGGTATGTGCATAATATTCAGATAGTTTGAGTAGATAGCATTCCCCGACAACCAGGCCAGCGCCCCAAGGGTAACCCCAATAATGGCCGCCGATCCCGTGGCCAATCCGTCCAGGCCATCTGTAATATTGGCCCCGTTAGAAACAGCAGTAACTATAAAAATGATCGCCAGTACAAAGATGATCCAAACCGCATGATCGGCATACTTCCCACTGAACCATACCAGCCAGGAGTAGTCAAATTCGTTGTTCTTTACAAAGGGAATGGTGGTAAGCGGCCTTTTATGCTCGTTGACCACAAAAAGATTTCCGGCCTGGTCCACCTGCATCTCCCCGGTCTTGTATTCATTAAAATTTTCCTGTGTAATCTCGATCCGTTCACGAATTATTGCATCATCACTGAGATAAAGTGTCACCCCCACAATCAGCCCGAGACCCACCTGGCCAATCACCTTGAACTTTCCCCGCAAGCCCTGTTTGTTCTTTTTAAACACCTTGATATAGTCATCGATGAAACCAATCAAACCCAGCCAGACAGTGGTCACCAGCATCAGGATGATATATACATTATCAAGTTTTGCAAAAAGCAGCACCGGGATAATAATGGAAGCCAGTATAATAATTCCCCCCATGGTAGGGGTCCCCTGTTTTTGCTTTTGTCCATCGAGACCAAGGTCGCGAACCAACTCTCCAATTTGTTTCCGGTGAAGCACTTTGATAATCCGTTTCCCAAAAAGCATGGAGATAACCAGAGACGTGATGGCTGCAAAGGAAGCCCTGGAAGAGAGGTACTGAAACATCCCCGCTCCCGGAAAATCGAACTGCTCAAGGTATTCAAAGAGGTAATATATCATTGCTGTCCCTTTAAAGTCTGTTTCAGTAACTCCATATCATCAAATGCCTTTTTTTCACCGGCAATCTCCTGACTTTTCTCATGGCCCTTTCCTGCCACCAGGATAATATCTTTCTCATGAGCCATAATACATGCTGTGCGGATAGCTTCCTCTCGGCTCACAATACGCATGGTGTGCTCCAGATTTTGTTTGGGTATTCCCTCCATCATCTCGTCGAGGATCAGCTCCGGGTCCTCATCCCTGGGGTTATCAGAGGTCAGTATCACCTTGTGACTGGAATCTGCTACAATCCTGGCCATTAGGGGGCGTTTCCCCTTATCCCTGTTTCCCCCGGCTCCCACGACGGTTATAATTTCACCACCGGCCACATTGACTTCATGGATGGTATCCAGAACATTTTGCAATGCATCCGGTGTATGTGCATAGTCCACTATTGCAGTAATCCCTTTTGCCGAACGGAATGTTTCAAACCTGCCTTCCACTGAATTCAGTTCACTTAAGGCTGTACTCACATCATCGGGATGATGACCCAGCAAGATGGAGCTCCCATAGGCACAAAGGAGATTTGCAGCATTAAACCTTCCGGGAAGCTTGACCCAAAGTTCCTGTCCGTTGATCTCCATGGCTGAACCTTCGAGGTGCATTTCTGTGATCTTTCCCCTGAAATCGCACATGGAGCTCAGGCTGTATATATGCTTTTCTGCTTCACAGTTCTGGAGCATTACTAAACCATTCTTATCGTCCCCGTTGACCAGGGCGAATGCATCTGCTGGAAGACTGTCAAAAAAACGTTTCTTCACTCTTAGGTACTCCCTGAAATCTTTATGGTAATCGAGATGATCGCGACTAAGATTGGTAAAGAGGCCGCCATTGAACTCCAGTCCCCCGATACGCTCCTGATCAATAGCATGAGAAGAGACCTCAATAAAACAGTACTCACAATCGGAATCGACCATCTCCCGCAGGGCTGCATTGATCTGCAGCGGATCGGGTGTGGTATGCGTAGCCGGACGACTCTCCTCACCGATCAGTACCTGGATGGTTGAAAGCAATCCGGCCCTGAATCCCATCCTTTGATGAATCTGGTGCAAAAGAGTAGCTACCGTGGTCTTGCCATTGGTTCCGGTAACACCTACCAGCAACAAATCGGATGAGGGATTCCCATACCAGAGCGAAGCCATTATAGCCAGCGCCTTCCGGGTGTCGGGCACACAGATTACAGGTACTTCAGGATTGAGCGCTTTTTCCATCTCTTCACAGACAACTGCAATCGCACCGGCAACAAGAGCCTGCTCGATATACCTGTGCCCGTCAGCCTCCACTCCCCTGATGGCCACAAAAAGATCTCCCTTTTTGACCTTACGGGAATCAAAAGTGATCTTCTCAACCTGGGGATCCTGATCACCGATATGATCGGTAATCTTCAAATCCTGTATGATCTCTTTCAGTCTCACTTATCCTTCATTTAGACTCATATCCAGTACTACAACAGTTCCCTTACGGATGACACCACCCGGCAATTGTGATTGTCTTCGTACAGTTCCCCTTCCAGCCACCACCACTTTTAATCCCCTGCTCTCCAGCAGGTATACAGCATCCTTCAAACCCATATCTACCACATTGGGAATCAGCTGGGAAGTAATGGGCCTGGAAGAGGCAAGCACTCCTTCAGGGGTGCTTTGCGTTGAAACCCAGAGACTTTCCTTACCCCGCTTTTCCAGGGAAAGATTGAGGTACTCAAAAACAGATTCCAGGGCATCGCCATTACCACTCTTGGAGTAGGGCGCCTGTAGTGTCTGCCCGGCCAGTTGAGTCTGTTTTGCTTGCATTTCGTATTCTCTTACATAGATCCGGTCCGTAATATCCCTGAAGATGGGACCCGCCACAACGTTACCATAGTAGATCTGCCTGGAAGGGGCGTTGACCACCACAATACAGGAATACTTGGGTTTGTCGGCCGGGAAATATCCCACAAAAGAGGCCTGGTAGAGTGACTTGACATAGCCCTCCTTGTTAAGCGATACCTGTGCTGTTCCGGTTTTTCCGGCAATCTTGTAGTGACTGTTGTCCAGGTTCCGGGCGGTCCCATTTTCAACCACACCCTCCAGCATCTTCTTTATTTGGGAAAGTGTTTCTTTGGAACATATATGACTATTCAGTACTTCTGTCTCAAATTGTTTCTCCACTTTCCCGTGAAAACGAATTTCCTCCACAAACATGGGCTTCACCATCTTTCCGCTGTTGGCCACGGCATTGTAAAGGGCAAGAATCTGCAGGGGAGTCATCCGTACCTCGTAGCCCATGGACATCATTGGAAGTGTGAGTCCCGACCAGAGCTCACTGTCAGTATACTTAATATCAGGCTGGCCCTCTCCCCTGATCTCAATCCCCAGCTTTCTGTTCAGTCCCATTTCATACAGACGGTTCACAAACTGCTCCGGTTTATCCTTATAATTTTCATTGACAGTCTTCGAGAAAGCCACATTGGAGGACACTTCAAAAGCCCGCCCAATGGTGATCTTTCCCAGCGATTCATGACCACTATCTTCCACCTTATGGCCATAAAAGGAAGTTACACCATTGCCCACATCTACGATATCGTTGGGGTGAACATGACCATCCTCCAGCAGAGCAATCATGGAGGCCAGCTTGAAAGTAGATCCCGGTTCAGTAGACTCACCGATGGCAAAGTTGTAATCCTCGATGTAGCACCCGTCCTCATCCCGGGACAGATTGGCAATGGCTTTCACCTTACCGGTTCTCACCTCCATCAGCACCACGGTACCATGATCGGCTTCGTGCCGTTCCAACTGCTTGTAGAGCGCATTTTCAGCCACATCCTGGAGGTCCACATCAAGGGTGGTGATAATATCATGACCGTCCATGGGCTCTATTTCATTGGCATCGTTTATGGGCATCCAGACATCTCCCCGGATCTTTCGCATGAGCCTGTAACCCTCCACTCCTTTTAACTCGGTGTCATATGCTCCCTCGATCCCCACCACACTTTTATAATCGTCGTGCATGGTATAACCCACTGTCCGCGCAGCCAGTATTCCATAGGGTCTGACTCTTTTATTCTGCTGAACATACTGCACACCTCCCCTGTATCGCCCTTGCCTAAAAATGGGAAACTGCTTTACCTGCTGAAGTTGAGTATAAGTTACATTGCGTTTAACCAGGAAGTAACGTTTGCCATTCTCCCTGGCATTTACCAGCAACCTTTTGTATGTTGACCAGTGCCTATCACGGAAAAGTCCGGAAAGTGATTTTGCAAGTTCATCCACCCCCGCATCAAAGATATCCCGTGTAAAAGATTCGGATTGAAAATCCATCCTGATCTCATAATAAGGGACCGAAACAGCCAGTAACCTGCCATCAGCTGAATATATATTCCCCCTGCTGGGTTCTATCACCTTATGCCGAACAGTACTGTTCTCTTCCTGGGCCCATTTATCCTTCTCAAAAATCTGAAGTTGCAGTGCTTTCCCAAAAATCAGCAGACCCATAAGCAGTATCCCCAGGTACACCAGGGAACTCCGAATCAGTATATCCCGCTTCAGTGACATGTTACTCTTCCGTTTGTATCAGTTTTTTTGGTGGTTCCAGGTTCTCTTTCAGCCCAAGTTCATACCTGTTTACCAACTGCTTCACCTCCGACTGCCTGCTGATTCTCACCAGCTCGGAGGAGGTGGAGATTGATCTGGCCCTCATTTCCTTCACATCACTCTGGAGGCGATTCAGACGAATCACCATCTTTTCAGCATGATTTCGGTTGGCAATAAGGAGAAAAGCCATCAAAACCATCAGCAGTATGAAACGACTCTGCTTTACTACTGCCTTGCGGGTCAGAATATTACCATCCACCAGGTCCCTCAAAGAGAAGCTCTTTTCCTTCTCCTCGATACTCTGGTCAAATTCTACGTTTCCTTTCTCCCTGCTCATAATCAGGTTCTTTCTGCAATTCTCAATTTGGCGCTTCTGGCCCTGTTATTTTCTCTAAGCTCCTCCTCGGAAGGAGTAATCACACTCCGGTTTACCAGTTTCCAGGGCGATTGAACATTTCCATAAAAATCCTTTTCAATCACCCCTTCCAGGTTCCCTGACCGCATATAGTTTTTCACAATCCGGTCTTCAATGGAATGGTAGGTAATCACCACCAGCCTGCCCCCTGGTTTCAGGCAGGCTTCTGTCTGAACCAGCATCTCCCGCAGGGCTTCCATCTCATGGTTCACTTCGATCCGCAGAGCCTGGTATACCTTGGCCAGGAACTTGCTGGGCTGATGCCTGGGAATAAATCGCTTCAACACCACTTCCAGATCGGCCGTTGTTTCGATCCCTCTTTCCTCCCTTGCCACCTGAATGGCGCCTGAAAGGGCATAGGCATTTCCAAGTTCTCCGTATGATTTAAAGATCCTGGCCAGTTCTTCCCGGGGAGCCTCATTTAATAAATGTGAAGCAGTCTTTTTACTGCGCACATCCATGCGCATATCCAGTGCTGCATCTGATTTGAATGAGAAACCCCTTTCAGCCTGGTCGATTTGATGTGAGGAGATACCAAGATCAGCCAGAATTCCATCCACTTTCTCAATGGCATGGTATCTCATGTAGTGTTTTAAGTATCTGAAGTTTGCCCCGACAAAAATGAGTCGCTTGTCATCCGGAACATTTGCAATAGCATCCTGATCCTGATCAAATACTACGAGCCTGCCATTTTTACCCAACTTTTTAAGAACTTCCAGAGAGTGTCCCCCTCCTCCAAAGGTCAGGTCAACATAACTGCCCTTTGGTTTAATGTCTAGTCCGTCGATGCTTTCATGCAATAATGC
>JAOZQY010000147.1 GCA_029931975.1 Bacteroidales bacterium | reverse complement strand
CCCGCCCTTCTGATTTTTCCCCAAACCGTTATTGATAAGTTCCATAGCTGCAAAGAAACGAATTATCGTTGAAAAACTGTGATAGAGTAGTGTATTAAAGACTTATTAAATCCATATGATTGAAGGTTATTAACAGGTAGGGAATCTCATATTTGTGTATCTTGCAAGCTATGATAATTTTAACAGGTGCTGCCGGTTTTATAGGCAGTAATTTACTTACGGGACTGAATGTTGCCGGCTATAAGGACCTGGTGCTGGTGGATGATTTTTCACGGCAGGATCGGGAGCAGAACTATCTTGGAAAGTCCTTTTCTGCCCTATTGGAACGTCGTGATTTAGCGGCCTGGCTCAGGGAGAATCACAGGCAGGTGGAAATGATCCTGCACTTGGGAGCACGGACAGATACTACGGAGTTTGACTGGGAGGTATTCCTGGAGTTGAATCTGAACTACTCCAAAGAACTGTTTAAGCTCAGTGTGGAGTTTGGACTACCACTGATCTATGCCAGTTCGGCTGCTACTTACGGAATGGGTGAGCATGGCTATGTGGATTCCCATGAGGTGGTTCCGGAGCTTCAACCTTTAAATCCCTATGGCCGAAGCAAGAATGAATTTGACCGCTGGGTGCTGGAGCAGGAGAGAACACCTTTCTTCTGGGCAGGTCTGAAGTTCTTCAATGTGTACGGTCCCAATGAATATCATAAGGGGAGGATGGCTTCGGTAGTATTTCACGCCTTTAAGCAGATTTCGGAGACCGGGGCCATGAAGTTGTTCCGCTCTCATCATCCTGATTTTGGAGATGGGGAGCAGGCACGGGATTTCATTTATGTTAAAGATGTGGTGGATGTGATCATCTACCTGATGCAGAATAGGCCGGAAAGCGGTCTGTACAACCTGGGCACAGGACAGGCCCGCACCTTTGCAGACCTTGTACTAAGCACCTTCAGAGCCATGGGGAGGGAGTCTTCCATCTCTTTTGTTGATACCCCGAAGGATATTCGTGATAAGTACCAGTATTTCACCCAGGCTGATATGGACAAGCTAAGAAATGCAGGATATGAGAAAGCCTTTACAAGTCTTGAGGAGGGGGTATCTGATTATGTCAGCAACTATCTGTCCCGGCAGTTAGTCAACTAACAACCCGTTTCTATACGGGTAGAATCCATAGGGGATAGTCAGTATTAATCAAGCCTAGGCAGCTGTTAAGATTGAGTTAAATTCTTCCTCTGGGCTAACAGAAAATTGCAAATGGCGTTTTGATTTAAGAACTTTGCATAACGATAATGATGCTTATGAGAAAATTATTTATACTCCTGGTTCTGCTTCAGTTTCCCCTGGTTCAATATGGACAGATTATTGCTGATCATAATGCGGTTGATGCTTTTGATGACATCCCTCAGCAATACCTGGATTCGGTGAAAACCATGCTGGTGGATATCTCGGGAGAATCCCATTCCCTGGCATACCGGCTTGGGATGACTTTGCTCGAGACCATGGACAATACTTACCAGGTGCAAACCTACAGCAGAGAGAACCCTCCTGGGGATACCGATCAGAACCTGCGGATTGGCAGACACATTACCATGGGAGAGGATTACTTTTTCTCCCAGTCGAAGATTACTGATTTAAAGGGTAATATCAATTCCCAGAACAATACAGGAAATCCCTTTGATGTCATGGGCTTCGGATGGTGCTGGGACATGACCTGGAAGAACAGTCCCGGTGGAACAGAGGATCCTGTCCACAATGTGCATTGGGCTGGTTCATCTGAAGGGGGACCCGAGGGAAACATGCGCTGGGGACTGGACAGTGATGATGAATCGCTTACCGGAAACAGTGTTTGTATGGATACCTACCTGGATGCTGTTGAATCTTACATCCAGTATTGCAGTGATCATGTCATTCCCACCAACTGGATTTTCACAACAGGTCCGGTGGATTCTGAAAGTGGAACAGAGAATGGGTTTCAGCGGGAGATCAAGCATGACTATATCAGAGCTTATGTGGCGGAAGAAGAATCCAGGATACTTTTCGACTATGCAGATATTCTATGCTGGAACAACAGTGGTGAGCAACATATGGCTGACTGGAATGATGGGGGGACCACACGATCTCATGCACAGATTCATTCTGATAATATGATGGATTATGACGATTCGTGGAACATGGTTTCGCACAGCGAGGATGGGGATCATATTGGAGAAGTAGGTGCTGTTCGACTCGCCAAAGCCATGTGGTGGATGCTGGCAAAGATGGCTGGCTGGGCAGAAGAAGTTACATCTCTTGAACCTGCTGATGCGCAGAATGCTGATGTTTCCATTTTCATGGGAGCAGATGAACTCCGTGTGCATACATCTGGTTTTTTTGATAAAGGTGTCATAAGTTTATATAATCTGTCGGGGAAAGCTGTGGAAACCCGGATTATTAGTGGTGACTATACCATCATTAGCACCACCTCTTTGTCAGCAGGTTCATATATTGTAAGAGTTTCGAAGAATAACAGGAGTGAAGCACGTAAAGTAATAGTCTTAGAATAGTAACGATGAGGAAAGCGATTTCTACAATAACCTTGATCCTGGCTTTTGCCAGTGCCAATGCACAGATTGTTGCGGATCACACAGCTGTTGGTGAATTTGATTCAATACCCGGGCAATATATAGATTCTGTTAAAACCATGCTGGTTGATTTTTCTGGCGAATCTCATTCGTATGGATACCGCCTTGGTGTATCCCTTCTTGAGATGATCGATCCGACCTTCCAGGCGATTACCTATAGCAATGAGTCTCCTCCGGTCGATACAGACCAGCAACTGCGGATTGGGAGGCATATCACCATGGGGGAGGATTATTTTTTCTCCCAGGCTAAGTTGACCGATTTAAAAAGCGATATCACCTCCCAGCATAATAGCGGGAATCCCTTTGATGTAATGGGTTTTGGATGGTGCTGGGATATGACCTGGCATAACGATCCCGGTGGGGTGATGGACACAGTTTACAATGTTCGCTGGGCCGGTTCCTCGGTTGGCGGACCACAGGGCGACATGCGCTGGGGACTGGATAGTGCCGACCAGGCGCTGACAGGGAACAGTGTAAGTATGGATACCTACCTGGAAGCTGTTGAATCCTATATTCAATATTGCAGCGACAACGCCTATACGACTCGGTGGGTTTTCACAACAGGGCCCGTGGAGAGTGTGGGTGGAACAGAGAATGGTTTTCAGCGGGAGATTAAACATGATTATATCCGGGCTTACGTGGAGGCGGATACCTCCCGGATATTATTTGATTATGCGGATATTCTGTGCTGGAGCAACAGCGGTGAACAAAACTTTGCTGAATGGCATGATGGAGACAGTATTAGACCTCACGCCCAGATCCATCCCGAGAATATGATGGATTATAATTCATCATGGGACCTGATTCCTCACACGGAGGATGGGGATCATATCGGGGAGGCTGGTGCCCTTCGCCTGGCCAAGGCCATGTGGTGGATGCTGGCCAGAATGTCTGGATGGGAGGGGGTTCCGGTGCTGGTTAATGAAATTACAATCTCTACGGAAGGAGGGTTGACCGAAGTGCCTTACGGGGATAGCCTGCAACTTACAACTGCTGTTTTACCGGAAGATGCAAGCAACAAGGAGGTGAGCTGGAGTGTGATTGACGAAACAGGGAGTGCAACGATTTCAAGTCTGGGTGTGTTGACAGCCGCTAATCCAGGGACAGTGACCGTTGTGGCTGCTGCATTGGATTATTCCGGAGTGAGTGATAGCCTGCAGCTTCTTGTTGCCGAGCCGGTTCTGGTTTCTTCGATTACCATTGCCCCGGCAGGGGGTGTAACAGAAATACCTTTCGGAGGAAGCCTGCAATATAGCGCTTCCATAGTGCCGCTGGATGCTAGCAATGATTCAATTGCCTGGAGTGTGATTGACGGGACCGGAAGTGCAATAATCTCTGATCAGGGTCTTTTAACATCCGGGAATCCCGGGACTGTAACGGTTGTTGCGACGGCCATTGACGGATCGGGAACGACAGCTACTATACAGCTTACCATTGCAGAGCCTCCGGTACAGGTTTCCACAATTACTGTTTCTGCAGAAGGAGGTGCCTCCCAGGTGCTTACTGGCGAAAACCTGCAATACTCTGCTGAGGTACTACCTGTGGATGCCGCAAATAAGGATATAAGCTGGAGTATTACTAATGAAAGTGGTTCAGCCTCCATCACCAGTGAAGGATTGCTTACCGCCGGTAATCCCGGAGATGTGACTATTGTGGCTAGTGCACTGGATGGTTCGGGTGTAAGCGGAAGTGCTGCTCTGAGCATACAGGAACCGGTAATTTCTGTTAGCAGTGTGGAACTAAGTTCGGCCGGCAATGTTACCCAGCTGGATTCAGGTGAGGACCTGGAGTTCTCTGTTATTGTATTGCCAGCGAATGCCACCAATTTGGGAATCAACTGGAGCGTTATTAATGGTACCGGTACAGCATCTATTACTCAGGAGGGACTTCTTACGGCCGGCAATCCGGGTTCCGTTGCTGTTGTGGCCAGATCTTTGGATGGCTCTGCTGTATCGGATACCTTCTACTTAACCATTAGCTCTCCGCTGATTCAGGTTAGCGATATTACAGTAAGTGCGACAGGTAATCAAACAAGCCTGGAGTCTGGCTCCACTCTGCAGTTTTCTGCGGAGGTTCTGCCTCAGAATGCATCCAACAAGGAGATTGACTGGAGCATTAGTGGAGGCACAGGAACGGCCACTATTTCCGCAGACGGACTGCTTACAGCAGGTAATCCGGGTCTGGTTACTGTCCTGGCGACTGCCATGGATGGCTCGTATACCAGGGGTAGTATTGTTTTAACAATCACTGAACCGGTAGTCATGGTTAACAGTATAACGCTTAGTTCGGGCGGTGATGTCACAGAAGTGGAATCGGGAACAAGTATACAATTTTCAGCTACAGTATTACCATCTGGAGCTACAAATACTGAGCTTGCCTGGAGCGTAATAGAAGAGGCTGGCACGGCCTCTGTTACAGGAACTGGTCTTCTAACTGCCGGCAATCCGGGAAATGTCACCGTGGTGGCTACCGCACAGGATGGTTCCGCTGTGAGCGGGAGCTTCAGCCTTAGCATTACATCTCCGGTCATTGAAGTGAGCAACATAAGTATTAGTGCTGATGGAGGTGTTTCAGTCCTGGAAGAGGGAGAAATGGTACAACTGTATGCTTCGGTAAGTCCCTCCAATGCCGGTAACCGGTCCGTACTCTGGACTGTTGCCAGTGAAACAAAGAGTTCGGGAACAGGAACTGTCACTCCGGAAGGAATGTTTATTGCTCTGTCTGAAGGGGCGGCAGATGTATTTGCCGTTGCGCAGGATGGTTCGGGTGTATTTGATATGATCACCCTTACCATTACCCTCTCAGGTCCGGTTGCCATACGGGATAATGAGTCTGAAACACTCATTATCTATCCAAATCCCGGTAAGGGTCAGTTCTTTTTGAATGCCGGGGATCTAAATGTGGATCTGGTTCAGGTATTGGGTGCCAATGGTGCTATGATCCTGGAATATATTCCCGGAGCTGCTGAGCAGCTGATTGAGCTGGATCTTTCCGGGCAGCAAAGCGGACTTTTTTTTATAAAAGTATTTTCGGGCGACCTCTTTTTTGTAAAGCGAGCCATTCTTACCAGGTAGGCCATGGAATTATCAAGAGAAAAGGCACTCGCCAGGTTACAGGAGCATGTGAAAAATGAGAAAACCATTATCCATTCGCTTGCCTCTGAGGCTGTGATGCGTGTCCTGGCCCGGCACCTGGGAGAGGATGAGGATCGCTGGGGACTCACCGGATTGCTGCATGATATTGATGTGGAGCTGACCAACGCTGATCCGAAGGTACATGCCCTGGCTGCCGGGGAGACCATCACTGGTCTGATCTATGCCACCACGCTG
>JAOZQY010000019.1:13367-54459 GCA_029931975.1 Bacteroidales bacterium | reverse complement strand
AAGAGAAAAGAATAACCGTGGCTTGATAATTTTACAGACAAAAAGTTGCACAACTCAGATCAAGCTCGTTTCTGATTAAACTACTGCAAGTTAAAATTCATATTGGGCATTTCATAATACCATATACTTAGAGATGCCAATAGAATAGCGACTTACACTAAAATAAAGGAGGTGAATATGAAATAATAGTCAGCAAAGCAAGTATATTAGTTACACGGAATGATCAAACTAGTATTTGACCCACTTAAGAAATTATAACGTGAAAATACGCCCCACCTTCATTACTTTTTGGTTATTAATTACCCTTCCAACTATGCTTTTTTCGCAGGGTGAGGGTAATAACATCATTGGTGGTGGATTCAGGATGGATCGTCTCTATTTTGAGACTTCTCCTGATGGGATTAGAAAAGACATAGATTTAGGACTTGACATCAAGTACTTAAGAAGTCTATTCCCTGTTCATTCCAGCGATAGCATACACTACACTAATATAGGTGACAGTCAGAAACCACTATCTCGCCACTGGATTGGTGTCATTTTTGGTCTTTCTGGATACTACATGAATAGCGACTCAGCGATAATTAGTGGGACAGAGATATTTTTAGGACCGACCTTGCGCTACTATGCCACTAAGCAGATTTTTCTGGAGACCACAACCTTTTTCCAGTACAGCTGGAATCAGATTAGAACACCAGAGCAGATTAGTGCAGGTAACTGGTATATACCAAGGGTTGATTTTGCGGGAATAAAATGTCAGGTTGGAGTTGGCTATTCAAAAAGACTGATTAAAAATGTTTACCTAGAACCTTTGGTTGGATATCAGATCTATTGGAAGTGGTATGCTACATATGCAAATAATCAACCATACGAGCTGTATGAGACTTCCCACAACTTCATATTCAGCTTGTGTCTGCAATACTCTTTTTAAAATGATGAGAACTTTTGGAATCCTACTGTGGTTTTCATTGCTACCCACTATCTGTATTGCCCAAGATAGTATTACAGATAGAAAGGCCTCCATCGTTATTGGTGGAGATTTAATTTGGAATGGTACTAGTAAGCTAATAGATGATTCAGGATATAAAAATGTTAATATCTCGAGTAAGCTCAAGTTAGGGTGTTTTCTAACAGATAAAGACCTTATCCTTATTCGACCTAGAATTACTGTAGATCTTACAAATGATAAAACTTCCGATTACACAAAGAATGCTATTGCCTACGGAGGAGAGCTAGTTTATAGGAGGTTTTTTGGAAGCTCGCTTTTTGGAGGATTATTTCTTGGTGGTGAATGTGAGAGGAAAAAATCTAGCAGATCAATTTCTACTAGACCTCAATACGATAAAGAATTGTACTATGGAATAGAACTTGGATATCTATATTTCTTAAATCCTCATGTTGGGATTGAATCGACTCTTTATTATTCAGCGGGGAAGATAAATATTGTAAGATATGATTACTCGAGCCAATACCATTATTCGAAGGGTGGCGTTACTATTGGATTTATTTATCTATTTAATCGACAAACTAATGAAAAAAAATAACAACCATTACAGATTTTTCTTTTTGGCCATATTAACATTCCTTGGATCAATAAGTGGTTAAGCCCCCTATTATTCGGACACTTTACTTTTAGACTTCAATAGTAGCCATTTTTCTTCATAATATTGCATCAGCAAGGAACGACCGACGGTGATTATTAAACCGATGGTTGTAGAGATGAATCGGCGCCGATCATTTCGTTTTGATTCTCATTCTCAACCCCATCGAGGGGTTTCGAATGAGAGCAAGGAACTTCCCTCAGGTTCATATTACCCGATAGTTGCTGATAAGGGATATTAAGATGGAATTTCACCTTTTTGTTTTTCAAAACCTCACGAGTGATATTGCCCTGTTCCCACATGTCCCAGAATACCCTGGGGGAAAGGTTGGCAATTGATCCGTGTAGCCTCACATTGTTGTACTTCTCGTAGAAGATCGTTAGCCGTTCAATCAATGAATCCAGATCCCAGAAACCCTGGCTCCCTAACGCTGAAGACAGGATAGCATGGAAGCTCTCAACATGGCCATTTTCCTGAGGTGTATACGGATGTGTGAAAACCTGGTTAGATGGTTTTCCTCGAAAAAGGCGCGTATGATCTTGGAACCAAACTGCGGTCCGTTGTCATTTCGAACTTCGATATGCACCCCTTTGCGTAACAGGTCTGCCGACTGCAGGTAGTCGGTAATAATCTCCTCCCATGCCTGTTTGACCTGGCGAGTTCTCATCGTATACCCAACCTGCCAATGCAACGTAAACCGGGTGAAGGTATCGATGACTGTGAGAATATAGGCATATCGCCTGTCCTGGTGGATCCAGACATACTTGATATCCATCTCCAGCAACTCTAAAGGGCCTTCAGGAATCACAATCCGGTACTTCACAAATGATTTGTCTTTTTTCTTATGTTGTTCCTTCAATAATCCTGCATCTTTCATTAAACGATATACTTTCTTGTGGTTGATGAAATATCCTGCGATCATTAGCAGTGTGCACATTTTATGGTAGCCGTAGTCAGTATCAGGATCCTGTTGAGTCTCCTTGACCTTATCTACTACTTCCTGGTTACTTACTGTTATGACCTCCTGACCTTCAAGTTTCTTAGTGGTCTGAGTTGGTTGTTTACCTGGACGATGGCCTGTTTGCTCGTAATAGTATTGATGCTTACTCAGGCTTAGAATGGACAAGGCCTTGTCTCGATTCAAACCCTCAAAGATGTATTTACGAACTAACTGTTTTTTCTCGCCCAGGCATATTTCTTTTTTAGCGATTCATCTTTTAAACGCCCTTCTAACTCTTTTTCTGCCAGAAGCTCTTTCAAGGTCTTGTTTTCTTTCTCCAAACGCCTGATCTCTTTCAACTGGGCCGGGGTCATACCATGACGGAAACCCGCTTCCCCCATCGTATCGAATTTCTTCCGCCAGCTGTAATAGGTGGCCGGATAGATGCCATACTTCTCTAAAGTGGCCGTTACTCCATGAGCCGTGCCCTCTTTCAGGATCTCAAGCTTCTTTTCTTTTGTGAATGTTCTCTTTTCCATAGACGTAATTATAATAATTTATTACAGATATTAAACTATAATTATGTCCGATGTCTTAAGGGGCTATTCCAATAAGCACAATGCTTTATGGCATTATTTATCCTTCTTCGGTCCATAATTTCCAGATTACTTGCGGTTGCTTTACCAGTAATTATGCTACGACGTACATGGCAGTAAACATGGATACTCATGAATTTTATGCCCAAGAACGATTTCAATTTCAATTTGAAGAGATGAGTGGTGATTTAGATATCTATCAGTACAGTGCATATATTGATCCAATATATTGGTACCAGGATACATGGGGCATATTTCCAAAAACTCCATATGCAGATATTAAGTATGTGAAATTATCTTTTACTGTACTCAAAAATGATATTGAACCAGGCGCCAGCAGAAATTTCAGATTAAAATACAGAACTAGAGAAGTTGGGGTAGCATACTGGGACGATTGGGAATATTCGGATGAGTTTACCGTATCAGTCGCGGATATTACTGTCTCGGGAACAGCCGGAACTTTATGCGACACCTACCGAGACTACTCTATATCCATTCCAACTGGGTATACGTCTAATTGGTCTTTCAATAATTCCAATTTAGTGACCTCCTCGACGGGATCCGGAGCCACAGCCAGGTTAACTGGTTCATGCAATGGCATAGGTGATGGAGTATTAACATATACACTGACAAAAGCTTCCTGTCCCACTTTTACAGCAACAAGAACTATTAATGTAAATGGTCCCAAAGCATCAGACTTAAGTTTTCGTGCATTATATACTAGTGGGAGTCCAGCTCCGAAATCAGGTTCTTATTATTTGCTATGTCCCAATACTCATTACCACATTTATTTGGATAATGCTGCTAGCGCAAGTTGTGGGGTATCAAGCCTGACATGGACCATACCAGCGGGATGGACGAAAAACTATCAATCATCTAATATGATCTCCATCTATACAAACTCATCACCTGGTGGGCAAGTGATAGTTAAAGGTCAAACTTGTTGTAGTGGATGTGGCTCTAATATGTCCCTAACGACTGGCTATTTTGGAACATACTACAACTGTGGGGGATATTATATGGCCTCTCCTAATCCTAGTTCAGACTACATTGATATTGATTTTTCACCTGAATCATTAGACTTGAAACAAACTACTGCAAATCCAGAAATATTACTTCAGGTCTATGACAAAATGGGAGTGATTGTTCTTAGCGAGGAGGTAAGTAGTTTACCTCACAGGATAAATACAAGCAAAATGAAGAAAGGTAACTATGTGATACATTTAATGAATCAAAACACCAAGGGTGAAGTGTACGCTCCAGTTTCCGAATCCATTCAAATATTTGTTGAGCATTAAATGAATGTTTCTTGGTAATCTGCACCATCCTTCAAGATTCTTGAAGGATGGTGTTCTTTTGAATGAGGATTAGATACAGTCTAAATTTATACCAGCAGAAATACAACAAAGATTGGCATTAAGACTGTGATGCCTTATCCTGGATCTGGTTTGCTGAGAAACCTTTACAGATCGATGCGATTTTTTAAGGTTGTTTTTCCAGTTCCTTTATTGATGTATTAATGGCTTTTATATAATTCTGTACTTCAGCCCAATCATCTCTTTTCTCAGGATTAATATCTTCTTCTTTAATAAGAGCTTCTTCCATGTTTGTTTTTGTTCCTTCTATTCTACTGGTAGTTGTAGCCTCTTTTAGGATGTGCATTGTAATGAAGAAATCAACATTTGGTATTATTTGGGAAAAAGCATTTAATTCTCCAACTAATCGATTAGCCTCTGCCAATAATTTATTTATGTCTGGATTCGAAATGATCCATTCATGATTAATTTTTTCAGGAGAGAAAGATTTGTATTCAATTTGTTTTATCTGTTTTCCTGAGTTGAAATCTTTTAAATCTATATTTTCAAAATACCTAAAAAATGAAAATATACGAGTTTCATATTTTCACGAATTGAATGAGGATTTTAGTCAGAATATGGCGCTAAAGAATATAAGTGCCTTTTAACAATTTTCAACCTGGCAGAGGAAGAGGGATTACTTTGTGATCCGCCTGCGGCGGAGGCCTGCACAAATACTCAAAACCAATACTCATTACAATCGTATTGATTTTCTTTTGCTCTAATTTTCACCAAAGCAGGCTTTGTTCAGATTATCCCAAAAGAAAAACCCAGATGCGAAAACATCAGGGTTTTGAGTAATTGTGCGGAGGAAGAGGGATTCGAACCCCCGGTCCGCTCGCGCGAACAACGGTTTTCAAGACCGCCGCATTCGACCACTCTGCCATTCCTCCGGGCGCGAAATTAGTAAAATTTTGTAAGGTGGAAACGAAAAACCTTCAGATTATGTATTTTTTGAACCAGGAAGCAGGATTAAGACTTTTGTTGCAAATTTAGTTATACGAAAAGGGTGTAGTGACCGACTTTTAAGGGCTTTTATTCGAAAAACTATAAAGTGATTAGATCTGTCCGAAATCGGGACGGGTTATTACAGGGTTTTGTTCAAAAACTCAGTATTTATACACATTTCAGCGTTTTTTTTTGGCTGGTTTCTTGTACGGGCTCGATAAAAAATTATATTTGTATAGAATTTGGCTAAAAATTAAAATATTTACTAACCCTTAAATTTCATTTATTATGAATAAAGCAGAATTAATAGATGCTATTGCTGCTGAGTCCAACCTGACGAAAGCAGATGCCAAAAGGGCTCTCGATGCTTTCATTACTGCTACAACAGGTGCTCTGAAGAATGGTACACGTGTTGCATTGGTTGGTTTTGGATCATTCTCAGTTTCTGAAAGAGGAGCAAGGACTGGCCGCAACCCACAAACTGGTGCAGAAATTAAAATCGCTGCCAAGAAGGTTGTGAAATTCAAAGCTGGAAGTGAGCTTAGTGACGCTGTCAAGTAAAAATATTTGAACTGCAAGAAGAGGGGGGCTATTGGCTCCCTTTTTTTTTGCATATTTTTATGGAATGGATAAGATGATACGGGATCTGGTGGATCATATGTCTGACTTTATCACCGAAAAAAGGTTTGCGCTTTTCAAGCAGGTGATTGCCGACCGTACCAGGTATATCACTGTTTTACTGGAAGACATATACCAGTCGCAGAACGCTTCTGCAGTGCTTCGAACCTGTGATTGTACGGGAGTTCAGGATGTGCATATTGTTGAGGAGCAGAATGCCTATGAAATTAATCGCGAAGTGGCACTTGGCTCTAATCAGTGGCTTTCGCTTCACTACTACAATAAGGGCTCAGATAATATTTACAGGGGTATAAAGGCCTTAAAGAAACAGGGCTACCGTATTGTGGCCACTTCCCCTCATAAGGATGGTTCCACACCCGAAACTTTTAATCTGGAAAGGGGGAAGGCTGCCCTATTATTCGGGACAGAATTGAGCGGACTAACAGATAGGGCCATGGAACTGGCCGATGAGTATATCCAGATACCTATGGTAGGATTTACGGAGAGCTATAATATCTCTGTATCTGCAGCACTCACATTATATACCCTGAGGAAGAGGCTGGAGCTTTCCTCCCTGGATTGGAAGATCGGGGAGGACGAACAAACCGAGTTATTACTAGACTGGTTGCGTACCACTATCAAATTGTCGGAAAAGATTGAAAATAAGTTCATAAAAGAATATCGCCCCGATTTTTAGTCTATCAGTGTCGTGGATATACATAGATATACTATCTTTGATTAACAGATGCTTTCTGTAGATAAGCAAGGACCTTTATTAGATTAAATACGATTGTGATGAATTGCATGATTATTGATGATGATACTCTCTCCAGGCGGATTATTGAGGAATTCATTCATAAGACCGATGGACTGGAGCTGATATCTTCCAGCGGGGATCCGGTTGAAGGAATCAATCTTCTTAAAAAGCATGATAATATCAACCTGATCTTTTTAGATATTGAGATGCCCGAAATGACGGGTATTGAACTGCTCAATACGCTTAAAAATCCTCCCCAGGTAATCATAGTCTCCTCTAAAGGGAAGTATGCTGTTGACTCTTATGAATATGATGTTACTGACTACCTGCTAAAACCGGTAGATTACGGTCGCTTCTACAGGGCGGTGGCCAAGGCCTTCAAACGTTTTGAGCAGATGACTGCGGAGCAGATGGGTAAAGATGAGATCTTCATTAAGAAGAACGCCACACTTGTAAAGTTGAAGTACGATGATATCCTTTGGGTGGAGGCCCTTGAGAATTATGTGATATTCAACACCTTTTCGGATAAATACACTATTCATTTTACCATGAAGGCCATTGAGCAGAAACTGCCGGCTAATAAATTCACACGCGTACACCGCTCTTACATTGTAAATACTAGTTGCATCAATGTAATTGAAGACAACTCTGTGATTATTAAAGTAGAAGATGGTGCTAAGTCCATCCCCATTGGCAAGTCCTACAAGGAGAAGCTGATGCGGGATATCAACCTGATCATCAAGTAATCCATGATTTCCAATCGACAGTTGTTTATGCGTCATGTGGCGCAGACATCTGACTCTTCCCTTCAGTTTGAGATCGAACGGGCCGAGGGGATAAGTTTTTTTGATACTACCGGAAAACCTTACCTGGACCTGGTTTCGGGTGTCTCTGTGTCGGCACTGGGACATGGGCATCCCGCAGTTGTTAAAGCTGTCAGGGATCAGGCAGGACGCTATATGCATACCATGGTGTACGGGGAGTTTGTTCAATCTCCACAGGTGGAATATGCTGAGTGGCTGACAAAACGCTTGCCTGCAAGCCTGGATAATATCTTTTTTGTGAACTCAGGTAGTGAAGCCATTGACGGGGCCATGAAACTGGCCAAACGTAAATCGGGTAGGGGAGATTTTTTTGCCTTTGAGAAGGCATATCATGGAGGAACCCAGGGTGCCCTGAGTATTCTTGGTGATGCAAGAGGACGTTCTGGATACCTGCCTTTATTGCCCGGGATCAAGCATATCCGCTTTAATTGTGAGGAGGATCTTGAGCTCATTCATAATGGAGTGGCCGGTGTCATCGTAGAGCCTATCCAGGCTGAGGCTGGGATCATTGAACCTGCCGGAAGCTTCCTGACAAAGGTTCGGACGAAATGTGATGAAGTGGGTGCTTTGTTGATCCTTGATGAGATACAGACCGGGATGGGACGGACCGGGCGATTGATGGCTTTTGAACATTATAATGTTGTTCCCGATATACTCTGCCTTGCTAAAGCTTTTGGAGGGGGAATGCCCCTGGGAGCCTTTGTTGCCTCAAAAGAGCTGATGAACAAGCTGACCTTCGATCCGCCCCTGGGACACATTACTACTTTCGGGGGGCACCCGGTGAGTTGTGCGGCAGGATTAGCCGCACAGAAGGTGATTGAAGAGGAGGGATTAATGGAGCGTACCCTCCTGATGGAAAAGCGATACCGTTCAGGTTTAAAACATCCACTAATCAAGAAAATTCGGGGCAGGGGATTGTTCCTGGCTGTGGTACTGGAGCAGGGAGTGGATGTAAGTCGCTTTATTTCAAAGGCATTTGAAAATGGACTGGTCATAGATCAATTTCTTTTTTCTGACGATTCATTCCGGATTGCACCCCCATTGATTATTTCAGATGAGGAAGTTGATGATTCCATTCATCGTGTTCTTGAGACTCTGAATAGCCTGTCATAATAAGAATATGAAGAATCCGTTCATACTATAATATGCGCAGATCAGCTCTCTTTTTTATCCTGGTGTTTGCACTTGTTCAGGTGGAAGCGCAAAAGCCAGAATACCTTGCATTTGTTAAATCTGAAGCCCGTTTGCAGAGCTTCTTTGAGGAGCTCTATTCCGACAGCCTGTCAGATGGGGATGTGTTGCTGGATAGTATCCGAAGAGAGATGAAAGAGGTGCTCTCCAAGGAGGGTTCCATGGAATTTCCCTGGAAACGGCTTAACAGAATCGGGGTCATTACTTCGGACGACGGAAAGCTGAGGATCTTTACCTGGCATGTGATGGATGATTATGACCATTATCGCTATTTCGGATATATCCAGATAGCTCTGAAGAAAGGAAGAGTGAAGCTATTTGAGCTCCACGATAATGTTAAGGCACAACGGGGCGTGATGAAGCTGGAGCAGTCTGATGCAGACTGGTATGGGAAATTATATTACCAGATAATTACAAGCAGGTATAAACGAAAAACCTATTATACTCTGATGGGCATGGATTTCAACGATTCACGCTCCAACATCAAGAGTGTTGAAGTAATGGACATTCAAAGGAATTCTCCCCGTTTTGTCAGATCACTTTTTTTTAACGGTCGCGATTTTGTAGATCGCCTGGTTCTTGAGTATGCCGACCAGGTCGCCATATCTGTGCGCTATGATCCCGGACTGGGGATGATCACTTTTGATCACCTGGTTCCATTTCATCCTATTTATCAAAAGAACTTCGAGTTTTACGGTCCCGACGGCTCTTATGACGGATTGGAATTTGATGGGAGACATTGGCTCTACCGTGAGGATATTGATGCCAGGAACCTGGACTGACAATCCGTCAGTTTTAAGTTATTGGCATATCATTTGACACATTCGAGATCAAATGTAAAACTTAAAATAGTTGAATGATGCAGAAAGGTAAGATCAATGTTACCACGGAGAACATTTTCCCCATAATTAAAAAATTCCTCTATTCGGATCATGAGATATTCCTGAGGGAACTGGTTTCGAATGCAGTTGATGCAACGCAAAAGCTTAAAACACTGGCTTCTGTCGGTGATTACAAAGGAGAATTGGGCGATTTAACCGTCAGGATCGATGTAGATAAGAAGAAGAAGACCATTACCGTAACGGATGCGGGAATCGGGATGACTGCCGAAGAGGTGGAAAAGTATATTAACCAGATCGCCTTTTCCAGTGCCGAAGACTTCATGGAGAAGTATAAGAATGACAGCAATGGCATTATCGGACATTTTGGCCTGGGATTCTATTCCTCCTTTATGGTTTCGGATAAGGTAGATATTAATACCCTCTCATGGCAGGATGAAGCCAAGGCCGTGGCATGGAGTTGTGATGGTAGTCCTGAGTACAGTCTCGGGGAGACCGATAAGAAAGAACGTGGAACTTCCATTACCCTTCATATCGATTCCGACAGCAAAGAGTTCCTGGAGGAGAACAAGATCAGTGAATTACTTGATAAGTACTGTAAGTTCCTCCCCATTGAGATCGCCTTTGGAAAAGAGAAAGAGTGGAAGGATGGTAAAGAGGTGGAACTGGATAAGGATAAGGTGATTAACGATACCAAACCACTCTGGACCCTGTCCCCGGCTGAGGTGAAAGAAGAGGACTATAATGAGTTCTACCGCAAACTTTATCCGGCGGTGATGGATGAACCCCTCTTTAATATTCACCTGAACGTGGATTATCCCTTTACCCTGACCGGGATTCTTTATTTTCCAAAGATCAAAAATAACATAGAAATCCAAAAAAATAAAATACAACTCTACAGCAACCAGGTATTTGTTACCGATTCAGTTGAGGGAATTGTACCAGAATTTCTGACCCTCCTGCACGGGGTACTCGATTCGCCCGATATTCCTTTGAATGTTTCCAGGAGCTACTTGCAGAGCGATTCCAATGTGAAGAAGATTTCTTCGCATATTACCAAGAAAGTGGCCGACCGTTTGGAGGATATATTTAAAAACGACCGGGCTCAGTTTGAGAACAAGTGGGACGATCTGAAACTCTTTATTGAATATGGTATGTTGTCGGACGAGAAGTTTTCCGACCGCGCGGAGAAGTTTGCCCTCCTAAAAAATGTGGATGGCAAGTACTTCACTCTGAAAGAGTACGAAGAGCTTATCAAGGAAAATCAGACCGACAAAAACAAGTCGCTCGTTTACCTCTATGCCACGGATAAGGAGGAGCAATTCTCTTATATCGAGGCTGCAAAAGCCAAAGGCTACGATGTTTTGTTGATGGACGGACAGCTCGACACCCATTTCCTGAACCATTTGGAGCCCAAGCTTAAGGAGTCACGTTTTGCAAGGGTCGATTCGGAGATTGTAGATAAGCTGATTGAAAAGGATGAGGCCAGAGAATCCAAACTGACCTCCCAACAGGAGTCAGATCTGACTCCTGTTTTTCAGGCACACCTGCCCGGACAGGAGATGAGTTATATGCTTAGTTATGAGTCTCTTTCTGAGGAGGACCAGCCAGTCATGATTACCCAGAGTGAATTTATGCGTCGCATGAAGGATATGCAGGAGATGAGCGGACAAGCCGCCATGTTTGGGAACATGCCCGACACTTACAACCTGGTGGTGAATACCAACCATCCGCTGGTAGGTAAGATTGTGGAGCAAACCGAAAAAAAGTTGGGCAAGAAGCTGGAAGAGTTGCGTACCGAGAAGTCGGGCCTGTCTGAGGAGCAGCAACTGTTGGAGAAAGCCAAAGAAGGCAAGAAGGAGGAGGAGATTCCCCAGAGCGAGAAGGACCAGATGGAAGAGGTCAATAAGAAATTGACTGACCTGGAGAACAAGCGCATCGAAATGCTGAAAAAGCATGGTTCAGGACAGAAGCTGGTGAAACAACTCATCGACCTGGCACTACTTGCAAATAACCAGCTAAAGGGTGAAGATCTTGCTGCCTTTGTTAAAAGGAGTGTGGATCTGATTAAGTAGGGAGTTCATTTTTGAAGATCCGGGGCAAGACCTTATATTTCAGGAGATTTCCAGTTTCGTACCTTGAAATGAGTTCTGTCCTGGTTTTCATCGCCCCCGTAAACCAAGGTTTTGCTTTTGACTTTTCCGCCAGAGATTCGATCGAAATAGTTCATTCCTTCGGTAAGCTTATATGAAATGGTTTGTGACGACTTGATTTCATATATGTCAAATCCCATGGATGTTTTTGTGAACAGGTCTATTTCATGACCGTTTGAATCCCTCCAGAACCAGAGGTTTTTCAGCTGATTCAGATGGTAGTTCCTTTTTTGTATCTCAGATACAATCATATTTTCGAACAAGGCTCCTCTGAGTGCAGGATTCTCCAGGTCTGTACTGTTTCTCAACTGGAGTAAATATGAGGCCAGACCAGTATCAAAGAAATATAGCTTGGGCGATTTTATGATGCGTTTGGTGAAGTTTTCGTAATAGGGGTGAAGCAGGTATACGATATAGCTATTTTCTAAAATTGATAGCCATGATTTTGCTGTTGGGGATGAAATCCCACAATCTGAAGCCAGGTTATGGAGGTTAAGTAATTGGCCAGTTCTGGAAGCACAAAGTGTTAAAAAACTCTCAAATCTACTGGTATCATGGATATTTCTAATGAATGATACATCTCGTTTAATATAGGTTTGCAAATAATTGGCATAATATGGAGTATGTTCCAGAGCCCGGTCATAGATTGCTGGATAAGAGCCTTTCACGATATAGGATTGCCAGTCGCCTGGAAGGTAATCTGATGCATTCAACTCAGAGATGTCAAGGGGAAGCAGTTTTAGTATTGCCACCCTTCCGGCAAGGCTCTGTGTAATACTCTCCATCAGGTGGAAGTTCTGAGAGCCGGATAGCACATATTGTCCCATTTCATTGCGTTCATCCACCAAGGTTTGCAGGTAGTTGAAAAGGTGTGGTACCCGCTGTGCCTCATCAATGATTACATGTGTTTTATATTTGGCAAAGAACCCGCGTGGATCTTCCAATGCGAAATTTCGATTTTCCAGATCTTCCAATGATACATATTGGTACCCTGGAAGCAGATGTTTCAGTAATGTTGATTTTCCGGATTGCCTGGGTCCGGTTAGGGTTACTATGGGGTAACCCTTTAGCATTTCTAAAATAGCATTTTGTATCTCACGTTTGATCAAACCCATTGAGATTTGTTTTGGAAAAGGCGTAAAACTTAAAAATACATGATAAATATATTAAAAATACATGACAAAAATATTAAATATGCATAGAAATCGAAAGCTTGACTGAGTGCTTAAGGCCTGGAGTGAATATAGATAGTGTTGGCCCTGATCCCCTAAAAGAACAAAGTTTTAACCTCTTGTTTCAGGTAGTCGATGGCTACCTGCGATGGGGGGTTATTTAATTCTGTAAGGTGCTCAAGGATCAGCTTGCCCAGGGTGGGTCCCTTGGCATCGGGCTTCACCTCTTTGGCAGTTTCGTTGATCAGGTTAATGATCTGGTTTTTGGCAGCCTTCATTTTATCCCAGGCTTCGGTACTTATGTATGTTTGCTGGGCAATGTTATGATCGAATTCGGAGGTGATATTGCTAAGAAGTTCCTGTTGGAGTTGTCTTGCACTATACTCATTGCGACTGTTTCGCATAATCATGCTTTCAGGCGAAATACGCTCCAGCAACAGGATACTCCGTTCGTAAGCCTGTAGGCGGACTGGCAAAATGTCATCGGTGAGATGCATATTAAACTCACTCTTGCGTCGTTTATCTTCGTTTTTGGACCATGTCCTGAGCATGACCAGAACGGTGAAAAAGACAATCAGTGCGGGCACTGTATACTTAAGGATTTCAAGTATTATCTCCATGTTAATCTTTTTTTGAAACTTGATCTATGCAATATTAACGCAAATTATAACTAAAAGCTTACTTTTAAGGGCGAAATAATAATGTACACCATCTTAAAATTATTACCAATGGAACAACTTTCAGCAAGAATCAATTCCCTATCACCATCGGCTACAATCGCCATGAATCAAAAGGGGCGTGAATTAAAGGATAAAGGTGTTGATGTGATCAACCTGAGTGTGGGAGAACCAGACTTCATGACTCCTGACCATATTAAGGAGGCTGCCAAAAAAGCCATTGACGGTCCCTGGCACCACTATGCTCCCGTGGCGGGTTATCCTGACCTGCTGAAAGCCATTGTTGAGAAATTTAAGAAAGAGAATAACCTGGATTATAAAGCCTCCAACATTATGGTAAGTGTGGGTGCCAAGCACTCCCTGGCAAACGTTATGTTGTGCATGATTGATAAGGGTGACGAGGTAATTATTCCCGCACCCTACTGGGTGAGTTATGCGGAACAGGTGAAGCTTGCCGAAGGGGTGAATGTGGTGCTGGATACAACCGTCGAAGATGAGTTTAAGATTTCGGCTCAACAGCTGGAGGATGCCATTACTCCCAAAACCAGGGCCCTTCTGCTTTGTTCTCCTTCCAATCCCACCGGAAGTGTTTATACCAAAGAGGAATTGGCTGCACTGGCTGCTGTGATTGCCAAACATCCGGGGATCTTTGTAATTGCGGATGAAATCTACGAGCATATCAATTTTGTGGGAGGACATGAGTCCATCGCCCAGTTCGACGAGATCAAGGATCAATGTGTGATCATCAATGGGGTATCCAAGGGATATGCTATGACAGGTTGGAGAATCGGTTATATGGCTGGTCCCGAATGGCTGATTAAAGCCTGTGGAAAACTGCAGGGACAGATGACCTCCGGAGCCTGCTCCATTGCCATGCGGGCATCCCTTGAGGCGCTTACCGGTGACCAGAGTTGCGTTACTGAAATGCGTGATGCTTTTTTGCGTCGGCGTGACCTGATCCTCGGACATGTAAACAGTATTGAAGGTGTGAAATGTGCTACTCCGGGGGGGGCGTTCTATGTGTTCCCTGATCTGAGTACCTATATTGGCAAATCGGTTGATGGCAGAAAAATTGAAACTGATATGGACCTTTGTATTTACTTGCTGGAGGTGGGACATATTGCAACGGTACCAGGCTCGGCTTTTGGTGCCGATGGATGCGTTCGGATCAGCTATGCAAACTCTGATGAGAATCTGGAAAAGGCCATGCAGCGACTGAAGGATGCGCTGGCAGCGTTGTCTTAGGATATTCAGAAAAAGAGAAACAGGAAGGCCGCCTTGGGAAACCGGGGCGGTTTTTTGCTCATGTCGTTTATTGGGCTCAGTCTACCCATCCAGTTTACCAATGTTGTCGATTTCTGTTACATTTGTAAGTAAAGAAACGGTGTATTTATGGCTAAGATTGAAAGAAGGCGGACCCGAGGAATGAGTAAATTCGTAAGGATTTCAATGCTGGTGGTGGCTCTTGGACTGGTGGTGATGGTGCTGGTTGTATATAAGCTCTACTCCAGGGTTTTTGTCCCCAATGTAGCACTTGAAACGGAGCAGAAAATCATTTACATTCCAACAGGAGCAGACTTTGTTTATGTGATTGGTAGCCTGGAGGAAAATGGAATTATTGAAGACCCTAAATCTTTTCGGTGGGTGGCCCACAAGAAGGGTTACGATACGAATATTAAACCCGGAAGATACAAGATTCGTAATGGAATCAGTAATAATGAGCTGGTGAATATGCTACGTTCAGGCAATCAGGATCCGGTGATGCTTGTATTTAACAATATGCGTTCACTGGATCAACTTTCAGGAAAGGTGTCGCAATACCTTCAGGCCGATTCTTCCGAATTTGCAGACTACTTTGCACAAAGGGAATTGGCATCCGGTTATGGATTTGATGCTGCTAATTTTACCTCCATGTTTATTCCGGAAACCTATGAGTTTTTCTGGACCACAACACCTGAGGAGTTTACGGAGAGGATGAATCGGGAATATGAAAAATTCTGGAATGGAGAGCGTGACCGAAAAGCAAAGAAGCTGGATATGACCAGAGCCGAGGTGGTTACTCTTGCTTCCATCGTTGACGAAGAGACACTTTATGATGATGAGAACAGCCGGGTGGCAGGCTTATATATAAACCGCCTGGACCAGGGAATTCCTCTTCAGGCTGATCCCACCCTGAAATTTGCACTGGGCGATTTTTCCAGGCAACGGATCCTGAATGAGGATAAAGAAATCGATTCTCCTTACAACACCTATAAATTCAAGGGGCTGCCACCGGGACCTATTTCCATTCCTTCTGTTGCAGCTATCGATGGTGTGCTCAATTATGAAAAACACAAGTATCTTTTCATGTGCGCTAAAGCTGACTTCAGCGGATACCATGCATTTGCACGTAACTATTCACAACACCAAAAAAATGCACGTGCCTATCAGAAGGAATTGAACAGGCGGAGGATTTATAAGTAGGATTTGCAGGTCTTAGATTACATTGACCTCTCGTTCAAGGCTTACACTAAAGGTGCTTTCCACATCCTGCAGGATGTTTTCTGAGAAATCATAAATCTCCTGGCCACTGGCACCTCCATAATTGACAATCACCAGGGGCTGGGCGGGCCAGGTACCCACATTTCCAACCCGCTTTCCCTTCCAGCCGGATTTTTCAATAAGCCATGCTGCAGGTATTTTCATCTGGTTCCCGTCGTTGGGGTAGAAAGGGACTTCGGGGTATTCCACCCGGATGCAGTTGAAAACAGTTCTGTCGACCATTGAATTTTTAAAAAAACTTCCGGCATTGCCAAATTGAGCGGGATCGGGTAGTTTACTTTCCCTGATGTTAATAATTACATTCCGCAGGTCCAGGGGCGTGGATCCATTTGCCAGGGAAAAGACATCTTTTATATTTCCGTAATCAAGATTAAGCCTGGCTTTCTTGTCCAGTCTGAAGGCCACGTGAGTGATAATATACCTCCCTTTGGCTTCCCCCTTAAAGATGCTGCTTCGGTATCCAAACCGGCAGGCATTGAAATCCAGGCGTACCTGCTGTTTCATCTGAATGTCATACGTTTCCAACCATTCAAAATGATCTTTCATTTCTACGCCATAGGCACCAATATTCTGCACCGGTGCTGAGCCCACCGATCCAGGAATCAAAGAGAGGTTTTCAAGGCCGTACCAGCCTTTTTCAATGGCATAGCTGACCCATCGGTCCCAGTTCTCAGAGGCCCCTACCTTTACTACCACTTCTTCGTTATTTTCTTTCACCACATCGATTCCTTTCATACCAGGTTGTATCACCAATCCCTGGAAATTATTTTTGAAAAGGATGTTGCTGCCCTCTCCAAGAATCAACAGAGGTAATTGTTCTCTGTGAGCTTCCTCCAGGAGAGTTATAAGGGATTCCTTATCAGCAGGATTCGCATAGCTGGCGGCCCTGGCATCCAGTCCAAATGAGTTTAAAGCCTTCAGACTGTAATTATGGTGTATATGGTTCATTGTGGTAAATATAGCAATGATTTGTTCCGATGCCATGACTGCTTTTCCTATCTTTAAAATCTTTGTATCAATTTTGAAACGGGTTTACATATCGGTCATTAATGATCTGGCCACTGACCAGCGGGTTGGCCGGGTAGCCAGGCTCCTTTCTGCACAAGGTTTTGAGGTATGCTGTATTGGCAGAAGACTGAAGGGGAGTCCCAGGGTGGAGTCCTCGGCTTTTCATGTACGGCGGTTCAGGATGCTGTTTTCCAAAGGGCCCCTGTTCTATGCCTGCTATAATCTGCGCCTGCTATTAACACTTTTGTTTGTTAAAAAATCCTCGTTGTTTGTTTCCAACGATCTGGATACCCTGCCGGCCAGTATGTTGGCAAGCCGGATCAGGCGAGTGACTTTAATCTATGATAGTCATGAACTATTTACCCAGGTTCCGGAATTAATCGATCGTAAAACCGTTCAGTCCGTGTGGCTCTGGATTGAGGCCAGGCTGCTGCCCCGGCTTGAATATGCTCTGACGGTCAATTACTCCATTGCAACAATCTATGAAAGGCTCTATGGTACCCCTTTCAGGGTGCTTCGAAATGTACCTGAACGACTTGAATACTATTCTCCCGCGAGGGATGGAAAGGAGAGGGAAATAATAATTTACCAGGGAGCACTAAATGTGGGAAGGGGACTGGAGTTGATGATAGATGTCATGCAGTATCTTGACAACACTGTATTTGTGCTGGCTGGTACGGGCGATATTCATAAGGAACTAATAAGCCGGGTAAAGCGCTTAGATCTTGGCGAACGGGTTCAGTTTATGGGAAGGATGATGCCTGCTGAACTTGTGTCGCTTACCATGTCGGCCGATCTGGGTATTTCGATGGAGGAGGACCGTGGTTTGAATTATCGCTATGCCTTGCCCAACAAGTTGTTTGATTATATTCAGTGCCGGGTGCCAGTACTTTGTTCAGATCTGCCGGAGATGACCAGGATTGTGGAATCATATGGGGTCGGAATTTCAACTGCCGAAAGAGATCCGGAAAAGCTGGCAGGGATTATCAGGTATATGCTGAAAGAGCGATCGGGAGGAGCCTGGATGGAAGCTCTGGAGAAAGCGGCCGCAGAGTTATGCTGGGAAAATGAATCTAGGGTCTATCTTGATCTTCTTAATGAATGTGGAGTTCTGAAATAATTCCCATAACAAAAACTTTTATGGAGCGTTATAATCTCATATTCCTTATGCATATGAAAATAAAATCTCTTTTCTTTTTGTTAGTCATGTTTGTTGCTTCTCAGACTCTGCAGGCACAGGTTAAATTTATTGAAGTTGAAACTCATGAGCAGATGAAGGCTGCACAGAAGAAAGCCTCGGACCAAATGTTGATGCTGTTCGTTGATGTCTATGCTACCTGGTGCGGGCCCTGTAAGATGATGGACAGGGAGGTATATGCGAATCCCGCTGTGGCAGACTATATGAATAGCAATTATGTGAGCGTCCGGGTGGATGGAGAGACGGATTTTGGCCGGATCTTTGCTTCTGAAAATAAGCTGGAGGGTTATCCCAGCATGTTTATTCTCAGTGATGATGGAGAGCCTGTGAGCACAATTGTCGGTTACACCGCGGCAGGGGAATTGATTGGATCCTTAAAGGCAATGAATGAGGACTATCGTAAAATACAAGGTTACCAGGCTGCTTATCAGAAGGATGCAATTGAGAATGAGGCATTTGCGGACTATATCTCTGTGGTCCGGTCCATGGGAGACGAGGAGAAGGCTGAGGAGCTTGCGTCTGAATATATGGAGAAAGTGATGGAGCCGAAACTTTCGGACAACGATATCAGGGTAGTGGCTTTTCATATGGATTTGGATGACACATGGTGGAAAGACTTCGCTTCGGATCCGGAACGTTTACATCTGGTTCTTGGAGAGGATTATATGATGGCCATGGAGAAGATATATAACAACACCCTTGTAAAAGCCATAGAAGAGGAGCGTATCGATCTGATAAGCAAAATGGCCAATGAACTGACTCCCCTTGTGGACGAGGAGACCGGTTCCTGGGATCTGCGATCGTTACCCTTCATTCAGTATTATTACTATACCGACAAGACCGATGATTTGATCTCTTATGTGGATGAGCGCTTTGCAAGGGATCGCAAGGATGATCATCGCTGGCTTTACGGGGCCGCATCACAAATCACAGAAATGGATCAGCAATACCGGACAGAGGTACTGCTTAAGAAAGAAGTTGATTGGTTTGCAGCCTGTATTGAGCTTGAAGAACAGTTTGATTACTTTTTCTACCATGGGATGGTACTTTTCCTCTTGCAGGATCAGGATAAAGCAATGGTCTCTTTTCTAAAAGCTGAATCCATGGCTTCAAGCCAGGAGGAGAAAGAGACGATTGCCCAGGTAATGGGATTTATCAAGCGTCAATAATCTGTTCTTTTGTGATTGTGAAAGGGATCAGTTACTTTTAGATTCTAAACAACAAAACTATCCTGCAATGAAGTCTCTATTAAGTTTTCCGGTAATAATGCTGCTTGTTTTTCTCGGTTCCTGCTCTGGAGTATCCAACGATCTTGATCGCCATGGAATAAAGGGCAAGGTAATGACCACAATGGAGTTTCAGTGCAATGCTACGTACGAGAACGAACAATGGGTGGCAGGTATAGACTGTGAGAATGGCTACCGGGCAGTGGAGTATGATGAAGACGGGTTTTATCGAAAGGCGTACAATATGGCTGATTGTGGAGATACTACCAGTCTATCACTCACCAGACGTGAAAACGGGGAGCTGGTGGAAGAAACCCATTTTACCAGGATCCAGATGACTCCAATACATTCCAGAATGGTGCCTATTTCCCGGACCGTTATGGACCGCGTATCGGATGAGCAGGTGAATTTCGAAGTATGGCAGGATGAGCAACTGCGTTTTGAAGGCACTACCTACTATGATTCTAAAGGCAGGGTCGACAGACAGGTACAGGTGGTCAATAACCGGGAAGTCATCGTTCACCATGTATATGAGAAAAATCTCCTGGTGGAGATTTATCAGGAGGAACTGGATGGCTCAAGGTCAGGAACGCAGCAATATGAGTATACAGAGTTTGATGATCAGGGAAACTGGACCCTCCGTCTGATTTATAACGGTGAGGAGAAGATTACTCCCGAACTGACTATCACCAGGGTCCTGGAGTATTATTAGTCTGGTCTATAATTCAAGCAGATACTGCTCGGCCGATTGCTCGCCGAAAATTATACGTGCCGGCTCTTCCAGAAGCTCTTTAACTGTTTTCAGGAAACCCACAGAATCCTTACCGTCTATGACTCTATGGTCATAACTCAGAGCCAGATACATCATGGGCCTGATCTCCACCTTTCCCTTAATTGCAACCGGCCGTTCTATAATATTATGCATACCAAGGATTCCTGATTGGGGCGGATTAAGGATGGGAGTGGAGAGCATGGATCCATAGATGCCACCATTGGAAATGGTAAAGGTGCCTCCGCTTATCTCCTCAATTCCAAGGCGCGCTTTTCTGGCACGGGTAGCCAGGTCGGCTATATGCTTTTCCAGTTCGGCCAGCCCCATTGTTTCTGCATTTCTGATTACAGGCACCATTAATCCCTTATCAGTCTGCACGGCAATCCCAATATCACAGTAAGTGGGCGAGACCACCTCTACTCCATCCAGGAAGGAATTGACCGTTGGAAATTGCCGGAGTGCTTCAGTAACAGCCTTTGTAAAGAAGGACATAAACCCCAGCTTCATTCCATGTTTCTTCACAAATTGTTCCTGGTATTTTTTTCGAATGGCCATAATGGAGCTCATATCTGCTTCATTGAAGGTGGTGAGCATGGCAGTTTCATTTTTAACAGCTACCAATCTTTCAGAAATCTTTTTTCTGAGCTGGCTCACCTTTTTGCGCTCTTCTGCCCTGCTGGCTGTTGTATTTCTTTCCGGAACTCCGGGTAAGAATCTGTTCTCTAAGACCTGTTTTACCTCCCCGGCACTGATTTTTCGTAATTCCTTGATGATGTCATCTACGGATAAGCCCTCTTTCTCCATCATCTGTTTAGCCACCGGTGTGACTTTGACTGTCTGCATGGCCGGGGATGGATTAGAAGCAGGTGTTTCCGGATCTGAAACTTTTTTAACAGCCACATCTGCTGGTGTTTCCTCCGGTGTTTCCGCCGGATCATCGGGTACCTCGAAACTGGTGTCGATGGAGGCTACCACAACTCCCACATTTACGGTCTCTCCTTCCTGGATCAGAATCTTCAGTTTTCCGGACTCTCCCGCAATCAGAGGCAGGGTTGCTTTTTCTGATTCAATTTCACCAATCTCCTGGTTTTTTTGAATCAGAGCTCCGTCTTCTACAAACCAGCTTGTGAGTTCAACTTCTGATATGGATTCGCCGGGACTGGGTATTTTTATCTCCAGGGCCATTTTACTTTTTTTTGGGTTTCTCTTTTTCGAAATAGTAATGTTGTTTCAGAATCGCCTTTCGTGAGCTTCCAATCATACATTGCAGTCCGCAGTAAACATTATGCAGTTCGCATGTACATTCGCGGAATACCTTATCGATGATTTCTTTCTGACTGATTTCATGAAGTTTGAACAGGCCCGTAGCAGGGCTTCCCGAAGGCTGTCTGGTCACTGGGATCAGGTCTGTATTCTTTATGGTATTACGGATATAGTACCATGCTCCCATGTTTTCAGGTTCCTCCTGGACCCAGAGAGTGAGCATGTTGTTCCGGTATTTTTTCTGGATTCGGGATATTTCTTTCTCGGGGAAGGGGAAGATCTGATCGAGCCTGATAAGTGCAATGTCTTTTGCTCCCAGTTTCGTTTTTCTGGCCAGCAGATCATAATAAATTTTGCCGCTGCAAAGCACCACCCTGCGAACCTCATCCACATCATTGTCTCCATCGTCATAGACCGGTATGAATTTCCCCTTTTCCAGGTCGTCCAGGCTTGAAACACATAGCGGATGACGCAGCAGGCTTTTGGGTGTGAAGACCACCAGGGGCACCCTGGATTTTTTCTTCATATGATTCCGAAGCGCATGAAACAGGTTGGCTGGCGTTGTGGGGTTAATGATATGCATGTTGTTTCCCGCTGCCAGGCTGAGGAACCTTTCAATACGTGCACTGGAGTGTTCGGGACCCTGTCCTTCAAAGCCATGGGGAAGATAGAGCACCAGTCCGTTCATGACACCCCATTTTTCCTCGGCACTTGAAATATACTGATCGAGTATAACCTGGGCCACATTCACGAAATCTCCAAATTGTGCCTCCCAAATAGTGAGGTTTTGGGGGCATGCCATGGCATAGCCATATTCAAAACCAAGTACGCCATATTCATTCAGAGGGGAGTTATAGAGGTTGAAGTCCGCCTGTTTTTTATCGATATACTTTAAGGGAAAATAGATTTCTGTACTTTCTTCCATGACCATTCCGGCATGCCTGTGTGAGAATGTTCCCCGGATTGAATCCTGTCCACTGATCCTGATCGGATGATTTTCCAGCACGAGAGATCCATAGGCCAGTAATTCTCCAAGTGCCCAGTCCACACGGTTTTCATTGATCATCCTGGCCCGGTCCTCTACCAGCTTGATGGATTTTCTAAAAAACACCAGGTCCTCCGGTAAGGCATGCAACTGGTCGGCAATGCGATTCAGTGTTTTGCGGGGGACTCCTGTTTCAACCGGCTCTTCAAAGTCTAAGATGGAAGCATATTCCATTCCTGTCCATTGTGCCTCCATAAACTGCTGGATGCTTACTTTCTTCTCTTTTCTTGCTGCATCCAGTTCTGCCTCGAGCTGGGAGTCAAATTCGTTTTCAGCGGCTGTCACAGCTGCATTATTCAGGACGCCCTGTTGAATCAGCTCTTTACTGTAGATATCCCTCAGGTTGGGATGGCTGGCAATGGCTTTATAAAGTGTGGGTTGGGTAAAACGCGGCTCGTCCCCCTCATTATGTCCATATTTTCGGTAAGCCAGTATATCGATAAATACATCGGTATGGAACAACTGGCGGTATTCCATGGCCATCCTCATCACATGAACAAGTCCCTCCACATCATCACCATTTACGTGCCAGATAGGAGCCTTGGTAACCTTGCCCACATCTGTACAATAGGTGCTGGAGCGACCATCCAGGTAATTGGTTGTAAAACCAACCTGGTTATTAATCACCAGGTGGATGGTTCCCCCTGTCTTGTACCCCTCCAGTTCTGACATCTGTACCACTTCATAGACCACACCCTGGCCTGAAATGGCGGCATCCCCATGAATAATTATGGGTACCAGTCTGTTGTTGTCTCCTCCGTAAATATGATCGATCCGGGCCCTGGATACACCTTCGATGATGGGTGCCGATGATTCAAGGTGTGAGGGGTTGGGGACGATATTCAGTACCACTTCCTTACCTCTGTCAGTCTTTACCGTATTGCTGTAACCAAGGTGGTATTTCACATCGCCCAGACTGATTCGCTCTTCATAGGATTCCCCTTCAAACTCTTTAAAGATATTTTTCGCAGGTTTTCTCAGGACATTGGCAAGCACATTGAGCCTTCCCCGGTGGGCCATACCGATATTAAATTCTTTCACACCCAAAGCGGCTCCCTTTTCCACCAGGTCGTTTAAAGCCGGCACAAGGATTTCAGCACCTTCCAGGGAGAATCGTTTCTGACCTACAAAATTGTTATGAATGAATTTTTCAAATCCTACGGCTTCTATGAGATGTTGATAGATTTTTAGCTTCTCTGCCGAGGTAAAAACAGACCGGTTTTTCCCCTGCTCAATATGTTCGGTGAGCCATAGGGTTTTTTCAGGAATCCGGATAAACATAAATTCGGATCCGATATGTCCACAATAAGTCTCTTTCAGGTGATCGATAATTTCACGCAGCGTAGTTTTTCCGCAACCAATCTCCCTGCCGGCGTGAAAGTATGTGTCGAGGTGACTGTCTGAGAGACCGTAATTTTCAAGATCGAGTGTGGGGAAGTACTTTCTACGGGTACGTACCGGGTTGGTTTGGGTGAACAGGTGCCCCCGTTTTCGGTAGCCATTGATCAGGTTCAGCACCTTAAATTCTTCATCGAAAGTGAGCGATTCGGATTCGGGGTGACTGTAATCTCTTCTGGCCAGGTCGAAGCCCTGGAAAAAGTGTTGCCAGCTGGAATCGACCGATTCCGGGTCGTTCCTGTACTTCTGATAAAGCTCCTCAATGGCCTCGGAGTCGAGGCTCTGCAAAAAAGATAGATCACCCATATGGCACCAGTACAAATTTAAATAGTAACAACCGGGCCTTGGAATTGTTGTTCGGTACTGGCTGTTATCTTATCTCACTGAAATTTTTCATAAACTGCATTCTTTCAAAGGCAGCTGGATCTTCCCCGTATTCCCGGCTGACTTTTCCTCTGAACTGCTCAATGGAGTCAAATCCTTTGCCGGACATCCAATGCTCAATTTTTTGGAGTATTTTGCCTATCACCTTAGGTCCGTTTTTATAAAGGGTCGATGCTATCTGAGTTACCTTCGCCCCGGCCAGTAACATTTTTATTACATCTTCTCCTGAATGAATTCCGGTGGATGCGGCAAGGTCACAACTTACCTTAGCGGACATGATAGCCATCCAGCGAAGTGTTTCATATTGTTCTTCCTGTGTGGAGAAAATTTTAGACGTGGACAGGCTCATACTTTCAATATCGATGTCAGGTGTGTAAAACCTGTTGAACATAACGATTCCTGCAAGGCCTGTTTCGGAAAGGGCCTTAACAGAAAGCCCCAGGCGGGTGAAGTACTTACTGATTTTGATGGCAACCGGGATCTTTATGACAGCCAGCACTTTTTCTATGATCCGGAAATAAGCTTTTTCAAACTCCTTGTTATTAAAATCTGCCGGGTTCAGGAAAATATTCAATTCAAGGGCATCAGCTCCTGCCTCTTCCATCTTTTTAGTAAAGTGGATCCAGTCTTCACCTGATACGCAGTTAATGCTTCCGATTACCGGAATGGTTACAGCCTTCTTTGCATCACTTATCAAGTCCAGAAATTTCTCCAGGTTATCTTCCCGGATATGGAGATCTATATAATCGAGGGTCTCTGATAGTGCCGAATAAATCATGGGGTTTTCTTCTGCCTCTTTCACCTGCTGATTTGCTTCCAGCAGAATCTCTTCTTCGAAGATTGATTTAATAACCACGGCGGCTGCACCGTTTTTTTCCATGGATACGATGCCCTCAAGTGTGCCGGTTAATCCGCTGCTGGCTGCAATAATGGGATTTTTCAGTTTCAATCCCATGTAATCTGTTCTCAGGTTCATCATTTTCAAGTATGATTTATTAGCTACAGGTAAAAGTATAAAAATCAGAACCTGTCTCACCATATATTTTTTTATTCTTTAAAACATGTAGTTGACAATTTGCGGTGGGAATAATCTATTTTTCTAGTAATATTATACTCCAATTATCACCCCGACAAAACAATTGAGAATGAACAAGATTATTGAAAAGGAGTATCTTTCTGAAGCTGTGGTTAGATTAGTTGTGAAGGCTCCGTATATAGCGCTTAGCCGTAAAGCCGGTCATTTCGTGATCGTGAAAACCGGTGAGAAAGGGGAGCGGATTCCGCTTACCATTGCTGCAGCAGACAAGGAACATGGGACCATTACCCTGATTATCCAGAAAGTGGGTGTCACATCAACCAAGATTTGTAACCTGGAGGTGGGCGAAGAGATTACCGATGTGGTGGGTCCTCTGGGTAAGCCAACCCATATTGAAAAAGTCGGGACTGTGCTAGCCTCAGGCGGTGGAGTTGGAGTGGCTCCACTGCTGCCTATTGTGGAAGCATTTAAAGCGGCTGGGAACAGAGTAATTACAGTATTGGCTGCGCGGCAGAAGGATTTGATTATCCTGGAAGAACAGATGAGACAGCATTCCGATGAGGTAATCATTATGACCGATGACGGGTCCTATGGGAACAAGGGATTGGTTACGAACGGCATGGAAGAGGTAATTCAACGTGAGAAGGTCGATCTGGCCGTCACAGTTGGTCCGGCTATCATGATGAAATTTGCCGCCTTGCTTACAGGGAAATATAGTATTCCAACCGTGGCCAGTCTAAATACACTGATGGTGGATGGAACCGGAATGTGCGGTGCCTGTCGTGTAACGGTTGGAGGAAAGACCCGGTTTGTCTGCGTGGACGGACCGGAGTTTGATGCGCACGAAGTTGATTTTGATGAGATGATGCTGAGGCTCACCTCCTACAAGCCTTCGGAAGCAGAAGCGTATGAAAGTTACCTGAGTAATCACCCCAAATAGTAGTAATAACATGGCCGAAGTTTCAGAATATTTAAAGAACGAACGGGATCAGGAGTGGAGAGTGGCCCTTCGGGGAAACATGAAAAATAAAGATCGGACACAGCTCGAGCGGGTGAGTATGACCGAACAGGAGCCGGATAAGCGGAATAAGGATTTTACGGAGGTTAACAGCGGTTTGACCGAAGCAGAGGCACGGATGGAGGCGCGGCGATGTCTCGACTGTGTGAACCCCACCTGCATTACTGGATGCCCGGTAAATATCAATATCCCCAAATTTATCAAGAGAGTGGAGCAGGGTGATTTCCTGGAATCGGCCCGGGTCCTCAAGGAGACCAATACTCTGCCTGCTGTATGTGGCAGAGTCTGTCCTCAGGAAGTACAGTGCGAGCAAGCCTGTTTCTATTCCCAGAAGCTTAAAAAACCTGCAGTTGCCATTGGGCACCTGGAGCGTTTTGTAGCCGATTACGAGCAGAACAGTGGAAAGATGTCGGTGCCCATAATTACCGGGAAGAACGGGATCAAAGTTGCCTCCATAGGTTCAGGTCCTGCCGGACTGGCTTTTGCCGGTGACATGGCCAAGATGGGCTACGATGTTACTGTTTTTGAAGCACTTCATGAAATAGGAGGAGTACTTAAGTACGGCATCCCTGAATTTCGCCTCCCCAATCGTGTGGTGGATGTGGAAATTGATGTGCTTGAAAAAATGGGTGTTAAATTTGTAAAGAACTTCATTGTGGGTGCTACAGCTTCCATTGAAGATCTTCAGGAGGAGGGATTCAAAGCATTTATGGTGGGAAGTGGTGCCGGATTGCCTAATTTCATGCATATTCCAGGGGAGAACTATATCGGGATCTATTCCTCCAATGAATACCTGACAAGAGTTAACCTGATGAATGCTGCCGATCCTGAATATGATACCCCTGTGATTTCAGGAAAAAAAGTAGCTGTGATCGGAGGTGGGAATACAGCTATGGACGCAGTGAGGACCTCCAAGCGTCTTGGAGCAGAACGATCCATGATCATCTACCGCAGATCAATTGAGGAAATGCCTGCACGTAACGAAGAAATTAAGCATGCTCAGGAAGAGGGTGTGGAGTTTATGAATCTTCACAATCCACTGGAATACTATGCCGATGAGAATGGCAGGGTAAATAAGATGAAGGTCCAGAAGATGGAGTTGGGCGAACCTGATGCATCCGGCAGGCGGAGACCTATTCCCATTGAAGGATCGGAGTTCACCATGGAAGTTGATACAGTTGTGGTTAGTGTGGGAGTATCGCCCAATCCATTGATCCCTTCGAGCATGAAGGACCTGGAAGTATCCAGGTGGGGGACCATCATTGTGGATGGCGATTCCATGCATAGTTCGGTGAAAGGTGTATTTGCCGGCGGGGATATTGTCCGGGGAGGGGCTACAGTAATTCTGGCAATGGGCGATGGAAGAAAAGCTGCTGAATCCATGGATAAATTTCTGAAGAGTACCTGATTCTGGATGAACATAGTGCCGGGTCTTTTGTTGAGAATATATTAAATATTCATACCATATAAATTTTCAATAGATGACAATCGGAGTACTGAAGGAGGGTAAGGATGAAAACAGAGTAGTGTTTCTACCTGAACACGTTGCTACTCTTGTAAAGAAAGAATTCACGGTAATGGTCGAAAAGGGAGCCGGCACATCAGCCTTTTCAGTGGATGAAAGCTATGCGGAAGCTGGTGCCGCCTTCCGGAACCGGGCAGAAATACTTAAGGATGCGGATATGTTATTTAGCATTCACGCACCTGTAGAATCCATTCAAAAAGGCAAAATCCTGATCTCGATTCTCGGGCCATTATCCAATAAGTCCCTGGTTGAAAAACTAGCTAGAGAGGGAGTGACGAGCTATAGTCTGGATATGATTCCGCGTTCCACTCGAGCACAGTCAGTGGATGTGCTTTCATCCATGGCTACTGTGGCTGGTTACAAAGCGGTGTTGGTTGCGGCAGGGGCGGTGCCCAAATTCTTTCCCATGTTTATGTCAGCTTCAGGAACCATTAAACCTTCAAGGGTCCTAATCCTTGGGGCGGGTGTTGCCGGGTTGCAGGCACTGGCCACAGCACGAAAGCTTGGAGCTATTGTGGAGGTCTTTGATGTACGTGCTGCAGTAAAGGAAGAGGTGATGAGCCTGGGTGGAAAGTTTGTGGAAGTTGAAGGCTCCAAAGACGAGGCCTCGGCAGGCGGATACGCTGTTGAACAATCGGAAGATTACAAACAGAAGCAGGCCGAGCTGATCCAGCAACATGCCAAAATGGCCAATGTGGTGATCACTACTGCCCAGATTCCTGGAAGAGAAGCACCTGTCTTAATTACCAAGGAGACTGTAGCCGCCATGAGTCCGGGTTCTGTTATTATTGACCTGGCCGCATCTACAGGTGGAAATTGTGAACTGACAAAGAATGATGAAACGGTGATTGTCGATGGTGTAAGTATCATCGGGAATTCCAATTTTGCTTCTACTATGCCCTCTGATGCAAGTAAAATGCTTGGTAACAACTTCCTTAATTTCCTGAATCTGATGATCGGAGAAGATGGAAAAGTGAATCTGGATGTGGAGGATGATATTGTACAGAATACATGCATCACACGTGATGGTGCAATTATTAACGAACGATTAAAATAGAGCTATGGAAAGCGTATTACAATTTTTCTATGCCAATAAAGAGGCCATTTTTATCATAGCCCTGACCATTTTCCTGGGACTGGAGGTTATATCCAATGTTCCTTCTGTATTACATACGCCCCTTATGTCTGGGGCCAATGCCATTAGCGGTGTGATTATAATCGGCGGGATTATTCTGGTAGGTCATGCCGACCTGGCGAACCTGGGTGAGGGTTCCAACCTGCTTAACCTGATACTTGGAATTTTCGCTCTGCTTTTTGGAACGCTGAATGTGATTGGAGGATTTGTGGTCACTGACCGCATGCTTGAAATGTTTAAAAAGAAGAAAAAATAGGCATGACTATGGATACATTGAATATAACCAACGGAGATATTATTCTAGAGTTTATCTATCTGCTTTCGGCCCTTTTATTTGTATATGGACTGAAGTTATTGAGTAGTCCCGATTCGGCGCGTCGTGGGAACCTGTGGGCAGGTGCCGGTATGATTATGGCAATGATAGCCACCATGGTGCTTCACCGCAATGGAGAGGGTGAGGGCATCAAAGGAGCAAACCTTGCCATTATCCTTGGAGCCATTGCTTTTGGAGGTGTCATTGGTGCTGTGGTTGCACGCCGCATTAAGATGACCGCCATGCCACAGCTGGTCTCGTTCTTTAATGCAACGGGAGGTGCCGCATCGGCACTTGTAGCTCTGATCGAATTTTCAAATCCGGAAAACCAGAGTGGCCTGGTCACATTGCTCGGACTCATTATTGGGAGTATAGCTTTCAGTGGGAGTATGATTGCCTATGGAAAGCTGAATGGCAATGTGAAGGATCTTTTCACCAAATGGCTGACATACATAAACCTGCTGATCCTGGCAGGGATTGTATTCCTGCTCCTCTTCATTCTCTTTGGTCATGCACCTGCCGAAACAAAGCAGACCCTGGTATATATACTGCTGGCAGTTTCGTTGATTTACGGTATAAGCTTTGTGATCCCAATCGGAGGTGCCGATATGCCCGTGGTGATTTCCCTGTTGAATAGTTTTACAGGTATTGCTGCGGCCATGGCCGGATTTATCTACCAGAACCAGGCAATGATCCTTGGTGGAATCTTCGTAGGTGCTGCCGGAATGATCCTGACATTGTTGATGTGTAAGGCCATGAACCGTTCCCTGATCAATGTAATCATAGGTGCCTTCGGAGGAGGAGGAGCCGAAGGGCTTGACCGTGAGAAGGGAATCGTAAAGGAGATATCGGCCACCGATGCAGCTGTGATGCTGAACTACAGTTCCAAGGTGGTAATAGTTCCCGGGTATGGACTGGCTGTTGCTCAGGCACAGCATATTTGCAGCGAGATGGATGAACTTCTTGAAGCCAATGGTGTGGAGGTTAAATATGCCATTCACCCGGTAGCCGGACGCATGCCCGGACATATGAATGTATTGCTGGCAGAAGCGGATGTGCCCTATGAGAAGCTGGTGGAGATGGACGAGATCAATCCTGATATGTCTAAAACCGATGTGGTTGTGGTGATCGGAGCCAATGATGTGGTGAATCCCGCCGCCCTGGACGATCCTTCCAGTCCCATCTATGGCATGCCCATTATCAGGGTACACGAGGCCAAGAATGTGATCGTAATGAAGCGGGGAATGGGCAAAGGTTATGCTGCCATTGAAAACTATCTCTTCTACAACGACAACACCCGCATGTTCTTCGGTAGCGCCAAAGACTCCCTTCAAAAACTGGTGAGCGAGATTAAGGCATTATAAATTCTTTTATCCAAATTCTTTAAACGGTCGCAACGTTGCGGCCTTTTTTTCGTATGAACTCCTGAGGTAATGGTTAAGACTCAGCTCAATTGTTAATAACCTAATAATCATATTGCAAGTATGAGCTGTTGGATTTGCTATTTTTGAATTTAATGGCAATCTTTTTTACGTGAGTCCCAGTTAGTGTAAAGATTTTGATGTGCAACCATTAATAACTAAATTATAGTCTTGAAACAAACAGCTCATTAATATGTAGATGAGAATGTTTTTTCAAGTCTTTTTTTTCTTAAAACCAATAAATGGTCTTTGGGCGTAGGGTTTTGTTTCGGCCTATCTTTATTATGTGGGTTTTTCTCTTATTGTTTCAAGAGGGATACTCACAGTTAACTATATCAAGCAATGGTAGTGGGGGAGGCGATTGGTCTGATACACTATCATGGTCCGGGTATATAATCCCGGGCATTGATGATACGGCTGTTATTGTCAGTGGGGATGTAATTACTGTAGATTCGTCCGATGTATCAGTAGCAGGACTGACCATAGAGTCTTCAGCACAAGTTCTGCAAAACAACAATCGTCTTTCCATTTATGGCAATTACCTGAACGACGGGCAACATATCGCTTATGGGAGTGACCGGATATATTTCCGGGGAGTAGGGAGTCTCATCAATGGAAGTGGTACCGTAAATAATACCGGACGCATACGTGTATATGATGGGGATAAGGTCTTTCCCTCCTCGGCAAATCTGACTTTTGGACCGGGAGAAATTTTAGTCTGGAACGATCTGACAATGAGAAATTACGGAAATCTCGATTTTTCCGGACGAATCAATGGTCGTAATGCAGGGTCAACCTGGATCAATGAAGCAGGATCCCGGGTTGATGTGGGGAATAATTTTTTCTATACCGGATCACTTGTGGCAAACAGCATCGGGAACACAGTTCGTTACTACCGGACCGGGTCTGATATTAATTTAACACGCACAAGCGACAGCTCTTACTATAATCTTGAAATTTCAGGAAGCGCAGTTAAAAGATTTACCAGCCCAACCACCATACTGGGAGATCTAAGCATCAGTAGCAGGCTGACTACTCAGGAATGGCCTGTCGACCTGAAAGGGAATTACACCAATACCTCCACCATTACTTCTGATTCATCCCACTTTTCCTTTTCAGGAACCGGAGACCAAACCATATTAAATGCAGCCGGTGAGACTTTTTATTCGCTCAGGATCAATAAACCTTCCGGTTCATTAAAGTTGGCAGGCAATCTTCTTGTTACGGATACCTTATGGATGGACGCAGGAAGCATTGATTGTCAATCCAATGAGTTGCAATTGGGCCACTCTGGTGCTGCCAATCCTTCCCTTATTTATACAGACGGAAGGATCATAGGGAAATTTAAACGGTGGATCAATACTTCCGGCGTGGATGTGCTGCTCCCCACAGGTGATGCGTCAAGCTACAGGCCTGCTATTCTTACTTTTAACAATCTAAATCCGGGGAGCATAAGTGTCGAATTTACGGGTAGTAACCCCGGAACCAACGGGCTCCCCCTTATTGACGGAACGGATACCTTATACAATATATTTACAGAAGGGTACTGGAACCTTAATGCTGCTGACGGTCTTTCTTCCAGCGATTATAATATCCAGCTGACAGGCTCCGGGTTTTCCAGTTTTGATACGGACTCAGCTCATGTTCTGAAACGACCTTCGGCCGGATCTGCATGGATCCTTGATGGAAACCATCTTCAGGCATCAGGCGATACAGTGCGGAGAACAGTTCTCAGTGGATTCTCCCAGTTTGCTTTCGGAGCTCCGGACTCTTGCGAGGCACCTCTCACTTCTGATATTATTGGATTGAATAGTGTATGCATCAATGATGCAGGAGAAGCGTATTCTGTAACAAACACACCAGGGTCAACATATTCATGGACGATTACCGGGGGTGTGCAGGCAAGCGGAGGTGCAACAAATTCCATCATGGTTGATTGGGGAGCCTCGGGAATGGCTGGAGCAATTGAGCTTATTGAAACCAATGCCTGTGCAGCGGGGGTGCCTGTCACTCTTGAAGTCGGCATAAATCCCTATCCAACTTCAACAATTGTTGGTCCGGCTTCAGTTCCGGAAGGAGCGTCAGGAATGGAATATTCCGTTACCAGTCGGGTTGGTTATACCTATGTCTGGACTATTACCGGTGGAACACTTGTTTCGGGAGATGGCACATCCGAGGTCCTGGTGGACTGGGGATCTACAGGTACCGGGTCAGTGCAGGTCATAGCTACTCATAGTTGTGGATCGGCGGATCCGGTTGTGCTGAACGTAAACATATATGCGGGCATTAAAAGTGTGCAGACCGGGGATTGGGATGATGTAAGTACATGGGATTGTAATTGTGTCCCTGCCAGTACTGATAATATTATTATCTCTTCCGGCGATTCTGTGTCTTTGGTTGCCAGTACTATTGTGCAAAATATTCATATTGAATCGGGAGCTACGCTCTATCAACCAGACCTGAATCTGATTGTCCAGGGGAACTATCGGGTGGATGGAGAGCATGCAGGAGCAGGAGGTGCTGGTTCAGACAATATATACCTCGATGGACTGGATACCGAGATTTCCGGGACAGGAACCATTACCAATTCATCCCGGCTCCGGATGCGCTATGGGAATAAAACAATTCCTGCAGGAACGAAGCTATCGAAGCCCGGAGGGGAAAACTATATTGAGGGGAATGTAGTCGTAAGCAATTACGGTGAAATCACCTTCGGCTACCGGCTTTTTGCAGCCAATGCCACATCGGTATGGGTGAACGAAGAAGGATCGATCCTGAATTCAGGGGGTTATGGTGCTGAAGGGGTTTTGTACAGGGGGACGCTGGTGGCATCGGCTGAGAATAATACAGTCAATATTTTATCCACAGTTACTCAGAACATTAAAGTTCCGGTTTCAAATACCTATTACAACCTTATTATAGGGGGAGGAAGTACCAAGACCCTTGTTGATGATCTAATTATTAAGGGTGATCTTAGCATTAGTTCTGTTTTGAATGCCGCCACTTTCTCTTTGAAGCTGGCGGGGGACTGGATAAATACCGGGGTATTTAACGCGGGTAGTGGTACTGTGATTTTTGATGGATCGGAGGCCCAATCCATTTCCAACAGCAATTCAGAATCTTTTTATCAGCTGACCGTTCAGAAGGCAGCAGCAGACCTGAGCCTGTCAGATGATGTTAGTGTCAGCTCAACGCTTGATCTCAATGGAGGCGATATCATTACAGGGAGCAATAAGCTGATTGTTGGAACAGACCTGGGGAATACCGGTTCTATTAATCATACTGCCGGAGCAGTTGTTGGAAAAATGGAACGCTGGATTTCGGCTACGGGAACTGATATACTTTTCCCTGTGGGAACGACCCAGTGGTATCGTCCTGTTCAAATCAATTTCAACGCCCTGTCGGGCGGATCGCTTATCGCTGAATTCCATGATAGCTCGCCAGGCAGCCAGGGCTTGCCCCTCACAGATGGCTCGGTTATTGTAAACAACACATTTTCAGAAGGGTATTGGGCTCTCACAACAGCGAATTCTCTTATTAGTTCGGATTTCAATCTGGATCTAATTGCCAATGGCTTCACAAGTTTTCCAATTGTCACGGACACCCGCCTGCTCTCCAGGACTGATTCAGATTCCGATTGGTCTGCAGATGGATCTCATGTTGCAGCTGATATTAATACTATATCCAGAGATAATCTGAGCATCCTTTCCGGGCTCTATGCTGTGGCTGATACAGCAAATTGTTCTCCACCTCTTACATCAGCGATATCCGGCTCAACATCCGTATGCCAGAATGCCGCCAGTGAAGCATATTCGGTTACACTGAATGGGGGATCCACCTATGAGTGGAGTGTGAGCGGCGGAATTATTGTAAGTGGACAGGGAACCAACAGTATTAATGTATTCTGGGGTTCTGAGGGTATGACAGCTGTGGTGGAGGTCAGGGAAACCGGAACCTGCGGCACTGGAGAACTTGTAACCCTGGATGTGGAAATCCATCCCTTCCCCACTGAAGAAATATCGGGCAGGACGACTGCCTATGCAGGTGAAGCTGGTTTATTATATACTATTGATGCAAGACCAGGTTATGACTATTCATGGGAGGTATCCTCAGAAGGCGCCATCATTGGGTCTTCTGTAGGCAGTTCAATAACAGTAGACTGGAACAATGCCGGTCAGGCTTCGGTTCAGGTAACAGCAACTCATACTGTTTGTGCGATGCAGGCAGATCCCCGGGTTCTGGATGTAACAGTTTCTGATATTATACTTTCTGCCAGATCGGGTAACTGGGAAGATGCTTCCACCTGGGTAGGAGGAGTGGTTCCTGGCCAATATACCAGTGCCAGAATCCAGAATGGGGACACGGTTACCGTAACAGCTGAGCCGGCACGGGTTAATGACCTGATTATTGAGACCGGTGCTGTACTCAACAGCCAGGGTTTTGAATTTTATGTATATGGGGACTATACGATTAATGGTGTCCACCAGGGAACCGGCAATGACAATATTGAACTGCGTGGAGAGGAAGGTTTCATTTATGGTACCGGTAGCGTAGAGAATACGGGCATATTTATAATTGCCACTACTGCCAACAGAACTATCGCAGCTACGGCAGACATCAGCTTCTCAAATAGTTTACGAGTTAATAATAATCTGACCGTTAATAATTTAGGAAGCATCCGGGTTGGAAATGATATTTATGGTAGTGGAGCGAATGCTACCTGGGTCAATGCTGAAAATTCCCTGCTCGAAGCCCTGGACCCGGTTATGACTACCGGTATATTGATTGCTTCTGCGACAGGAAATACGGTGCGTTATGCATCGACCGTGAATAACAATAATATTAAGATACCCCAGGATGCGACCTACTATAATCTGGAAATTGCTGGTTCAACCACAAAAACGCTGGCAGGGGGGGGGCTTATTGTAAAGGGGGATCTGACCATTAGCTCAACCTTCAGCAGCGGAAATAATACCATTAGCTTAGAGGGAGACTGGACCAATACGGATGGATTTACGGCTGGTACCGGAGAAGTACGATTCATCGGTACAGCCGATCAGACGATCTCTAATGCTTCGGGTGAAACATTTTACGACCTGCTGGTTCAGAAAGAAAGCGGCATCCTGTCATTAGATGATCATGTGGTCGTCAGCAACACACTATCTCTTACACAGGGAGAAGTGAATACAGGTTCAAGCATCCTGTACCTGGGTACAAATGCCACCAATGAAGGATCTTTAAACTATGGCTCCGGTAGAATTCTGGGTAAATTCAGCAGATGGATTGAAGCAGGATCAACAGGAGGCGATATCCTGTTTCCTGTTGGTGTAAGTGGAGTGACCCGAAGCGCTGTGGTCAACTTCACCAACCTGACGCCGGGGACCCTGACAGCCTCATTTAATTCGACAAATCCGGGTAACAGTGGACTGCCCCTTGAAGAAAGTGGTGATTCTATTGGGAATGTATTTACCGACGGATACTGGACCATGGAAAAAGGAAATGGCCTCGAGAGTACAAACTATGAGCTAAATCTGGATGGTACAGGATTCACCAGCTTCACATTTGATAGTGAAGTCAGGATACTGAAACGGAATTCAGGTGCATCTCCCTGGCTCCTTGACGGAACACATGTAGCACCTGTTGGAATGGTGGCCAATCGTACCGGCATGAGCGGATTCTCTGAATTCTCTTTAGGGAGCTCAAGTACCTGCAGCCCTCCTGTGACCTCCTTAATAACAGGTTCTTCAATTGTCTGCACCAATGATGCAGGAGAGGTATATTCTGTGATTGCTACATCTGGATCGACCTATGTCTGGACGATTACAGGAGGTACAGTTGCCAGCGGCCAGGGTACTAATACAGTTACTGTTGATTGGGGATCAACTGGAATGGCCGGACAGGTCCAGGTAGTTGAGAATAATGGCTGTGCCGATGGTGTGCCGGTTGTCCTGGATGTGACAATTCATCCCCTGCCCACCTCGCTGATTAGTGGTCCGTCGTCAGTGCCGGAAAACGCAACTGGAATTAGCTACACTGTTGATAATACCAGTGGATATACTTATAACTGGACCATTATCGGTGGAACAGTAGCATCCGGAGGTGGTAGCAGTTCAGTAACTGTGGACTGGGGGTCAGCAGGAACAGGTGATCTAGAAGTTATTGCTGTTTCTTCCGGAGGATGCGGAGCTGCCAATCCTGTAAATCTTCCAATCACTATTTATTCTGCTATCAGAAGTGTTCAGTCGGGCGATTTTAACGATCCGGCAACATGGAACTGTAATTGTGATCCACCCTCCATGAGTAATATCCTTGTTGATTCCGGGCATGTGGTAACAATGACCCGTGCCGATTCAGCAAATAATTTAAGCATCGCAGAGTTTGGGACCCTTGACAACCAGGGCTACAGGATGGTTGTATTTAATGATTACGCTGTTTATGGAACCCATACGGGTAATGCCAGTGTAAATACGGAGCAGCTCAGATTGCTTGGAGTGGGCTCCACAATTGACGGTACTGGTTTGATCAGCATGACAGGTCGGATATATTGTTATACAGGAAGCAAGACCATTCTATCCACGGCAGATATTAGTATTCCGAATTCATATTTCTATCTCGGCGGAAATGTTGCCATAACCAACCAGGGTAGTATTAGTATCAATTATTTATATGGGGCAAATGCTACCTCCACCTGGATAAATGATGTGAATTCCACCCTGAACGCAGGGGGCGTGAATACCAATCCGGTTATGTATCTCGGAACGTTGGTGGCAAGTGCAAGCGGCAACACAGTAAATCTCACCTATGGAGGTGCACAGAATATTACGGATCCCTTTGGCCACACTTTTTATAATCTTACTGTCGGAGGAGGGAATAATAAAACCCTTCTGAATAATGTAATTGTGCTGGGAGATTTGAATATTTCAAGCACTCTTCTTGCAAATAATTACAATATTGATTTAGCAGGTGATTGGTTGAATTCCGGTGTCTATACACCTGGAACAGGGGCTGTGACCCTGAATGGGAATTCTGACCAGATGGTCACCAATCTGCTTGGAGAAAGCTTTAATGATCTCATTCTTTCCAAGGCTTCAGGTGATGTTGCCATGGGTGGTAATGTGACAATTTCCGGGACGCTTACCATGGGGGGAGGAGATATTATCAACAGCGATAAATCCCTTGTCATCGGAACCGGTACCGGAAATACAGGGAACCTGAATCGTGTGACAGGGAAGGTTGTTGGTACGGTGGAAAGATGGATAAGCGCAACAGGAACAGATGTCCTATTCCCCATAGGTACAGCCGGAGATTACAGACCGGCACTGATTAATTTCAACAGTCTGACTGGCGGTTCACTGGTAGCTGGTTTTAATGAAGACAGTCCGGGTAACCAGGGTCTCCCTCTGGATGATGGCGGGACCATAGTATATAATTCCCATCTTGAAGGTTATTGGATGCTTGATGCGGTGAATTCTTTGGCCAGCAGCGATTTCAACCTTGACCTTACAGCGAATGGATTCACCAGTTTTACCGTTGCACCCGAGACCAGGCTTATTAGCAGATCTGTTTCAGGAGCCGACTGGGAGGCCAGTGGATCGCATCTGACTGCCACAGGGAATACGGTTGGACGATCAGGGATCACCATTTTGTCCGGCGAATATGCGCTCGGAGATACCATCAACTGTACACCGCCTGCGACTTCTTCCATTCTGGGAAATACAAACGTGTGTTTGAATGATATTGGATCTACCTATTCTGTGGAGGTCCATGGTGGTTCAACGTATGACTGGACAGTAAGTGGAGGTTCAATAGTTACAGGTCAGGGCACTGCTGTTATTCAGGTTAACTGGGGTCCAACAGGTATGATTGGTCTGGTCGAGGTTATTGAAACCAATGCCTGCAGCGAAGGTGAAAGACAAGAATTGGAGGTAGATATTGGCCCGGTTCCCACCTCCCCAATAATGGGATCTGTTTCTGGAGGTGCCGGATCGAGTGGGAATATTTACTATGTGTCTGAAGAGCCGGGTTATACCTATACATGGTCAGTTAGTTCACACGGGACCCTTGTTCCACCCAATGGAGGTGATAGTATCATCATTGACTGGAATACAGCTGGAACGGCAACAATTGAGGTCATTGCCACTGATCCGACTTGTGGAGCCGATGCTGATCCTGTTTACCTGAGTGTGGAGATTTACGATGAGATTTTGAGTGCCCAGGATGGTGACTGGGATGACCCCAACACATGGATTGGTGGAGTTATACCCAATCAGATTACGAATGCCAGGATTCAGTCTGGCGATAGCGTTTATATTACAGCTCAGCCAAGACGAGTTAATAATCTGACCATTGAATCTGGCGGCGTTTTGAATAGCCAGGGTTTTGAAACATACATCTATGGGGACTATACCGTAAATGGGATTCACTATGGTACTGGAGACTGGCATATTGAGTTCCGTGGTGGAGCGGCCACGCTTTCAGGTACAGGTTCTGTTTTAAGTACCGGCTGGGTAGTGGTTCAGGCAGGGAATAAGACCTTTGACGCGTCTGCAGATCTTTATTTCCAGAGAGGCTTGTATATCAATCCCAATCTGATCGTCACCAACAATGGAACGGTCACTATCAATTACCAGCTGCTGGGAGGAAATGCTTCCTCTACTTGGGTGAATGCTGCAGGTGCCACCCTGAACGTTGAAGATAACCTGCTTGTTGGGTCAGGTGGAGGTAATCTTGTGGCGTCGGCAGCAGGGAATACTGTGAATTATAATGGTGGAGCTGAAACCCTGAAGCAGCCGGTGAATAATGATTATTATAATTTGATCGTTAGTGGTTCAGGCACAAAAACACTTCAGGGGGATATTAATGTAAATAACGATCTGACTATTACCAGTTCCCTGGCCACGGCTGATTTTGATATTTATGTGTCAGGCAACTGGAGTAATTCCAATGTCTTTAATGAGGGGGTCGGGGAAGTAATATTTACAGGATCTGGCGATCAGTCTGTATCTAATCCTGTGGGAGAGACATTCTATGACCTCAAACTGGATAAACCCGCTGGCAGTCTACAGTTTTCTAATGCAGTCAGGGTCAGCAATGCATTGACAATGGATCAGGGGAATATTGTCACTAATGCCAATTCTTTCATTCTTGGAACAGGTGTGGGATCTACCGGAACCATTAATCGCACTTCAGGTATTATTGTCGGTGCCCTGGAAAGATGGATCGATACTCCGGCAACCAGCTATGATTTCCCCATTGGTACAGCCAGTTCATATCGACCGGCCAGCTTTACTTTTACGAACCTGAATTCAGGATCCCTGTTGGGGGAATTCATAGCCACTGCTCCCGGGAACCAGGGATTGCCTCTGGACGATGCCGGACAGCAGGTGAACAATACTTTTAACGAAGGATACTGGGCCTTTACCAGGAAAAATTCTGTGAGCAGTAATGATTATGATATTACCTTGACTGCTACCGGATTCTCGACTTTCCCTATAGTAGACGAAACCAGGATTGTAACACGCACTGATGCTGCGAGCGATTGGACCGGGAACGGAACTCATGCTGCAGCTGTTGGGAACGTAATTCAGCGTTCAAATCTGAACACCACTTCGGTAGGATCCCATTTCGCTATTGCTGATACTGCCGATTGCATTCTTCCCAGCACTTCTGCCATTGCAGGAAATGTTTCCCTGTGTATCAATGATGCAGGGGAATTCTATTCAGTGGATTTCACGGGCGGATCGACCTATGAATGGACAGTAAGTGGAGGGACCATTGTATCCGGACAGGGAACGGCTTCTGTCGAGGTGGACTGGGGTGGTTCAGGAATGCTTGGACAGGTTCAGGTCATTGAAACCAATACATGCGCCTCAGGAGTTCCAGTTACTTTAGATATAGAAATTCATCCATTTCCCACCTCTTCGGTAACAGGGTTGTCAGATGTTGGGGAAAACTCTACCGGAGTTCCTTATTCTGTGCTTAGTAATCCTGGATACACCTATAACTGGACAGTCACCGGTGGGAGCCTGGCCAGTGGTGACGGGACAGCCAATATTACGGTTGACTGGGGAGCAGCAGGGTCCGGAAACGTCAGTGTTACAGCTGTTCACGCCTGTGGATCAGCGGCTGCTGTAAACCTTCC
>JAOZQY010000019.1:0-13357 GCA_029931975.1 Bacteroidales bacterium | reverse complement strand
ACACCCGATTACAGTAATATCGTCATTGACTCCGGTCATATAGTGACCATGACGGCTATTGAAACGGTTAATAACCTCACGATAAATGAGTACGGCATACTGGATAACAGTACTTTCAGAATCGATATCTATGGGAATTATATAATTAATGGAGAACATACAGGTTCAGGTAATACGGGGGATAACCGGATCTATCTTTATGGGGATGGTACGACCATAGATGGTACAGGAACCATCAGCCATCCCAGTCGCATCAGGATATTTAATAACCATAAAACCATACTTCCCACAGCTGATATAAAAAGGACTTCGGATGGAGAGTTTTACATAGAAGCAAATATTGTAGTTACCAATTATGGTAGTTTCGAACAGAGAGGTCGCTTGTGGGGCGCAAATGCTACTTCGTCTTGGTTTAATGCAGAAAATTCTACGCTCAGATTTGGTGATGATCTAGTCATTGGGAATATTAATCTGAATGCTTCCGGCCCTAACAATACAGTTGAGTATTATAGGGCAGGAACCCAGGAAATTAAAATCCCTACCGATAATTCCTACCAGAATTTAATTATTTCAGGCTCAGGAAACAAAAACCTCACAGCCAATATTTTAGTTGAAGGAGATTTAAGTATCTCAAGTATTCTGAATTCAAATAACAATGATATTCAACTGGCAGGGGACTGGGCCAATACTGGGGTATTTAATGAAGGCACCGGACAGGTAGTTTTGGTTGGTGCATCTGACCAGACCATTAGTAATCCAGTGGGTGAGACCTTCTATGATCTAATGATTAATGAGGTTTCAGGAAGTATCCTTTTAAATAATGATGTCACCATTAGCAATACTCTTTCTATGAATGGTGGGAGTATCGGAACTTTGACCTCTACGCTAATACTAGGGACCAGCACAGCGAATATTGGGATTCTTAACCATTCATCAGGAACAGTATCTGGTCGTTTCGAGCGCTGGCTTTCCGGGACCGGGACTCCCTTCCTGTTCCCCATTGGAACGGCTTCTGAGTATCGCCCGGCTACCATAACATTCACCGATCTTACGGCAGGTTCACTGATTGCCGAATTTGTTTCTGAGGCTCCTGGCAACGACGGACTGCCATTGAGTGATGGAGCTGTTGATGTGGGTAATGCCTTTCAGGATGGTTACTGGACACTTACAAGGGCAAACTCGCTGGCGAGCACAGATTACGATCTTGATCTCACAGGAACCGGATTCACCAGTTTCTCCATTGTACCTGAAACCAGGTTAATTCTCCGGCCTGGATCAACGGCGGACTGGTCTGTCGAGGGGACTCATGTAGCTGCAGTAGGAAGTACAGTCGGACGAAGGAATTTAAGCACCATAAGTGCAGAATATACTTTTGGTGATTCATCAAGCTGTTCTCCACCTCTTACTTCTGCGATTATGGGATCTGGCTCTGTTTGTGCAGGTGCAAACGGGGAGAGCTACTCGGTAGATCCATCAGCCGGTTCATCTTATCAGTGGACGATTACCGGTGGGATTGTGAGCTGGGGACAAGGGAGTAATTCAATAACGGTGGACTGGGGAACTGCAGGTATGCAGGGACTAGTCCAGGTCATTGAGAGTAATTCCTGTACGCAGGGAGCTCCGGTTGAGTTAAATGTGGATATTCATCCTCTGGCCACTTCTGTTATTAGCGGTGATATGGCTGTGGCCGCAGGAGCAGCCGGAGAGCTTTATTCTGTGAGCGGAGTAGCCGGTTACACTTATGATTGGACCATCACAGGGGGAGTGCTTGGCTCAGGACAGGGTACGGCAACTGTGACGGTCGACTGGGGTAGTGGAAGCAGTGGCAATGTCAGTGTCATTGGTACTCATACGGCTTGTGCCCAGTCCGCACCTGCCGAAGAACTGGATATTACAATTTTCCCGGTCATTACCAGTATTACAAGTGGGAACTGGGAGGATCCCAACACCTGGGATTGCTCCTGTGTTCCTTCTACTTCTAGCAATGTGATTGTAGCAACCGACCATACCGTTACCGTGAACGGTGCCACAGCTGTCAATAACCTGAGCATTGAATCAGCAGCTGTGCTTAATTCCCAGGGCTATTTGATGACCATCAATGGAGACTATATTGTTGACGGTGAGCATGCGGGAACAGGAAATGCCGGATCAGACAGAATCTATCTGGATGGTATTGGAACTTCCATTGGAGGGACCGGGACAATTAGCAATCCTGGGAGGATGAGGTTTCGTATTGGGAATAAAGTCATTGTGTCTTCAGCCGATCTGAGCAAAGTTTCAGGAGATCTCTATATCGAGAACAATATCACTGTAACCAATAACGGATCCATTTTACTTGGTGGAAATGTCTGGACAAACTGGAATACGGTATACTGGGTGAATGCTTCTGGCTCCACCCTTACGCTGGGTAATGAATTTTTATGGTCAAGTGGACAAGACGGCATTCTCATTGCCTCAGCGCCTGGGAATACAATCATCTATAATGAGGCATCTGATCAGCGAATTAAGATACCTGAAAATGGAGAATACTATAATTTATCCCTAGATGGAACCTTTAACAAGATCATGTATGGCGATCTTAAGGTCCTGGGTGATATCGCTATTAGCAGTACGCTGAACACTGCCAACTTCGATCTCGAGATTGGTGGAAACTGGTCAAACTCCAGTACCTTTAATGAGGGTACCGGTAAGGTTACCTTTAACGGTACGGGTTCACAGACTATTAGTGCAGCCTCGGGCGAGATTTTCTATGACCTGAGCATCAATAAGTCATCCGATACCCTTATCCTTGGCAGTGATGTTTCTGTTTCAGGGACTCTTGAAATGTTGTTCGGAAATATTCGTGCAGGATCGAGTACCCTTACCCTGGGTTTAGATGCCGCTACAACTGGAACATTGAACCGGTCGGCTGGTACCATAGTCGGTAGTTTTGAGAGATGGATGAACAGTACCGGGACTGATTACCTTTTCCCGATCGGGACCAGTAGTTATTACCGTCCCCTCACAATTAACTTCAATGACCTCAGCCCGGGTTCTCTAATTGCGGAATTTAACTCCTCAGCACCAGGAACGACTGGATTGCCAGCCGATGATGCTGGTGTTAGTGTTGTGAATACTTTTGTAGAGGGTTACTGGGAACTGAGCAGAGCCAATAGCCTGAATAGTTCAGATTATGATGTGGATCTTACCGGCAATGGATTTGCTACCTTCCCAATCATCGATGCAACGCGGATTGTAAGCCGTTCCAGTAGTGGGTCTGACTGGACCACCAGTGGATCTCATGTGGCTGCTGTTGGCAATACCGCTTCCCGAAACAATGTGGCTATTCTTTCGGCGGAGTTGGCGCTTGCAGACACAACAGATTGTTCTATTCCAGTCACTTCAGCAATTTCAGGTTCGGTTTCTGTTTGCACCGGGACAACCGGTAGTTCATACTCAGTTACAAATACACCTGGTTCAACATATACATGGACAGTGACAGGAGGAAGCATCACTTCTGCACAGGGACAAAACTTTGTATTTGTGGATTGGGGACTGTCAGGAATGGTAGGTAGTATAGAGGTGGTTGAAGATAATGGCTGCGGCTTTGGGGCACCTGTGCTTCTGAATGTGAATATCAGTCCCATTCCCAGTTCAGAAATTAGTGGAAACATTGCTGTCGCAGCTGGAGCCAGTGGCGAAATTTATTCGGTGACCGAGGAGTCGGGTTATTCCTATACCTGGTCGATCAGCGGAGATGGAACGATTAGCTCCGGACAGGGGACTGCTTCAATAACAGTGGACTGGGGTACTGCCGGATCGGCGATTATTAGTGTAATCGGCGGGAATGGTTGTGGAAGTGCTCCCGTTGAAGAATTGGGAGTAGATATTTTTGATATGATAGTAAGTGCCCAGACCGGGAACTGGAATGATCCGACCACTTGGGTGGGTGGCCTCGTCCCAACGGCCGCTACCTCTGCAAGGATTGCTGCGGGACACACAGTAACAACAACAGCCAACACGACCATTAATAACCTGGTTATTGATGAAACAGCTGTATTAAATACAGTAAATTTCTATTTCTATGTCAATGGTAATTATACCCTGAATGGTGAGCATCAGGGGGGTAACAGCGATTACAGGGTCCAGCTGAATGGTCTTGGAAGCACCATTGATGGTACCGGGGTGTATAACCATACAGGTATTCTTTACATAGGTACAGGGAATAAAATTATTGCACCCACGGCAGATCTTACCATCAATGATGCCCTGAGATTAAATGATAATATTCGTGTAACCTCTTATGGTCGAATATCTTTGATAGGGTACTGGGGAATCTGGGGTGACAACCTTGGTGCCACCTGGATCAATGAGGAGAATTCCTATTTGTACATAGATGGCAGACGTGTGATGAATGATGGAGGTAATGGAACCCTTACTGCTTCCGCCTCTGGGAATACAGTAGTATATGCACGTGCTAATAATATGCTTGTGGAGACTCCTACAGGGAATACCTACCATAACCTCTCCATTGCCGGGACCTACACAAAAACTATGCAGGGTGACCTAAGTATTACGGGTGACCTTAGCATTAGCAGTACACTGAATGCTAATAATTATGATCTTGAGGTAGCGGGTGATTGGACCAATACCGGGTACTTCACTGAAGGGACGGGAAGCGTAACCTTTAATGGTGTTGGAGATCAAACGCTTACTAATCCTCTTGAGGAGACTTTCAATGACTTGGTAGTTGATAAGGGAACCGGGAAACTGATCCTGGCCAGCAACGTACTTGTGTCAAACAGCCTGAATCTGAATATCGGGATTGTCCAGACAGGTACAAATAAGCTTACCCTTGGAACCAGTACAGCCAGCATTGGTTCATTCACCCGGAATAATGGATGGATCCATGGTAAATTTGAGCGCTGGCTGAGTACAAGCGGAGTTGATTATAGCTTTCCTGTGGGATCTGCAGATGATTATAATCCCGCAAGCATCAATTTTACAACACTCACTTCAGGATCGCTAATCACTGAATTTGTTGCCGATAATCCCGGAAGTGGAGGATTGCCACTGACTGAATCTACATTTGATATCAACAACACATTTGTTGATGGGTACTGGACCCTGATCAAGGCAAATTCTTTGGAGAGCGATGATTATGATCTAGCTCTGACCGGGAATGGATTAAGTTCATTTGCCATTACTCCTGAAACACGGTTGCTGACACGTGCAAGTGGTTCTACGGACTGGACACTTAATGGTGCACATGCTGCAGCAAGCGGTAATACAGCATATAGAAATAGCATATCCTTGCTTTCTGCTGAATATGCTTTTGGCGATACAACTAATTGTATACAACCTGTAACATCAGCTATCAATGGTTCGACCTCAAGATGTGTAAATGACCTTGGGGTGCCTTATTTTGTAACTGATAGTCCGGGGTCTGTTTATACCTGGACCATTAGCGGTGGCACAGTGGCTGGTGGACAGGGTACAAGCAGCATCACTGTGGATTGGGGTGCAACAGGCATGTTGGGGAGTGTGATGGTCGTTGAGAATAACGGGTGTACCGATGGAGCTTCTGTAACTCTGGATGTAGAGCTGGGTCCTCTGCCCACTTCGGAGATTAGCGGATCGATTACGGCTGCTGCAGGTGAACAGGGACTGGTCTATACTGTGTTGTCTGATCCAGGTTATACTTATACCTGGAGTATAAGTGCAGAAGGAAGTATTACCTCGGGACAGGGTACGAATATGATAACGGTGGACTGGAATACAGCAGGTACAGGTATTCTCAGTGTGATTGGATCTAATAGCTGTGGAAGTGCATCGCAGGTTGATCTGCCGGTTGATATCTATGATGTCTTTGTTAGTGCTGCAACAGGAAACTGGAATGATGGCACTACCTGGGTTGGCGGTGTTGCTCCTGTATCTGCAAGTAGCGCACGGATTGCCACCGGGCATACAGTCACAACCACTGCAAATACCACCATAAACAATCTGATCATTGATAGTGGTGGAGAACTGAATTCTCAGAGCTTCATTTTCACTGTAAACGGAGATTACACACTTAACGGGATACATTCCGGTTTTGGAGGAGATGATGTCAGGCTGGGTGGCAATGATGCTGTCATCAGAGGTACTGGTAATTATTCGCATACCGGACGGTTTTACATATCCTCCGGGAATAAAACCATTGCGACAGGATCGAACCTGATTTTTGTCGGTGATATTAGAATAGACGATAACATTATTATCACAAATAATGGTAGTGTTGATATAGGAGATGACATAAACTGTGATAATACCGGGGCAACCTGGATCAACGCAGAGAATTCCTCCCTGATTCTATTTGATGACTTTACCAGTGGAACTCTAATTTGCTCATCAAGCGGAAACACAATTGCCTTTGGAGGTACAGCAAATAATAATATTCGGCGACCTCTAAATGATATATACTATAACCTGATTATTGAGGGAAGTCAGATCAAGACTCTTACAGCCGACGCGGAAATCCTTGGGGATCTTAATATTACCAGCATTTTCAATTCCAATAATAACGATATAAGCCTTGGTGGTGATTGGTCAAACTCTGGGACCTTTACAGAAGGTACGGGAACTGTGATATTAAATGGTAGCGCTGACCAATCCATTAGCAATCCCATAGGGGAAACCTTCTATGTGCTTGAGATAGCAAAATCTAGTGGTAATGTGACTCTGGCTAACAGCGTTTCAGTTTCTAATACGCTGAATATGAACGGTGGGTTTGTGGATGCCGAAACAAATATCCTTGAACTTGGTACCAGCACAAGCAATATTGGAACACTCAATTATACCAGCGGAACTGTCCAGGGAAAATTTATGCGTTGGATCAATGCTCCAGGTGGTCTCCTTTTCCCCGTTGGCAACTCTGCTTATTACAGGCCTGCCGATATAACCTTCAATAGTCTGACCGGTGGCTCCCTGACCACAGAATTTTTAACTAGCAGTCCAGGCAATAACGGTCTGCCTCTTGATGATGCAGGAACTACCATCTCAAATACATTTACAGAAGGATATTGGTCCATGGAAAGGGGAGGAACCCTTACAAGCAATGATTACGACCTTTTACTTATCGGTAACGGATTTACGAGCTTCAGTCCAAATGATGAAACAAGGCTTCTTATCAGGCCCATCTCTGGAAGCAACTGGGTGGTTGAAGGCACTCATGTAGCTCTGGCCGGAAATCAGGCATCCCGTTCCAGTTTAGAGACCTTATCTGCAGAGTTTGCTTTTGGAGATACGACCAATTGCACGCCACCTGTAACAAGTGCGATAACTGGCCCTGTTACTATATGTACCAATTCTTTCAACCAATCCTACTCTGTAGAGAATACCGGCGGATCAAGCTACACCTGGACGGTGAATGGAGGAGTGATTACCTCAGGGCAGGGTAGCAGCAGCATTCTGGTCACCTGGGGCGGAACCGGAATGGCGGGATCAGTGGAAGTTATCGAAAACAATGGATGCACCGATGGCCCTACAGTAGTCCTGGATGTGGATATCGGACCGCTGCCTATAAGTGATATTTCAGGTGATATAGCAGTTGCCATTGGAACTTCCAGTGTTGAATATTCCATTATTCCAGAGCTGGGTTATACCTATTCCTGGGCAATAACAGGTGATGGTACAATTGCGTCAGGACAGGGGACCTCAGACATAACTGTTGACTGGGGTTTAACTCCTGGTACAGCCACACTAAGCGTAAGTGCTTCGAATCCATGTGGAAGCGCTTCTGATGTCACCCTTGATGTGGAATTGTTCGATTTAATTCTTTCAGCTCAAACAGGAAACTGGAACACTCCAGCCACCTGGATTGGAGGAGTGGTACCATCAATAAATTCCAGTGCCAGAATACAAAGCGGTCATACTGTTACTACAACCACAAACGATGATATTGCAAATCTGATTATTGATGCCGGTGCTGTTTTGAATACACAGAATTATGTATTCAATATTTACGGTGATTACACATTGAATGGTGAACATACAGGTGGAACAACCGGAGACAGGGTCAGACTATATGGGGAGGGTGCTACCATAGATGGAACAGGAACTTATTCAAAACCTGGCAGGTTATATTTTGTATTAGGAAATAAGACCATCGCGCCGACAGCAGATATTTCTATTGCAGTTGACCTTCGCATTGGAGGGAGTCTAATTTTAACAAATTTTGGGACGATTACAATCAATGATGATATTTATTGCGATAATAATGCCGTTACCTGGGTGAATGCAGAAAATTCTACACTTAACCTGGATGATGTTTTCTACAATGGAACCCTGATTGCAAGTTCCTCTGGAAACACCGTTAATTATTTTGGGGCGGCCAACCAGACAATCAAAAGGTCTCAGGACGATACCTATTTTAACTTGCAGGCTTCCGGAGGAAACACAAAATCCCTGGCTGCTGACGTCACCGTGCTGGGTGATCTGACCATTAGCAGTATAATGAATTCTGCGAACCACACTATATGGTTAGCGGGGGATTGGGTTAACAACGGGAATTTCACTCAAGGATCTGGTACTGTCATCTTAAATGGTAGTTCGGATCAATCCGTAAGTGTTGTTGCAGATCCCCTGTTTTATGATCTGACGATTGATAAGAATACTGGTTCAGTCATATTGAATGATGACATACAGGTAGGGAATATCTTGTCCATGCTTAGCGGAAATGTAGATGCTAATGGCAATACTTTAGCGCTGGGGACAGGTACGGCCTTCCCTGGAACACTCAGTCATTTCAACGGAACCATTCTTGGTAAATTTGAAAGGTGGCTGAATACAACCGGATCCTCTTATGAATTTCCTGTAGGATCGACTTCCAGTCTTCACAAGATACTGTTTAATTTTGCGGACCTTTCTAATGGCTCATTGGTGACAGAATTTATCTCTTCTGCTCCTGGAAACGCAGGCCTTCCCCTAATTGATGGGGCAGGTACTGTAAATAATATTTTCACAGAAGGTTACTGGTCCACTACCCGACAGAACGGGATGGGCAGCAGCGATTATAACCTGGATATTATCGCTGATGGATTTACCAGTTTCACTGTCGATGCATCCACTCGTATTGTTGAGCGATTAAATAGTGGTTCGGACTGGGTGATCAATGGGACGCATATTAATGCAACAGGCAATACTGTTCATCGAATAAATATAAATACATCGACCCTAACCTCAGATTTTGCACTGGGTGATCCAAGCCTATGTACACTTCCTGAAGATCAGATTATTTCAGGGGCTTCTGCAGTTTGTAAAGATGCAACAGGTGTTTCCTATAGTGTAATTGATAACGGGAATACATATACATGGACTGTAATAGGGGGTAATGTTGTTGGAGGGCAAGGCAGTAGTTCAATAAGCGTCGATTGGGGCTCGGTGGGTATGGCGGGGGAAGTTCGGATGGTGGAAACCAATGTGTGCGGTAGTGGATATCCTGCTGTTCTTGACGTTTCAGTAAGTCCCTTACCAACAAGTGCGATTACAGGAAAAACTGCAGTTGCTGAAAATGCTACTGGTGAACAGTATTCAGTTCTTCCCAGTGTCGATTATAATTATACCTGGTCCATTAGCGGAGGTGCTGTAGCATCCGGACAGGGGACCGATATTATTACAGTGGACTGGGGCGCAGCCGGAACAGGTGATGTAACAGTTGTGGCATCTAATGTTTGTGGTGCTGCGGATCCTGAATTCTTGCCTGTTAGCATTTACGATGTTATTGTCAGTGCTCAAACAGGGAACTGGAATGTTGGCACCACATGGATTGGTGGAGTTGTTCCAGCAACCGCCAACAGTGCCGTGATCGATGATGGTCATACAGTAACGGTCACATCCAATGATGCCATTACTAATATTATTATCAATGAAACAGCCACCCTTAATACGCAGGGTTTCTATTTTGATATTTATGGCGGATATACTTTAAATGGTAACCATAATAGTACAAGCGGGGATCGTGTGAGACTGAACGGACTTGATTCCTATATTGATGGAACAGGATCCTTTACCGGGAACGTCCGGTTATACATACAGACAGGTAATAAAGTTATTGCTCCTACGGCTAATATCACATTGTCCCATGATTTGCGGATCAATGATAACCTGATAGTAACCAACCAGGGTCAAATATCCATAGGAGATGATATTAACTGTGATAATGGAGGGGCTACCTGGATCAATTCCGATAATTCCACGCTGGTCATTACAGACCAGTTTACCAGTGGAACCCTCAGAGCATCTGCCGACGGGAATACTGTTTCCTGGATCGGTCCCACGAACCGTACCATAGACCGGCCCTTTAACGATACGTATTATAACCTGGATCTTGGGGGAACAGCCATAAAATACATGCCTTCCAATTTGACTGTTCTTGGCGATGTGACTATCTCCAGCACTTTTGAAACAAATAACAATGATTTAAGCATTCATGGGGATTGGACCAATACAGGAGCTTTTAATGAGGAAAACGGTGTTGTGAGTTTTGAAGGCTCTGCAGACCAGACCATTACAAATGCAGCTGGAGAAATCTTCAACGATCTTAGCCTTAACAAATCGGCAGGAGATCTGATTCTTGCAAATGATGTAGTGGTAGCTTCAGATCTGATAATGAATAGTGGGGATATCGATCCGGACGTAAATACACTTACTCTGGGAACAGGAACAGGTGCAACCGGAACCTTGACTCACAACAGCGGGACTGTGACTGGTAAATTTGAGCGCTGGATTAATTCCACCGCTACCAATATTCTGTTCCCGGTAGGGACAAATACAAATTACCGACCTGGATTAATCCTGTTCACGGATCTTACTTCGGGTTCTCTTGTCGGAGAGTTCCTTGCATCTGACCCGGGAACCAATGGACTGCCGTTGACGGATGGTGTAGATGATATCTCAAACACTTATGTGGAAGGGTATTGGTCGCTGACAACTGCTAATTCACTGGCAAGCACAGATTATAATCTTGAGCTTACCGGGAATGGATTCACAACTTTCCCAATTCATTCGGGAGTACGCTTGCTGACCAGACCAAATTCAGGTGCCAATTGGGTTGCCAATGGAAATAATCTCTCAGCTGTAGGCAATACGGCCAGGAGATCAAATTTGAATATTTTATCGGCGGAATACGCATTTGGGGATACTACCTCCTGCACCTTACCTGTTACATCTGCCATTACAGGTAATAGCTCAGTATGTGCAAGGGTGACCGGGGAGATATACAGTGTGACCAATACTCCGGCGTCCTCCTATAGCTGGACGGTAACGGGCGGTTCAATTACAGGTGGAGATGGGACCAGTAGCATTACAGTTGATTGGGGTCCGACTGCCATGACAGGAGAAGTTCAGGTGATCGAGAATAATGCCTGTGCTGATGGTGCTCCCGTAACATTGATGGTGACGCTTACTGAAGCACCGTATTCTTCAGTCAATAAGTCTGACTTGAATTGCTTTAGTGATACGGATGGTAGCATTTCAATAACCCCTGTTGGCGGCATTCCTGTTTATACTTATTTCTGGAGTACTCTGGAGACAAGCTCTACAATTAGTGGACTTGCTTCGGGTGATTATTCTGTGACCGTAACGGATGGTAATATTTGTTCATGGGATACTACGGTGACAATTCTTGAGCCCATACAGATACTACTTTCATCCAGCTCAACAGATGTCAGCTGCTTTGGTGGCAATAACGGAACAGCTACTGTCAGCGCCAGCGGAGGAACACCTCCTTATACTTACCAGTGGGATGCTGCGGCCGGAAGTCAGACTACAGCTACCGCCCTGAACTTGCTTGCTGGGAATTATGATGTTACAGTGACTGACTTCCGCGGTTGTTCAGAAATTGAAACCGTAACTGTTTCCGAACCTGCCGCTGCATTGTCTGCTTTGACATCCGTTACAGATGTAACTTGTTTTGGTTTTGCAAACGGGACGGCTACAGCAAGCCCTGCTGGTGGAACTGCTCCTTATAGTTATTTGTGGGATGCAGCAGCAGGTAATCAGACTACTGCAACAGCGATAATTCTGACTGCCGGTATTTATAGTGTAACAATAACAGATTTCAATGGCTGCAACCTGGTGCTTGAGGATACCGTTCGACAACCAACACAGATTGCCACTAGCACGAGTGTAACATCGGTTTCCTGCTTCGGAGGAAGCGATGGTACCGCAACGCTTACTCCTGCAGGAGGAATAGAACCCTATACTTATCTGTGGGATGCAGCAGCGGGCAGCCAGACAGATAGCACAGCAATCAATCTTTCTACCGGAAGTTACACTGTGACTGTTACCGATGATAATGGTTGTATAGCGAATGATATTGCAAATGTACCGCAGCCCGGGGCTCCTATTTCCGTAACATTCACTACAACAGATGTGAACTGCCCAGGAGGATCAGATGGAGAGGCAACAGCTATTCCGGCAGGAGGTACTGGTCCCTATACTTATCTCTGGGATGCAGCAGCAGGAAACCAGACCTTACAGACTGCCATAGGCCTTCCGGCAAACACATATTCTGTAACCATTACAGATGCCTTGGGATGTATCATTGTTAATAATGTTACTGTCGGCGAAACAACAACTCCTATTACTGTAACTGATGTTGTTGGAACAGATCCAACATGTTTTGCCGGGACGAATGGTTTTGCAATTGTTAGTCATACTGGCGGGATTGGCCCATTTACCTATCTGTGGGATGATCCTCTGGCACAAACAACAGTTACAGCATCTAATCTTGTCTTAGGGACCTATAATGTGATAGTGACCGATGCAACAGGGTGTTCAGATAACGGGAATGTGGTTCTTAATCAGCCTACGCAGATTATTGCCAGCATAGTTGGTGACAGTGCTACTTGTTTTGGTTGCAACGATGGGTCTGCAGATCTGACGGTAGTGGGTGGAACTCCCGCGTATACATTCCTCTGGTCACACGGTCCAACATCAGAAGATGTGAGTAATTTGCCAGCTGGAAGTTATTCTGTTCGTGTTACAGATGCTGTTGGTTGTTTTGTAAATGAAGCGATTAATATCTATCAACCCGATCCCATTTTATTTTTTCTTGATTCAATCTCCAATGTTAATTGTCTCGGGGGAAGTGATGGCATTATTTATACTCATGCTACTGGTGGAAGTCTGCCCTATGAGTTCTCTATAAATGGAGGATTCACCTGGCAGCCTGATAGTACCTTTACAGGGCTTTCAGCTGGAAATTATACGGTACTTGTCCGCGATTACCATCTTTATACACGCAATGTTCTTACTACATTGATCGAGGTAGATGTAATACCGCCAACGGTTACCTGTATAGCCGATCCTTCGCGCAATGCAGATGCAGGCCAGTGCT
>JAOZQY010000347.1 GCA_029931975.1 Bacteroidales bacterium | reverse complement strand
GGCGGAGCATTTATCTTTTATGCATTGATCGGGGTATTGGGTATCATTTGGGGCATAAAGTATATTCCGGAAACCAAGGGGGTATCACTGGAGAAAATCGAGCAGCACTGGCGGGATGGTAAAAAACCCGGAGATTTGTAATCGACTATCTATCGATATCAAACAATCCGATTATATTTGCAACCATTGCATTAATTCCGGTTTCGATGGTTGCAGGATAATCGGGATTCAAAAGAGCGGAATGGAGAGGAGGAGGTTTCTCTCCTTTTGCCAGATAATCTTTCATCACTTCGGGATTGGTGCTGCCCAGCCAGATCAGGCAAATAGGGATTTTCTCAGGAGTGCGACCGTATAAACCAAAATCTTCACCAACCATTGCCGGATCTACTCTGATCAAATTTTCCTCTCCCAATACACTTCCTGAGTACTTATGAATCTTATTATAAAGATCTGTATCATTTATCACAGGAGGATGATCTCCCGGAGTTATCCATACTTCCGGAAGCTTATCTTCCGGCATACCTGCGGTTAAAGCTGCTCCTCTGCAAATTCGTTTAATTGCATGGATGGTTTGCTCAATGGCTTCTTCATCATAATAGCGCAGCGTCAGCTCCAGTTTTACCTCTTCGGGTATAATATTTGGCCGTGTACCCCCGTGGATAGAACCAACAGTAAGTACAATTGGTTTTAATGGACTGATCTCACGACTTACAATGGTCTGCAGATCAAGAACCACACGTGAGGCAATAACTATAGGGTCAATACACTTTTCCGGATAAGCACCATGTCCGCCAAGGCCAAACAGTGTGATTCTGACAGTTTTAACTCCTGCAAATACCGGTCCCGGTATTAAGCCGATTGTCCCCGATTCCAGCTCGGGATTTATATGATATGCAAGGGCATAATCTGGAACCGGAAATTTTTGAAACAAACCCTCCTTAATAGCCAATGATGCTCCGTCGCCCATCTCTTCTGATTGCTGTGCAATGACCAGCAGGGTCCCTTTCCACTTATCTTTCATACTGATCAGAGTCCGGACCGTTCCCACCATTACTGACATATGAATATCATGACCACAGGCATGCATTACGGAAACCTCTTTGCCATTTGTATCGGTCATGATCCTGGTACTGGCAAAACTTAATCCTGTAAGCTCCTTTATTGGCAGCGCATCCATATCGGCACGAAGCATAATGACCGGACCTTCTCCATTTCTGTAGACTCCAACGATGTTGTTTCCTCCAAACCCAGGACTTACATCCAAACCAAGAGAACGCAACTCTTCAGCTATTCGCAGGGATGTTTCTTCCTCCTGATAGGATAATTCAGGGTTCTGGTGTAGGTGTTTACAGAGTTCCAGTGCGTATTCGGCCTGTCTGGCTACTTCATTGTCGAAACCGGATTTGGATTGCCCGATGGAATGATCCGGGATTAACAATACTGCAAAAATGAAAAGAAGAGCAGCTTTCATGTTATTCTACTTAAAACCCTTTGTCCGTATTTCAACATCCTGAATAGCAGGCAGGGAATGAGCAGGTTTATCAAGATAGAAAAAGGAGGTAGTACTCCAGTCACCCTCATCTGACCGGTCGTCATTGTTTGGCCCGATTTCAAATGAGACACTCTCTTTGAACCATAATGGGTCCTGAACATGGTA
>JAOZQY010000346.1 GCA_029931975.1 Bacteroidales bacterium | reverse complement strand
CCCCGTAGTAATGGCGCCGGCAATCATGCTATCGTAAAGTGGAGCAAGATTGCTCCAACAAAATTGATCCACATCCCTGTCCAGGGAGCAAATATGGCCACAGTCCCCACCGGTGATGAGGTCGGTCAGCAGAGCGACCAACTCTTCATCGGTGCTGTAAAAATGTCGGCCCTTGCACCATTGGCCATAAGTGGAAGGATACACCTGCCCCCGGGGCAGTACAGGATAACAACCGGCATGCGCTGCTTCCGCCACTGAAATACCAAAATACTCCTGTTCTGCACAACTGACAATAATATCGCCTTCTTCCAGCAGCTGGTCGTATTCAGCACGGGATTCCAAAAATCCAAAAGCACGAAGCCGCTCGCCAAGAAGCCCTGCCAGAGGAGAAAAAATTTCGTCATGGGTTTTGGACTCACCAAGAATGGCCACCTCAAAATTCAGGCCTTTTTCAAGCAGGATTTCCACTGCCCTGGCAAATCGCGCCGGATGTTTATCAAATTCCCAGCGATGATTCCAAATAATAAGGGGACGTTTTCCTTTTCTGGGCCAGCCAGGACCAGTATCCGGAGCACTGGGTCCACCACGGTATTGTGGAAAATGGTCTGAACTTAACGGAGTGCGTTCCAGGCCCACACCTAAAACCTTGCTGCGCTCCCGTAAACGCTCTGGAACCTTGCGTGCAATAGCTTCAGGCATCTTGGCCAGGTAGGTAGGCAAAGAATCGAGAAACAGTTCACGATGGAAGGAAGAATTGAAGACAACACTATCTGCTGCCAGACAACTGACGATGTTGGTAAAGCCAAAGTGAAAATCAAATTCCTCATCGGGTGAGAGAGGATACGTCAGCTGGTTTTCATGCATATACAAACATATGGGAACCCTATCAAGGGGTGGATCAAGCAATCCCCGTAAATCAGCAACATTCAAAAAACCCGTCACAAAAAATAAATCCGGCACTTTACCCTGGCGCTCATTCAAAATATCAGCAAACCAGGCAGCAGCCCCACGCATCCGCCATTTCCAGAACCGCGGAGGCAAAGTTAATGATTCCCAACGGTGCCGGGAATGGGCAACAAGGCCCTTTCGGAATGCTTTATGCGACCCACCATCATAGGGCTCAATGAAAACAATGTCTGCTATCTGCAAAGGAAACAACCTCTTAGTGAATTATTAAAAAACAAATCCCCACTATTTCAGTCTCATTTTAGTACTGCTATTGAACAATACTCAAATTTTCAGTATAATTCATTATGAAACTTACTCAGGAATAATTACGCTCATGTTTCTATGAATTATCATTCTTTGAAACATCGTGGTTTTAATACCGTTTAATTAACCCATTCAACTTTTTGCTTTAAACCATCTGTACCTATGGCTGGTTTCCTGCATTTATTGTTCGCCTGTTGAGAGGAATATAATAATGAAGAAAGTCCTTCTTTCAGCTCTGCTTGCCGTCATGTTGACAGCAACACTCGCAGCAGCCCAACCCTATGAGAATTCTTCTGTTGTGGGACAATTCCCTGATCAGCTTATGATCACCGTTAAAACAGGTGTTAAAATGGATACTGAAAAGTCCTCCAACCAGATGCATGTAGGTCTTCCTGCCATGGACTCCCTGGCTGATCGCTTCCAGATTCATGGCATGACACAATTTTAT
>JAOZQY010000060.1:1092-20973 GCA_029931975.1 Bacteroidales bacterium | reverse complement strand
GTTTTTTCAGTAACCGGCTCACCTTCATTTAATTCCCGCTGGGTAAAGTTGCTTACTTTTTTGGCGCTCAGCCAGGCTGGTTCACTCAAATTACCATCCAGATTAATGGCTTCGTCAATAAAACCTGCCTCAATATTGCTGGGTGGGGAAACCTGCGATATTAAGGGATGAATACTAAAAAATAAGAGTGTGAGGAGGACAAATACTTTCATACTATGATTGAATAAACGCCTAAGTTAATAATCATAATTATCTTCAAATATAATTTGAATTGTTGTAAACTGATGCTCCTGTCCAGGATCGGTATTTTCCATTTTCTCTCAATAGTTGATATTGCCAGGTAAATCGATTTCAGGGCAGACCTGTCCCCTGAAGCACCCACATCTTTGACCAGGCGCTGTTTTCACCATCCTCTGCTGAAAATGCTGTTGTTTCAAGCAGATTAATCGCCGTCTGAGTATTTTCAAGGTTGTAATCCATCTCATCTACGGAGTAGTAGAATCTTAAAGGCAAGGCATCTCTTTTTACAACGATTCCGGGTTGCAGGGCAGGTAATCCGGTTCTCCTGTAGTCAAACCAGGCTTCTGCGGCGGCAGTCCAGCTAGCAATCCATTTTTGCTCCATAATTTGCTCCAGGGTCCCCTCATAGCTTATGCCGTCATTTAAAATACAGTCAGCATAATCACCACTTTTCCCCCATGCCTTTAATGAGGCTTGCTCTCCGGCTTCATAGTGGGACTGAGCACTCTCTGAGGTCCATCCTTTCAAAGCAGCTTTAATGGCTGCTAATACGGGGCATGTACCGAATAAAATCATTACTGCCAACTTTGACCTTAGGCCTTACAATCCCGAAAACTTTACCAATGAAAACGCAGTCGGGTATTACTATCGCGACCAAAAAAGCATTGTAACCCGCGTTCCCGAGGCTTATGGGGGGAAAGGGTATTACATAGGTGGAAATCAAAAATTAACGATCCCTTTGCTGTATAAAAAATTGCCGTATACGGAGATTTTTGTCTGGATGCTTACTGGCAAATGGATATGGATGGTTCGGAGGTATCCGTGGAAACCGGATTGCAGGCAGAAGCCGTGGCCAGACACAACTATTCCCCGGGAGGTGCTGGTAATATTGTTGCCAACCTGGCTGCACTGAAACCTGATACAATCAAAGTGATTGGTGTTGTTGGCAATGATATTTATGGCCGGGGACTCTCTGCACAACTTAAAGATCTGGGTGCCAACGTAAGTTCACTGACCATTCAAGATGAAGATTTTGACACCTACACCTACACAAAGAAATATTACGGGGGAAAAGAGGATCCACGCATTGATTTTGGACTGAAAAACAGGCGGTATCACGAACCGGGATTTTATTGATCGGGCCAATGAATTCTTTGATAAGTATGCTGACAAAATTGTGGTAATCGATTCAAGGCATTTCAATACCGAATTCCGAAATGTATACCGTAAGGCAAATGAAATCGAAACAGCTGTTCTAGTTGGTCTCAATGTCAATCCGCAGGATTTTATACCCTTCTCAGATATTAAGAAACACGGTACCCGGGTCTTTGAAAAAGACCGGAAACCCATTTTTGTTACCTGTGGAGCTCGTGGAATTGTAAGCATTGACGCATCCGGTATTACCGAGATTCCCGGTATCCAATTGTTGAAAAAACTTGATACGGTGGATGCAGGTGATACGACTATCAGTGCACTCGCACTTTGCCTGGCCAGTGGCACGGATATCGAAGATGTCATTCATGAGGCAGAAATACTGGGTTATGCAGATCTTTTCGAGGGAGGAATACAAGGGTCGGTTGGTGACATCAATAAGTATTCCAAGAAGCTGGTGATCGAAAAAATTATTAAAGAGAATAAGCTAACCGGGAATGAACTTGTAGTTTTCGGGGATGGACCGATTGAGATAAAAGAGTGTCTTAAATCCAATGGGATCGCCATTGGAATAGCCAGTGACGAAGTGAGGCGATATGGACTAAATCAGGAAAAACGCTCCCGGCTGATCCGATCTGGTGCACAAATCCTCATACCCGACTTTTCGCAAACAAACAGGCTTCTTAAGCTGTTATTTAACCTTTGATATATGCATACCTTAACTCGATTGAATAGATATTATCTGGGATTTGATATTGGGGGAACAAAATGCACCATCGTATTAGGTGACAAGATTTTTAAAGTACATAAGAAGATCGTTTTTGCCACCCATACGGAGAGAGGATATACGGAAATTCTGAATGAGTTCAAGAGACATACCTATAAGCTCTTCGAGAAGTATAACAAGAACAATCTGGTCAAAATAGGGATCAGCTGTGGCGGACCACTTGATTCAGAGAAAGGGATTATATATTCTCCGCCCAATCTGCCCGGATGGGATGCAGTACCGATAGTTGATATTTTAAGGAGGAATTTGGAGTCGATGTGAAAGTGCAGAACGTCGTCAATGCCTGTGCACTTGCTGAATGGATGATGGGAGATCTAACAGCCAGGACCGTTTTTGAAGCTGCGATCACCGGAGACTCCCTTGCCAGTGAAATTGTGGACATATCCGCCTCCTACCTGGAAAAGGGACTGGCCATCCTGATTGATATACTGAATCCGGAGTGCATTGTTATTGGAAGTATTTGTGCAAGGAATGAAGCATATTTAAACCCTCTTATTGAGAAAGTATTAGAGCGTGAAGCAATTCCCGCGGCCAGGAAAGTATGTAAAGTTGTACCTGCTGCCCTTGGTGATAGTATCGGAGATTAAGCTGCTCTCAGTGTGGCTTTACAATAGTTATAGTATTTTTACAGTGCTCTAAGCAAAAACATAATAAAGGATTTATCTATGGTATGGTATATTTTAGGAGGGCTGGCGATTGTTTTTGTAGGATTTCTTGTGTATAGCTACAGTAAAATGAAGAATATTAAGGAGGTCCCTCCCAGTAAGAAAATCAAAATACTGAACAATAAGAACTACAAAACAGTGATCAGGAATGGGACAGTCCTGGTAGATTTCTGGGCCCCCTGGTGCGCTCCCTGTAAGATGATAGCTCCCAGCTTAAATGAGATTGCAGAAGAGGAGAGTAATAGAGTGACCATTGCCAAGGTGAATGTGGACCAGAATAAGGCATTGACTGAAAAATATCAAATTCGTAATATCCCCACTTTAATCGTATTTAAGAACGGAAAAGAGGAGAAAAGAATTATGGGTGTAAAACCCAAAAAAGCTATCCTGAAAGAACTTGGGATTTAATTAAAAGATATAAGTGATGACAGGAGAAGATAGTTTGGCTTTGATAATCAGGCGCTATCCCGCCCTGAGCTGTTGTGAGAAGGAGATTTGGGAAGCCTCCATGGCAAGCATTGATTGCTATGAAAATAGCAGGAAGATATTAGTATGTAGGAATGGGGGGAATACATTGCAAAAAACTTACAATCTGCCTTGCCGGCCATATCAAATGACATAGATCCAAACCTTATTTTTGCCCAACAAGTTGCAGGCTATGGAAGAGAAGGCGACCTGCTGATTGCCATTAGTACTTCGGGAAACTCTCAGAACATTGTCGATGCTGTTATAACTGCAAAAGCCAAAGGATTGACGGTCATCGGCCTTACGGGTCAGTCGGGTGGCGAAATGAAGCAATATTGCGATATCCCTATCTGTGTCCCAGCTGTTAATACAGCTGAAGTACAGGAGCTTCACCTGCCAGTTTATCACACCATCTGTAAAGCAGTAGAAAACAGGTTTTTCAATACTCGTGCCAAGCAATCAGCTTTTACGACCTGCAGGATTTCAAATTCTGTTCCCGGGCAGGCCGGTAGATCTAACCCTGAGCCCCGATGGAAAATGGCTAGCCGTCCTGAATAAGAATTCCCTTGATTTAATACGTGTTTTGGACCGAACCATCATGCAAACACTGCCCCTAAAAGGTGGCGGATCCTTTAAGGGGGTCTCTTTCTCAGATGATGGAAATCAAATTTTTGCAAGCCAATCCCGGGATAAAATATTTATTGCTCAGAAAGATCACAACATCATTTTAAATTGGGTAGAACCCATACAATTCCAGCAAGCAGAAGTTGGGAGCCATCCCGTACCGGGTGACTTTTCAATCAATGATGAAAATGACAGGCTGTATGTTCCTCTTAGCCGGAGCAATACCATGGCTGTGGTAGATCTGGACAAGGGACCGATCACAGAGATTCCGGTAGGTATTTCTCCCTATGAAGTCATACTTCTCTCCTCCCAAAAAGCCTACGTAAGCAATTGGGGGGGCAGGCAACCAGAGGCCGGAGATCCCACTTATACAAGCTCCGGCAAATAAAAAATATAGAAGTTGGCCTGCATCCTGGCGCCATGGCCCTGAGTCCCGACAAATCCCGTTTGTACGTTGCCCGTGCCAACAGTGATATTATCTCAGTGATAGATACAAAAAGCGATGCTGTTGTTGGCACCATATCTGTACGGATGGAAAAAGACTTGCCTTTTGGCAGTGCTCCCAATGCCCTGGCCATCTCTCCTGACGGATTCTGTTTGAACCATTTACCGGACCCCTGCTGTTTTATCTTCGTGCGGATCAACCCGTGCTGGAGTTTACTGTTTTATTCTTCTGGATCATAGTCCTCTCCCTGATTGTGGCTACCTGGCTGGGATTACTATGGCTGATCATTTATCTCCCTTTGCCGGCCAACACAATAGTAAATAACAATGAGCAAACCATCCTGATCAATACCCACAGTCATACAGAGTTTAGTCATGATGGTATCATCTCCACAAAAGGACTACAGCTTTGGCTTAAGAAAAATGGATTTGATGCTTTCTTCATCACCGATCACAACCATCACCTGCAAACCATGAAAGCGGTCCAGGCCCAGGATCAGGGAACGCTCCCTGAAGAACCCTTAATGATAGTTGGAGAGGAGTTTTCTGGCAGCAATCATATGACTCTGCTGGGACTAAAAAGGAACTTTATCACCAGGGGCTTAAACGTCCAGCAGGTAATTGACTCTACCCACGAGGACCAGGGTGTTGTCATTGTAGCCCACTGGTTTGACGGAGAAAGAGAAAGCATAACAAAAAAGGGAATCTATCATGCAAGTGTTGCGCCAGAAAGACATGAGCAGGATCAGAGTACTGCTTTACCATGACCGGAATGTTTTTGAACGTTCCCGGGTTCTTTTGAGTCCCTTGTACACTGTTGTAAATTATTTTCGAACACTGAAGTCCTTTCATGATTCCTCTGGTTTATCATACTGACCATTCTTAGAAACAGGCTGGCTAAAAGAATAAAAGGGAGTGGAAGAAAACTCCCTTGGTCCCGAAACGGCTCCTCTCCTGTATAAGGAATTTCAGAATATCCTGAAATATCTATAACTTACCACTATGCAAAACACGATAATCACAAAAGTTGAAGTGATCAAGCTTAATCTTCCTTACAAGGAACCTTTTGTGATTTCGCTGGGAGTGATCCCCGAAGCCACCAATGTCGTGGTCAGAATACACACCAGTCTTGGTCTGACAGGTACGGGAGAGTGTGCTCCCTTTGTCTTCATAGTGGGTGAAACACAGGAAACCGTTTTCGAACTAGCCAAACAGGTGGGAAAGATGCTGCTGGGAAGGGATCCCTTTGCCATCGCGGAGCGGCTCCACGAGATCGACCGGGCCGTAAAGGGAAATCCCACCATGAAGAGTGCCTTTGATATGGCCTTTTATGATCTTCTGGCACTCAGGGCAAACCTGCCACTTTACCGCCTGCTGGGTGGCAGTAACAATAAGGAGATCTATACCGATATGACCATAGGGATCGGCGACCCCAAAAAAATGTGGCGTGATGCCGTTGAAATTAAAAAGTCTGGTTTCCCGGCAGTCAAGGTAAAACTGGGAACCACCATGAAAGAGGATGTGGCCCGGATCAAAACGATTCGTGACGCAGTGGGATCCGACTATCCCATCCGTATCGATGCCAACCAGGGCTGGGACACCATTACTGCCATTGAAACACTTAAAGCGCTTGAACCTTTCGGAATTGAACATTGTGAAGAACCCATCCCCCATTGGAACAACCATGAACTTGTAAAGGTGAAGGAAAACAGTCCCATCCCTATTATGGCCGATGAGTCGGTATTTGACCACCATGATGCCTTCCGTCTGGCCAGCATGGGTGCCTGTGACTACTTCAATATCAAACTCTCTAAATCGGGCGGTATCAATAATGCACTGAAAATTGTAGCAGTGGCCGAGGCTGCCGGCATCAAGTGTCAGGTGGGCTGCATGTCCGAATCGCGGTTCGCGCTCACTGCCCTGATGCACCTGGTGCTGGCCAGTGATATTATCGTACATTACGATATGGACTCTTCCCTGATGCTGGACAAAGATCCGGTTAGCGGGGGAATTGAATACAAAGGTGCAGGCCTTTGGATCCTTGGGGAGAGCCCCGGGATTGGGGCCAGCTTTGATGAAGCATTCCTGGAATCTATGGAGCTTGTCTCCATTTCGTAATACCTTATTTTGGACATGGCAAAAGCGGAGCTTAACTACACCATGGAAAGCAGGATCGGTACCAAGGTGGTCCTGAATGGAAAAAGTTACCTGTATTTTGGTGGAACCAGCTATTTTCAGCTACACTCCCATCCGGAGGTGATCAAGGCTGCCAATGATGCCACGCTACAATACGGGATTGGCAGTGCGACCACCCGGGCATTGACCGGTACCACTCCCCTTCTTGAAAAGATAGAGATGAAACTGGCCAGCTATTTCAATACTGAAGATGCCGTATATCTCCCATCCGGTTATCTAAGCAGTCTTGCAGGATTGCTGGCCCTTGACGAATTGGGATTGTACCAGGTAATCTTCCTGGATGAAGACGCACACTATAGCCTGGCAGAAGGAGCTGCAGCCACCGGAAAAGCTGTGATTTCCTTTCAGCACAGGAATCTGGATGATCTGGAAAGACTTATGAAAAAGCATCTTGGTCCAGGTCAGCGTCCCCTGATAGCCAGTGACGGCCTCTTCCCGGTGATGGGAAGCCTTGCTCCCATCAGGGATTACCTTGCAATAACCAAGAAATATGATGGAGTGGTATGGATTGATGATGCCCATGGGGTTGGAATCCTGGGTACACATGGACGTGGCACCTGCGAGGCGCTAGGAAGCTCCTCCAGCAGGATATACCTGGGAGCCACCCTTTCCAAAGCCTTTGGCGCCTATGGAGGGATTATTGTCGGCAACAGAGATTTTATTGGTAAGATCCGGTCCGGCAATGTTATAACTGGTTCAAGTTCCCCAATGAATGCTGCAGTGGCTGCCGGACTTAAAGGCGTGGAACTGGTACAGGAGAATAAGCATCTTAGAAAAAAACTTTGGGAAAATGCCCGGTATATGAGGGAGGGGCTGGAGCATATGAGGATAAATATTGAAACGGACTTCATACCGGAAATGCATGGAACTGTTCCCATCTTCTCCTTTACTCACAGAAATGAAAAAACAATGAGATCAATCCACTCTTACCTGATGAAAGAGGGGATCTATACACAGTACACAAATTACAGGGGTGCCGGATCTGAAGGTATTATAAGGGTCGTGGTTAGCTCCTCGCATAAAAAAGTTGAGATTGTAAAGCTGACACACACTCTGAAAGAGGCTTTTCGCTCGCTCAGCTCATAAAAAAGCCCATCAATAGATAGATCAGCACAGTCAGAATCCCTGTTAGCAGAGCATAGGGCAGCTGTGTTCTCACATGATCGATATGATCGGAAGCCGAAGCCATGGAAGAAATCATGGTAGTATCGGAAATGGGAGAACAGTGATCACCAAAAACACCACCACCCATGGTGGCGGCTACCACCAGGAAGATATTGGCTCCATGCATCTCTGCCATAGGAATTGCAATGGAGATCATAATGGCAAAAGTGCCCCAGGAGGTCCCTGTGGAAAATGCGATAAAGGAGGAGAGCACAAATACTATGGCTGGCAGCAAGGCCGGTGAGAGCCATCCCTCAGTAATACCTGCTATATAGGTTCCGGTTCCCAGGGTATTGCACACATGACTGATCGAGAAAGCAAGCATCATCAGGAGTGCCAGTGGCATCAATTCACTAATCCCTTTCAGTATCAGGCTGACCATCTTTTTCACTTTCATAATGCCCTGGGCCCGGTAAAGAATCATAGCTACCAGGATAGAACTGGTAACAGCATACAACACAGCCGATGATCCCGATCCACGACCCATGGCACTGGCAAAATGATCCAGGAATCCCCCGTACTCCTCAACCTCGTTCCAGCCTGTATAGGCCAGAAAGAAGATCATCATCACCACCATGGTCAGCAATGGGATCACCATATTCATGGCCCTGGGTCTGATCCCCTCTTTCATCTCGTAAGAGGTAACTTCATCTGATACCAGTGGTCTGGCCCCATCACTCAATAGCTTCCCAGTATCCCTTGTGCGCTTCTCAGCCCTGGCCATGGGACCAAAATCCTTCCGGGAAACAATGATTATAAATACCATTAGGATGGTCAGCATGGGATAAAAATTATAGGCCATGGCTGATAGCATGGTCCTGAAGGGCGCTTCAATACCCTGTGTAAGCAATAATCCCATAATAAAAGCACCCCAGGCATTAAAGGGTATCAGGATGGAACTGGGAGCAGAGCTGGAATCGGCAATATAGGCCAGCTTTTCACGTGGTATCTTAAGTTTGTCAAACACCGGTCGGAACAGCGTTCCCACGGTGAGTGAACTGATACTGGTCTCTATAAATAAGAGTACCCCAATGGCCAGGGCAAGAAGTTCCACCACCACCCGGCTCTTCCCGATCTTCTTCTTCTCCATGGCGTAGAGCATCTTATCGATCCCCACAATAAACCCCCTGACACCACCCGAGTACTGAATAAAGATCAAAAGGGCTCCCACCAGGGCACTAAACATAATGGTTCGGGTATTGCTTGGACTTTGAAAAACTTCTACAAAACCTTCCAGTGTTGCAAGTGTTCCCTGTAAAGGATTCCAGTCACTGATGATCAGCCAGCCCAACCAAATCCCCACCACCAATGAGATATAGACCTGCCTGGTTCTGAGAGCAAGAATAATGGCAAGCAGGGGGGGCAGTACAGAGAGCACTCCAAAATCATTCATCTTACTAAAATAGTTATAATGTGGGAAACTTATACTACAGCAGGCTCCAACAGGCTGAAGCTGTTTTTATCTGCATTCATGGCAGCCCTGATTCCAGTTGGAATGGTGATCATGCGTTTAATGTGACCAAAAGAAAGGCCATATGAAACCGGTATGCCCAGAGGTATGAGCAGGTCATCCAGGGCCACTTTCAGGGAAAGTGTTGGTTCCTCATTAATATTGCATTCACCAAATACTCCCAAAACAATGCCGGCGGCCTTTTTCAGATTGGTTCCTGAAAGCAAATGATATAGCATTTTATCCACCCTGTAGGTTTTTTCCCCGATCTCTTCAAGATAGACAATCTTATTCTCAAAATCAGGTTCAAAGCGTGTTCCAATGATGGAATCAAGCACAGAAATATTGCCCCCGATTAATTTTCCTTCAGCAGTACCTCCGCTTAGGGTATAGCGGTCAAACTCCGGGTTTTCCCGGCTTCCTTTCTCTCTCTTATATGGATATTTATACTGCGCTTCGGGTTCCATTACCACCTTCTTAAGTGATTTTAAAGTGAAGCGGTTGAAGTCTGAGGTCCCCACCGGACCATGAAAAGTGACCAGCCCGGTCTCCTGGTAGATGGAAGTGATCAAAGCGCTAATATCGCTGTACCCAATGAATACTTTTGGATTGCATTGAATCAGGCTATAATCCAGCAGGTCCAGGATCCTGATGGAGCCATAGCCACCACGAACGCACCAGATGGCATCCACATCTTTCCTGGAGAACATCTCCATCAGCTCATCGGCCCTTTCCTGGTCTTTTCCGGCAAAATAGCCATACTCTGATAATACGCTGTCATTGTATGTGGCACGGAAACCCATCTCCTCCAGCTGAGTGACAAATGCATTCAGTTGCTCTTCAGTTACAGAACTACCGGGAGTTACCAGTCCGATCAGGTCTCCTTTTTTCAGTCTGGCGGGAAGGATTCTTTCAGCCTGAGTTCCTGAAAAATCTCCAGCCTTCAGTCCGGAGGCCGAAGCCAGGGTCATGGCTGCAAGTGCACCTGATTTCCTGAGAAAAGATCTTCTGTCTGTCATAGTTTTCTGATCCCGATGCCGGGAAGATCATTCAATGTCACCTTACCATCAAGCACTTTCATACCTTCGTAGATATCATTATTGATAAGCAGGTTCCCATCCAGATCTGCCCAATCTACCAGGGGTGACAACTGTGAGGCCGCAGATACGGCACAGGAGGTCTCAGTCATACAACCAATCATCACCTTCATATCCAGGGCCCTTGCCACGGTGATCATTTTACGGGCCTCGCGCAATCCGGTGCTCTTCATCAACTTAATATTGATGCCGGAGTAGACTCCTTTAAATGCCGCCACATCGCCCAGGCGCTGAAAGGCCTCGTCGGCAATAATGGGAAGTGGGCTTTTGGCTGTCAGCCAGGCTATATCATCCACGGCAGTCTTGGGAAGGGGTTGCTCCACAAACTCAATGCCCTGTTCGGCCAGCCAGTACACCATATCCAGGGCCTGGTACTTATCGTTCCACCCCTGGTTCACATCCACATAAATGGGAACATCGGTCACCGAACGAACCGTATTAATCATCTCCCGGTCATTGCCTCCTCCCAGTTTTACCTTCAATACCCTGAAACGTTCAGCCTCTTGTGTCTTGAGCTTCACCACTTCCGAAGTATCGATACCGATAGTAAAAGAGGTCATAGGTGTATTTTCAGGATTGATACCCCATAATCTGTAAAGGGGCTGATCCACCAGTTTCCCCAGTAGATCGTGCAGGGCTATATCAATACAGGCCTTGGCCGCACGATTTCCCTCATCAACAGAATCTACATAGGCCAGGATATCATCCAGCATAAAAGGATCATTAAACTGCCCTAGGTCCACCTTGTTCAGGAACTTGATTACCGACTCCTGCGACTCCCCAAGGTAAGGAGGCATAGAGGCTTCCCCATAAGCGGTCAGTCCCTCATACTCAATCTCAGTAAGCACCACCGGTGTGGTATCCCTGGAGTTCCCAGCAACCGTGAAGGTATGTTTTAACTGCAATTCATAGGGTCTGAAACTCAACTTCATCTTCCCGTTCCCTATGACGACGGGGGCCACCGGGCCATTTTTAGAGCTACAGGCTGCCATTGGCAGTGTTGTACACAGGGATGCCAGTCCCATGCTTTTTAGAAAGTTCCTTCTTCCGTTCTTCATTCTGTGGTGCTAATTATCTCTTTATAGTATGCATTCTCTGAAATTGGGCTGAAACCTTCATATACCTCCCCGAGGATCCGTACTGCTCTGACAAAAATATCCGGATATGTTTCGATAAAATTCTCCCGGGTGCTGTCCATGCTGTTAATGCTAACCCGTTCCCGGTAACCTGCCGAGTGAATAAACTCTCCATCACCTATGTACATGGCCACATGACTGGTCCGCTCTTTCTTATCTGCCGTGGCTTTCCTTCCGAAGAAAAGCAAATCCCCTGCTTCCAGTCCCTTCGACTCAAACTCGGTGGTAAGCTCCCTTCCTGTGCGGGTCTGCTGGTCAGCATCCCTTGGCAACTGAATTCCATTCATAAAATAAACATTGGATACCAGTCCGCTGCAATCGATATTTTTCGAAGAAGTTCCTCCCCAGAGATAGGGGATCCCATGATACTTCAGGGCTGTTTTAACCAGATTTTCCTTCACTGGAATTTTGTAGAATATCTCATCTGCAGGGACTACCTCCGAACTCTTTACCCAGCCAAGTCGCCCATCGGGGTATTTCACCTGGATAAAACCTGGCTCCTCCGTAACTTTACAAAGAATATTCCCAATTACCAGGTCGGTCATCGGCATGGAGCCCACATCCGGCTCGCTAAAGGCCATACCATACTGTTCAATGAAAACAAGCTTTTCAGCCTCCCTGAAAGCATTAAGTCCCTCCCGATCCAAAGCGTATACCTCTTTTGTGTTCACCCATCCGAGGTAGCCATCCGGAAGTTGTATCAGGCTCTTGGCTCCCTCCGCTTTCAGAATCCGGATCGGAACGCCCAGAAGGGCCTGGGTGACAAGCTCCGTTTTACTGCTGGGTTCCTTACGCAGATGAATCACGGAATTATTCACAAGTCCGTTCACCAGCTGTCCGTTCCCTTCCTCGGGAAGTAACAACAGCTCGTTCTTCACTTCCGGAAACCGACTATCTACTTTCTGAATAACGGCCTTATATACTTCTTTGCTGGCCAGGTTTCCTCTAAGCAACACGCTACTCTCTTCCAATTCAACAGAGACATCCCAGAGTTCAACTCGTGTATCGGGAGCATATAATAACTGCAATGTATCGAGAAGCAAATTTAGTTCCGAGATGGTCCGTTTGTTTGGGGAGGTACATGCAACTGCCAGCATAACAACCCCCATGGTCATGAATGATTTAAAAAAACTGTTCATTTCTCAGGCCTTTGGGATTATGGTTCCAAAAATAGTGAAATAATAAATATCTGAGCTTTAACTGTCAATCTGTCCTGGAGTATGTGAATTTAAACAAGTATCCTGCTGGAACATATAGATTTTGTGACCGGTGATGCGGTTCTGGAATCAGCTTTGCCACTTTAGTAAGCCGTGCCACCGGACGCTGTAAGCGCCCATGAACACTGCTTAACCCGACAATAGTCTTATCATCCGGCCATACACCCTGTTTCCTGTTTGTAATTTAATGAAGTATATTCCTTCTGGCTGACTATTTGCATTCCATACAAATTGATGCACTCCGCTGTGGAGTTTCCCATGAGCCAGTCTTTCCACATGACTTCCCTGCATGTTTATAATATCAATGCACACTTGCATATTTTCGGGAAGTCTGACCCAGATAGACGTGGATGTTTTAAAGGGATTAGGCTGCACACTTAAGATATCAACATCGCTCACTGATGATAGTGAGGGTAATTTTTTCACTCCCAGGACAGAGTCTGCTTGAAGGTATAACACAACATCAATTCCTGGCCAGGGTGATGCCAGCAGCCTGGCTCCTTCATTGTGGTTGAAGCTGGTCCTTTGTTTCACGCCATTGTCGGCACGCATCCATAAAAGCGTGTATGCACCTGAAGGCAAATCATTGATACTTAAAGAGGCGGTGGCAGAACTTAAATCAGCGGCCTGACCATTCATGCTGGCATTGGGATGGTATATAATATAACCAGATCTTGCCTGTGTACGCATTACCTTTGGTCTGCTGGTGCCTCTGGCAGAAGAGCTCACACAATTATCATCCGGAATATACCCCGAAAGCTCAACACTATTGTCATGAAAAAAATCTTTCACATGAATAATATTGTCCAATCCTTCAAATGAACTTTGCTTGTAAGGTACAATATCATCCCAATCACCACCATAACAGGCAGATCCGCCTGATAATGTCCACGCCCATATTAACCTTCTGAAATATATATTTGGATGGTCCGGTTCTTTGTAAGTCTCGTACCTGTCCTCCCCACTAAAAACATGATTAGGAAAGTCCGTGTAATCTTTTACCTGATCCGCTGAAAGTGCATCAAGAGTTTCCAGGTGAAACAGCGTCGCCCAGTCAGCAGTCGTAAAATAAAAATCATCTCCACGAATGCCACCGGTTGTAATGATGTGTTTCCATGGATCATTATTCATCAGGTATTCGCCAACCTCATTGGCCATTTCCACATTGTGTGGATGCAATGCACTGTATTTATAATCATTAACCACCTCCCAGAGAATTTCTGGAAATGCAGCGTAACGTGCCACAATATACTTTAATATCCTTCTATGTTGCTCCCCGGAAAGACTGTACCACAATGTTTCATCTCCCGTCCACCCTGTATTGCACTCTGGAAAAAGAATAAACTCAAGGTACATATCCGGATAATTGTCTAACATCCATATCAACCTGGTATCATTGGTTTGAAAATTATTAATATTTAATTTATCGTGATTGCCATGATCGAAGAAACGATCCCATTCTCGAAGTGCACCTGCCATTGAAGCACGATAAAGGCTTATTCCTTTGTCCCATGAATCCCTGATGAATTCCTGCCATTTGCTATATTCCTCATGAAAAATAAGGTAGGGTGTATCTCCAATATTTAAGAACCATTTGTTATCATCAGTAGCCAATGCCTTGTAGTTGTCCGGATGTCTTTTTAGCTTGCCTTTTAAATCTGAAGCAAGAGCTGAAAAGCTCCCGTTTTTATTGTCCAAACCATAATCTCTGGAAGAGACTGATTTCCATGACCAGTCACCAATCTCACTCACATAACACCTTGCATGCCATGTGTTTCCACCGTTATAAAACGCATTAACAGTTATGGGCAACCCTGAAGGAGGGGTGAAAGTAAGCTCACAGGGTGTGTCAAAGGGGTTTGGAACAGATCCATTGCCAGTCAGACTAATTTCATGAACTCCAAATATCCTTGCAGTTTCAGTACCATAAGTGAAATTGAACGCATAAACTTCAGCGGGTATTCCAATCAGACAAACCGCTAAGCTAAACAGAACAACAAAAAACAGATAGTTCAATTTCATTGAGATACTTGTACGCTTTTTAAACTAATACCCTTAACCCTGATTGCAGCATCAAATGTACCCGGCACCTCCCATCCGAAATTCATCGAGCTAATGATCATATCTTCTGGTACAGTATTTATAAAAACATCGTGTTCTTTCATGGCCTCAAGAGCTCTTATTATTAGAGGCTTAAGATCGATACGGGTTTCGTGCCAGTTGCCATCCTGGAAACTCACATTGCCCCATATCGTTGTCTCTGGCACTCCGTATATGAAGGTGCTGGTTCCAATATCCCATAACACTATTTCATCGTCTTGCAAAGTAGTATACCTGTAGTCAAAAGAGGGAAGACCGAACCATATTCTTTGACTATAATCAGCCGAGTTGACATTATCATTCACTAACATGAAGTAGAATGGCGATTGGGCGGTATGAAGGGAAACATTATAGCTCCTTCCTTCCATTTTATTTTCACATTTCTCAAGTTTAATTGCCATTGAAAAATCCAATCGGTCTGCCTCTCCGACCTTCGGCCCAGATTCATAAAAATTCTGTGCTATTAGCAGATGGGGCCATGGTTGACCACTCACCCTCGCACTATCATATTCCTCACTGGCATCCACTTCAAGCCAGAGAGAATGGTCGGAATACAGCGCTATCTTCTTGCCTTCATTTACATACTCAATAGAACCATCCAATGCTAATGCCGCTTGTGTTTCTGACAGATCATACTTACTCTGCCACTGAGCCAGCATCCACACAGGAGATGAACCGTCTTTCTCAAAATCAAGGGTATCGAGGTAAGTTTTTTCAAATCCTCCACCCTGCTGCACAATAGCGGGATCCAGCGGGGTTAATGCAAAGCCCTTTTCGAACAGGTTATCGCCAATGATTTCGGTAAAAATTTCAGTTGGGACAGGAGGTAAATCATCCTTACAGCTTAATAATAAGACAAGTCCAAGAAATACTAAATGCCGCATAGCCGGATAGTTTACTTAAGAAAGAGACAACATCCAATATTGTGGACAGAAAATAGAGCTAATTAATTATATCCAGGGTTCTGAACTAATGGGCTTAGTTCAATATCTGATTTTGGTATGGGAAACCACATTTTATATTGTTTCCAGTTGGCTTGCAATACCGGAACCATGGTATTCCAATAACCCATATCATTACTTAAGCCGGCAATGGTCTCATCCATCTTCCCAAATCTTATTAAGTCAATCCTGCGCCAACCTTCAAAACAAAGTTCTCGGGAGCGCGATTCTAAAAGCTCGGATACAAAGTCTGCATTATAATAGGCTGCAGTTAAACTATCAAGATGAGCATCATCATCAGCAATTCGCGCCCTCACCTCCCTTAGTCTCGACCTTGCTCCAGCTTCATCGCCGGTATAATATAGTGCTTCGGCATTATGAAGCAGAATGTCGGCATATCGTATCAATATTATATCACCATCTGACCATGCATTCGAAATACTTTTGTCCGCAGCTTCCCTGTACCTGTATTTCCCAACACATAAATCTTCCTCCATTGGATCTGTTAATGGGGTTGGGATGTAATAAATAACTCCTTCAATGTTTTCTGTAGAATTATATGTAAACAAACCCTGTGTAAGATTTTGTGACCTCCTTGAATCTGTAGAATCATACCTGTAGAAAAGTTCACCCAGAGGCCTTAACTGACCATATCCACCTCCTGCAGCAGGGACACCCACAGGAATTTGCCAGAGTAGCAACAGATTAAAATTTCCATTACTCACAGTTTTACTACCCAGCAAAGAGAAGAGACTCTCTTCTGCCTTCCATTGTTCGGTCGTTTCCCTGAAAAGATAGTCATAGTTTTCTGTTAACATAAATCCGCTATTTGCAATGATATCATCTGTTACATTCTTAGCCTTGGTGTACATTGCATCTGCATCCACCCAGGCAAAGCTATTTAATTCGAAGTCCAAATCTTCGCCAACATTGTTCATTTTAAAACTGGCCAGGTAGGTATATACTTTCGTTAAATAAGCAGCAGCAGACCATTTATCAGCCCTTCCGGGTTCAGTTGCCCTATCTGCCAATGACTCATAAGCAAATGTGAGATCTGATATAATCTGTTCATATACCAGCTCAACAGATTCTCTTTGCTGATCAGTACAATGATCAGGGTTTGTATATATAGGAAGGCTGCCAAATTCAACAGCTAAATAGAAATAGTACAGGCCCCTGAGAAAATGTGCCTCTCCTATCATTTCCATTCTTCTTTGTTCGTCCATATCAAACCCGTCAATGTTCTCTAAAAAGTAGTTAACACGGTTAATACCCACAAAAAACACAAACCAATGATCTTTAAGTTTTGGATTTTGACTGGTATATGTAGCATTCCCAAAAGGACCCCAGTATGGATCTACATTACCCTCCCTCAATACCACTTCATCGGTACCTCCGTTAAGCATAAACGGTACAGTTGCTACAAATGACCCGGCCCATGCTCCTCCCTGTACATATTCCGCATTAAGTATATTATAACAACCGGTTAATCCAAGTTCCGCGCCCTCTGCTGAAGTGTATAGCTTATCAACCGTATTAAATGAATACGGTTGTGTGTCCAGATAATCAGTACAACTGTTGAGACCAACTGTTAAAATTCCTGAAATGAACAGTAGAATATATATTTTCATTTTCATGACACTGGTTTTAAAATGCCACATTGATTCCAAACAAAATTGTCCTTGCCCTCGGATACGATATACGATCTACTCCACTTAACAATATATTACCCGTATTCACTTCCGGGTCAAATCCGGAATAATTGGTCCATGTGTATAAATTATTCCCAGTAACATAGATCCGGGCACTGCTCAGGTGTAAAGTCGAAAGAGTTTTGGACCTTAGGGTATATCCAAGGGAAAGACTGCTTAACCTTACAAAGGATGCATCTTCAACATAGTAATCGGAAGCGAGGTATGAAGTTGGATTTCTGTCAGCGTAGTCTCCATAAGTACTAGATGGATTATCAATGGACCAGTGCTTGTCATAGAACTCTTTTGATACATTCATATAAGCATGGAGTATACCGCCTTCTAAACGAAATTTTGACTCATTAAATATTTCATTCCCGTAAGACCCTTCAACAAACAGATTCAGATCAAAGTTTTTATATTGAAAAGTATTTCGGATTCCACCGAAAAACAGGGGCTGGCTTGAGCTTATTGATTGCCTGTCATCATCCAGGTTTATTTCGTTATCGCCATCCAGATCTAAAAATTTATGAGAACCAGGTCTGACATTTATACCAGCTACAGAAACGACACCATCATTTAACACGTAAATTCTTTTCTCATGAGGGATATTTGGATCACTGGCGTTTTGCCAGTTAAAATCACTTACCTGGTAAATACCATCAAACACATAACCATACGCTTCACCCAGTGATCTTCCTACAATAACACGTCCAATATCCTGTATCCAACCATCCGGCATAATAACCGGTATAAAATCAATCAGACCTAAATCCACCACAGTATTTTTATTATGACTGATATTGAAGTGTGTATCCCATTTGAAATCTTTCTTATATATATTTATTGAAGAAAATTGAAATTCTATACCCTTGTTGTCAACCCTGCCTATATTTTTCCACTGCTGTGAATAGCCTGTACGGCCTGCCACAGGGGTTGGCATTAACATGTCATGGGTCTGTTTGTAATAAAAATCAACAGTAAGTGTAAGGGCATTATCCAGAAATCCAAGGTCGAAGCCAATATTCGACTGGCACGTGGTTTCCCATTTTAGGAGAGCATTGGCCTGAGAAATTGCAGCCATCCCTAATTCTCCATTGTAATAAGTATTTTCCAGCCTTGCCAGATAACTGTGTGAAGGAATGCGGTCATTCCCAGAGACTCCATAGCTTAAGCGCATCTTGGCATTACTAAATACGGATTGACCTTGCATAAAACCTTCTTCAATCATTAACCAGGAATATGCAACTGAAGGGAAGTAACCATATCGGTTCCCGGAACCAAACTTATCAGATCCATCAGCCCTGAAAGTTGCCATCACTACATGTTTCTCCTTGAAAATATAGCTAAGACGTCCGAAAAACGAAATCCGTTTGCTATTATCACGGAAAGACGAAGAACTCTTAGTCGTACTCCCCTTGCTGATATCGAATACACCGGTAGATTCATCTAAATAATTTGTCTTCGTTACGCCAAACCATTCATAATTGTATACATTGCTTTCTGTAGCAATCATTGCATTTAGATTGTGATTCTCATTGAACCATTTTGAATAGTGCAATTGGGCTGATCCATTGATTGAATAAGTACTTGCATCTCCAATACTGCCATATCCATTGTCATTTACACCCCAATTTGTCTCTTTACCGTAAAATTCTGATCCTTTTGAACTTGACAATGAACCACTTCCATTGAGGATAAGCTTAAGTCCCTTTGTGATATTATAATTCAAAAAGAGATTTGAATTAAAGACCATTGTGGCCGATTTCTTATAAGCATCATCAATCATGGAAGATGGTGAGATATAAACACTTCCCGGGTCAAATGTGGGGTTGTAAAATTCCACCGGTGTGGAGACCACCAGGTTCTGAACTACACCATTAAACAGATCACTTCCACCTCCGCTCTGAGCGGCTCCATTTAACTCATAGTAGGTACCACTGGCCGCCAGCCCCAGAAGCAATTTTTTGCTTTTCTGATGATCAATTTTCATTCGCATAGATACTCTGTTCTGGCTGTTATTTTGAACAATAGCCTCATTATCAAGATATCCAAGACTAACATAATAAGCGGTCTTATCCGACTTTCCACTCATGGAAAGGTCGTAATTTTGCCTTAACCCAGTTCTTAAAATTTCATCCTGCCAATCATGCTGAGTTAACTCATAAGGATCTCTGGGGAGGTCAGGATTCATATTATAGAAAAATAAATATCCTTCCGGATCCACATCTCTTCGGAATTCGATAAATTCATTCCCGTTGAGTATATCTATTTTTTTTGAAAGCTCGGTAATTCCAAAGTTTACATTAAACTTTGTTAAAGGCTGTCCTGTTTTGCCGCTCATTGTCTCAATAATGATAACTCCATTTGCACCTCTTGACCCATAAATAGCGGTGGCAGAAGCATCCTTCAGAGCTGTGATCGTTTCTATATCCGCAGGATTTATAATGCTTAGTGGATTTGAAACATTCCCGTTTCCTATGGTTGCAGAAGCCATTTCATCAGTGTTTAT
>JAOZQY010000060.1:0-1082 GCA_029931975.1 Bacteroidales bacterium | reverse complement strand
TCAAACAGGGGATTTGTGCCAGCTGAAATAGAGTTATACCCCCGGATTGTTATATCAACCCCCGCACCCGGCTCACCGGAAGCTGTGCTAATATATACACCTGCAACTTTTCCTTGCATGCCTCCCATAATATCCACAGGGCTATTATTAACTAATTCATCGGATTCAATGGTAGAGATGGAGCCAGTTACATCTTTTTTCCTTTGAGAGCCATACCCAATGGCAACAACTTCATCTAAAGCGGTGACCTCTTTTTCCATTACAACAATAAATTGCACTGTTTCACCAATGACAATCTCCTGTTGTTTTTTTCCAACATATGAGAATTGGAGGATTTGTGCAGTCTCAGGAACCTCCAGTTGAAAAACCCCATTCATGCCGGTAATGGTTCCGGTTGTAGATCCCTTTACTAGTACAGAAACGCCAGGAATGGGCTCTCCATCCTCACCTGTTACGGTCCCTGAAATTTTCTTGTTTTGGGTCTGTTCAGAGGCATTATCCGGAACAGAAGAGATCCCGGTGGGAGCAATTGCAAAAATCACGATCTGCCGATCGTAAATTTTGTAAGAATGAGAGGTCCCTTTCAGTACCTGATCAAGCACTGCATCAACGGGTTGATTTTTTACTTTAACGTCTACCCTGCGATCCAAATCCACAGACTGTTCGCTGTACAATAGAATAAATTCGCTGGTTTCTTCAATTTGCTGGAAAACATACGCTACGGAAACCTCATTCAAGTCTATGTTAAATGTAGCTTGTTGGGCATAACTATCTGCTATCGAAACCGCTAAGAATGTGATTAACAGAATAGTTAAAAGTTTCATTTTCCACAAATGCTTTTTAACGCATTCACTCACCATTAAGGTGAATTCTTACGTTATTTTTTCATAATTTTGGATGGTTTAGATTAATACTCTTAATTTAAATGCTTAGAAAACCGGAGAGCGTGCATACTCCCCGGTTTTCGTATTTTTAATTTACTGATTTTTTATTCAATACTTCTATCAATATAAATGGTGTTTTCGTCGATGTGGTATTCAATTTTTGCAACATCTCCTAAAACCACCATCACATCTCCTATT
>JAOZQY010000345.1 GCA_029931975.1 Bacteroidales bacterium | reverse complement strand
ATTCTATAATTTTTCCTGCATACATGACAATAACTCTGCTTGCTGTCTGGGCAACAATGCCAAGGTCATGGGTAATCAGCAAAATGGATGTTTCAATCTGCTCAGAGAGTTGAACCATAAGATCAAGTATCTGTGCCTGGACTGTGACATCCAGAGCAGTTGTGGGCTCATCTGCTATCAGCAGTTTTGGCTGGCAGGCAAGGGCCATGGCAATCATTACCCTTTGACGCATACCTCCGCTGAGCTGATGGGGATACTCTTTAAAACGTTTTTCAGGTGAAGGAATGCTTACTTTTTTAAGAATGTCTATGGCAGCTTCCCTGGCCTGGCGCTTATCCATTTTCTGATGAATTTTAAAGGTTTCCAAAATTTGATTACCAATAGTGAAAACCGGATTCAGTGAAGTCATGGGTTCCTGGAAAATCATGGAAATATCCCTGCCACGAATTGCCTGCAGCTGTTTTTGATCAATGTTCAACAGATTTTCACCATTAAACATGATTTCACCTTGTGTAATCTCTCCTGGCGGCATTGGAAGAAGACGAAGTATAGAACGTACTGTTACACTTTTTCCACAACCTGATTCCCCCACAATCCCAACAATTTCTCCTTTTTCAAGGGAAAAACCGACTCCCTGTACAGCTCTTATTGTCCCTTCCAGGGTGTTAAAATTGATGGATAGATTTTTTATATCAAGTAATGGCATGGGGGGAACCCTTAAATTTTGTTCATCAGCTCAAGATATCCGGATACGGGGATCAAGAAAACCGTACAGGATATCCACCAGAAGATTAATAAAAATAAAAAATGATGCCATGAATAATACTGTACCCTGAACCATGGGATAATCCCTTTGCCGTACAGCATCCAGAGCAAGTCTCCCTAGACCGGGCAGGCCGAAAACCACTTCTACAAGCACAGCTCCACTGATCAAAGCACCCATTTGAAGACCGATAATCGTTAATACATCTATTGAGGCATTTCTAAGGGCATGTTTGCCGATTGTTACTATTTCGGATAATCCTTTTGCCCTGGCCGTTATAATATAATCGGTTTGAAGAACTTCTATCAGGCTTGATCTGACAAATCTTATGATAACTGCGGTCAGAGTAATACCAAGAGCCACGGCCGCCGGAAGCATGGCCTTGAGGTTTAAGGTTAAATCATCAAAAAGCCCCACATATTCAACAATATAAAATTCTGGAAAATAGGTTGAAATAACAATAATAAACAGCACTGCCCACCAGAAATCAGGCACTGAAAGTCCAAGTACTGAAACAGGCCGCAGCATATGATCAAACCAGGAGTTGCGTTTGACAGCGCAGATGATGCCGATGGGAAATGCAATTAAAAGAGCAAGCCCCATTGCCATAAAAATAAGTTCAAGTGTTATGGGAAATCTTGTAAGGATTGAATCAAGGACAGGTGCTCCCATGCGCAAAGACTCACCTAAATTACCCTGGACCAGATTAAATATCCATATAAAATACTGTACATACAATGGCTGATCAAGACCAAATGATTGTCTTAAAGCGTCGACAGCTTCTGCCGTTGCAGCGGGTCCCAGCATGACCTGAACCATATCTCCGGGAATCATATGAACAGCTGTAAAAACAATAATGGAAAGGCAGAATAAAATAAACACAGCCAGCAAAAGTCTGCGAATTAT
>JAOZQY010000344.1 GCA_029931975.1 Bacteroidales bacterium | reverse complement strand
AAGCCTGTCCAGCCAGTCTGGATCCATTTCAGGTACGGATGCCAATAGTTTGTCTGTATACTCATGGTGGGGCGGAGCCAATACCTTTTTCTTCTCACCCTGCTCAATGATCTTGCCCTGGAGCATGATCACAATATTGTCTGCAATGGCTTTGACCGTTGCAAGGTCATGGGTGATAAACAGATAGGACATGTTTGTCTTGTTCTGGAGATCCTGCAAAAGGTTGAGTATGCCTTCCCCCACCAACTGGTCCAGGGCCGAGGTGACTTCATCGCATATAATCAGGTCTGGTTCTGCTGCCAGGGCCCTGGCAATACAGATTCGCTGTTTTTCTCCGCCGGAAAGTTCCGTGGTCAGGCGGTCAATATAGGAATCAGGATCAAGTTCTATGTTTACAAGAAGCTCCCGGATCCTGGCATCTGCCTTTTTACCATGTATTCCAAAATAAAATTGAAGGGGCCGGCCAATTACTTTTCGAACAGTCTGTTTTGGATTTAATGCAGTGTCCGGCATCTGATAGATCATCTGCATTCTTCGCAGATCTTGTTTTTTCCGGTCTTTAAGTTTCCTGGGAAGTTCCTTTCCAAGGAATTTTATTGATCCGTTAATTGCAGGCAAAAGACCTGTAATTACCTTTGCCAGGGTGCTTTTCCCGCTGCCGGACTCTCCAACCAGGGCAATGGTTCTGCCTCTTCTGACGTTGAGATCAATTTCCTCAACTACATTCTTATCTCCCGTATAGGTCGCAGCAACATTCTGTACCTCCAGGATGACTTCCATTTTATCTGTAAAGGCTTTATCTTCCCTCAGGGACCTTACGTTCAGCAGTTCCCGGGTATATGTTTCCCTGGGGTTTTGAATCAGTTCCCTGGTTTCATTTTCTTCCACAAGCCTGCCGTTTCTCAATACCATGATTCTATGGGCAACCTGGGCGACCACAGCCAGATCATGGGTAATGTACAGGGCAGCCTTGTTCATCTTTTCCGTGATTTCCTTGACAGCAGCCAGGACTTCAATCTGGGTGGTTACGTCCAGGGCTGTTGTGGGTTCGTCAAAGACGATGATGTCCGGCTTGCATGACATGGCCATGGCTACCATGGCTCTCTGGAGCTGACCTCCGGAAAGTTCGTGGGGGTAGCGGTATCCTATTTTTTCCGGGGTGGGCAGGAACAGACGTCGATAGATCTCAATGGCTTCTTTTTCGGCCTGGGAATGGCCCATGAGTCCATGGTGGACCGGGGCTTCGGCATATTGTTTAATGACGCGGTGGGAGGGGTTGAATGAGGCTGCAGCACTCTGGGCCACATAGGCTATTTTGGATCCCCTTACCACCCGTAAGTCTTCGGCAGAAGCGTTGAATAGTTCTTTCCCGTCCAGATTGATGGAGCCCGAGGCAATCCTGCATCCCTGGCGGGTATATCCCATGGCAGCCAGACCTATGGTGGATTTGCCAGCCCCGGATTCACCGATGAGTCCAAGGACTTCCCCTTTTTTCAGGTTAAGGCTGACACCATGGACAATGGGTCTCCATTTGTCTTCGTAATAGGCTTCCAGTTTCAGGTTCTTTATCTCCAGCAGATTGTCCATATTATCTTCCTTTTTTACGTGTGACCTTCAGGTTACGTGTGACCTTCAGGTTACGTGTGACCTTCAGGTTACGTGTGACCTTCAGGT
>JAOZQY010000343.1 GCA_029931975.1 Bacteroidales bacterium | reverse complement strand
TTTATCTTAAGGGGGCAGGTATGACAAAGTATATGACTATTTTATTCAATACAAAAACCAAAAAAGTTGCAGATGCCTTTGAGACAGAAATTGAAAAATTAACTGAAGATCCAAAAAATTTACCTGTTAAAAAAATAGAACCTATAGAAAATTTAAAAGATAAGCCCGGCTTAGATCACTTAAAAGGAATCCATCCAATAACAGTTTTATATACAGAGTCGACTCGCATTTTATGGATCATGGTGAATGGAAGATTGAAGCTAATCCGTTTGTAATAAAAATAACCCGGAAGTATGTATTTCCTCTGGCAGGGTCCTAAACTTGAGGCCTTGCCAGGAAAAATCTATTTGGGCAGAATTGGTCCACTATATCATGGTCAAGTTTTTAACACCTCGGCTATTGATTCTGCAGGAAAATTTTCCTTTTCTGATATTATGAGTCTATTGTGTGGTTGTCGCTTTGGCTAAATCCACAATTTTTTCTTTCAGGTAACTTTTCGTTTCATATCTTGAAATTTCCATTAATTTTTTGGTGATATTTGCTACCCTGTTTATCTGCACATGGATCTTATTAATTCGGGAATATAGCAGGTCATCCTTTGGGGTATCCATCAGGATAAGATCGAAATACCCCTGAATACTCATAAGCGGCTGGTTCATTTCATGACAAACTGCTCCTGACAACTCAAGAACTCCCTGCAACCGGTCTTTTTCCCTGATTAATTCTTCTGATTTTCTTCTTGAGGTTACATCAGTCAGTACGGAAATTTTTAAATCTTTTAAAAAAGTGGTCCTGAATTCTATGTGTTTTGACTGACCGTTTTTACATTTTATTTTAAATTCCCGGGTTTTCCCCTGCCCTTGGTGTTTACTATCATGGCTCCATATCTCAAAAATTTTTTTCCGATAATTTTTATCTGGATAGACTTTTACAAACCAATCTTCTCTATCGGCAATCTCTGTAAGCGTATACCCTGTAATTTTTGTAAAATATGGGTTTACATAGAGGTATTTACCATGGGTATCAATCAAGGTAATGCCATGGGGTGTGCTTTCAAGAATTGTTATAAGTGTTTCTTTCTCTTTTTGCCTGGCTTTTTCCATCTGTCTGCGATGGGTGATATCTCTCCAGATTGTATGAATTACCCAATTATCTCCTTGATGGGAAACTTTGGTTAGAAGAACCTCCACGGGAAAGACTTCCCCATTTGCCCTCATGTGATCCCATTCAAATCTATGGCTGCCATTTTTCAGTGCAAGATCCATCATTTTTTTTGCCTTTGAGAAGGAATCCTGTCCATCTGCCTGATGGTCTGGAGATAGATCTGAGGGATGGGTTTGAATGAGTTCAGTTTTGGTTTTATATCCCAGCATATCAATGGTAGACTGGTTGCAGTCAACAAATCTTCCATTTTCAATTATTAAAATAGCATCTTTTGATTTTTCAAACAAAATTCTATATTTTTCATCACAGTTCTGCACCGCGTATTTTTCTAAATTTTTCTCTAATTCTATAATTCGTTGTTTCAGCTCTTCATAGGTTGGTTTCCTGGTCATATAAAACCTCTTTTCAGGTGAACTTAACGCACTATCGCGCGAGCCATTAGCTGTTGGCTGTTAGCTAAAGCCTAATGGCTAAATGCAAATTCCTATACTATCAATTCCTATACTATCAA
>JAOZQY010000146.1 GCA_029931975.1 Bacteroidales bacterium | reverse complement strand
TTCGATGGTTTTCCTGAGGTGGCATCCACCAATCTTCAGGTGCTCCGACAGTTGGTTCGGACAGTGGTCCGCAAACCGTATTCAATACCCCGACACCGGCTTCACTGCAAGCTCTAACGGTTTCTATAATGTCTTCAATTGAATCTCTTTCTCCTGATGTCAAGCTCCTCAATACAACGAAATCGCTAACCTTGATGTCCGCCTCTTCTGCAGCTTTCACTGCCAGTTTGAATTGTTTAGCAATATTGTCCTGTTTAAATGAAAACCGTTTGAATTCGATGAACTTATATCCCAGACTCGCAATATAATCTGCACATTCTTTCATTTGATCTTCGGTATGAAGTGTTTCCCACCAGAATGAGCAAAAACCAAATTGATCTTTTGTAATCATGGATTTCTTTTTACCATAAAGGTATTTCAGCAGAAGGCATAATAAAACTACTACGTATCCCGAATATAACACTATGTTTGCAAGAATCGGGGAAGAGGAAGAATGGATTTCCAAAGCCGCAGGCTATGGGGGCAGAGGTGATCTGTTCGGCTAGCTTAGAAGACTGGTTATCCTATGAATAGCGTAGGAATTCGCTGATCAATCATGCAATCCTGCAGATTTTAGGTATAGCAAGAGTTTCCCGGGCTCTTCGGTCTGAATGATATTGGCTTTATGTCTTAGTAGTGTTTTTACAACTTCCCGGGCATCTCCTCTGTGAATCTTTTCATCAAAATCTCCCAGAGCATTGATCCAGATCCTGGCATTCTTATTTCTGATAAGTTCTGTTACCTCACGAGAATAAAAGGAATGATCGATGTGTAGTACAGGGGGATTTAACAATTGAAGGGCCGAATCTGCCATTTCATAGGAATAGGCTATTGGCATACACATTGAACCTTCATCAAGAGCCTGGATTTCTTTCAGCACATCATATTGATCCGTAAAGTAAAAAACCTGGGCTTGTGTTTGGGTTCTAATTACAGTTTCAACAATCGGTTTTACCACATTCGTTTTAAGATCGATATCTACCATTATATGACCACGGGCCATGTTGAGTGCTTCCTCAAACTCTGGAATCCTTTCATCTGTAAGTGTGCCATCCTTCTTTTTTAACCGGAACTCCCGAAGTTCAGTAAAGGTCAGATCTTTCACTCTGCCTCTTCCATTGGTTGTTCGGTCGATAGTGTCATCATGCATCAATACCAGAAACCCGTCTTTTGTGCTTTGCACATCCAGTTCAACAATATCCACGCCCAACTTAATAAGGTGTTTTATCGCAGATAAGGAGTTTTCAGGGTAGTTCATATGAGCTGCCCTGTGATTGGCAACCATTATGTAATCTGAGGTTGGATCGTGAAATTGTTCAAGAATCTTATCGATGTTACCAGAAGGTTGAGAACCGGAACAGGCGACCAGTAACAGTAAAAAAAGAAAATAAAAATGTCTGGTGAAAGCGTTGGCTTGGAAAATGCTTAGTGATTGTTTCATAACATAACTCTTCTAAAGTTTTATTTATTATCCCAGAGTGTGAAGCTCAAACTCAGACAGTTACGGAGCCTCTACTGATGACATTGGATAGAATGAGAATGATCTATATCCTCCCAAAGATGCTGCCGCTGTTGTGTAATGCACATATCCTGATGTTGCTTGAACCTTGTCTTCATGAGAATGTCCGGTTAAAACTGCAACAACTATTCCACTACTCTGTAATATATCAAGAAGCTCATTAGAATGTGGGTTGTTAAAAACTGGTTCATAGTAGGTTTTGACTTTCTCTGTCTGATTACTCCAGGATATTGAATCCATCCCGGGATGACCGAAAGTAGCTATAAAATCAGAGGGAGGGCCGTACACAGGGATATGGCATAAAACAATTATTGGCAAGCCCCTTTCTATTTGGTTCTTAAAAAACTCAACTTGTTCTTTTTGTGCATATTCCACAGAATTATCGAGTGCAATGAAATTTATTCCGCCTACTACGGTACTGCTGATTAACCAATCCTTGCCCTGATACATTGGAAGTAGTACTTGTTCAATCTATTCTTTGCGCAAACTAAGGTTTTCTCCAGGTATATCATATTGCCAGTCGTGATTTCCTGCAGTGTAAATAAACGGAATCTCAGTCTCTTCCAGATAAACTGTAGCTGAAAAATCATCCCATGATTGTTGGTACTTTATTATCTTACTTGTTGAATCATTGTGAACAATCCAGCCTGATCCGATAATGATCAAAACAACCAGAATTGCCTTTATCCATAATGAATTCGTGATTTGTCTTTTTTTAAAAGTCATAATTCTAAAAGAATTAAAGTGTCTCCTCCCCAACTTCAGCAATCCAATTACGGGCATAGTCAACTGCCTCCAATCCCAGATCTACTACAGTATTGGCGCAAAAAACAACACCATCTATCTTCCCTTCTTTAAGCCAGTGATAGTATGTATCTAGCTGATACTTCATCATATCCATTGGCAAAGGTTTTGCCTCATTCCAATTCCACATGTAACACCCTGCCATATGACGTTTCCCGGCAGTTCTTTCCACACATTTTTCCAGGTTTGAATCAAGATGCACTAAATCACCAGGTTTCCAGGTCCACAGGGTAACCACATCGAATAATTCAAGATAATCATCGATTTCTGCATTCAGTTGATGTGTATACCAGACAATCCAGAAATCAAGTTTACGTTTATTGAAATTGTGTAGCTTGTCTTGCATTTCCCTGATGCTACTAACTGAGTGACGGGCAAGAGCTTCACCTTCTGATGAAGCAAGGAAAAAATCATCTAATATCACTCCGGAAATATTGGGATAATCTTCGGCCACTCGCAAAATTTCATCAATATCGCTCTGGTTGTTATTGTGTTGTTTACTTCCGGCGTCTCCGATGGCCGACCATACAACATCTTTTAAATCTTTTATTTTTGCAGCCTCCACATCAAAGGGAGGAAAAGGGCCAGCACTTCCAAAGGCCACACGACAACATTTTTCAATCCCCATGTAGTCACAACCTTCTTTTGGCCCCATTTTATTAACTCCCGGCAAGTTCGAACCTGCATGATGATGACATCCAGCATTATGTCCCCAAAGCCAAAATTTGTCTTTGAGTTTTGGATGGCTGCTGCAACTTGCTGAAAGAATATCTACCCCTGATAGTGTTGACAGACCAACACTACCGACTGCAGTATTTCTAATAAAAGTCCTTCGTTTCATAATAAATATTTTGAATGCAAATCACTAGTGTTCAAGTAAAATTTATGATCTCTTTTCCCAAAGAGAATCAATGATATTCACAGTTTCATCGACCAATATTTGCCCACCCTCAGGCCCCACTTGAGTCACCATGGCACTATATCCTAAATATGCTTTCCCTTCAATAGCCCTTGGGCTTGGAAGATACCCGGCATAATCCCCTCCACTCAACTGAACAAGAAAAGTCAGTTTTGCATTGCTTCTTCCTTCTATTCTGAAACCATATTCTGAAAACAGCTCAAACGGGTTGGTAGCAAAAACCATATCGCCAAGACGAAATACATGCAACTCTACAGAATGAGACAGATGTTCATCCTGAGCCTCATACTGTTCAACCAGAGCCTCTTGCTTCTTGAATATGCCAAAATCAGATAACTTATTATCCCATGGGCCATATTCCTGTGTTTTTTCATTCTCTTTTATTTCCTGAAGGAATTGGTCCCAGATCACCTCCTTTGCGTTGGGTTCATCGGGATATTTTGATAATATTTCACTAACTATTGTCTGGGCCTTCTGGCATTCTTCCTTACTATACAACCTTGAAGGAAGCTCAATGATTTTTACAATATGCCTGAAAGAAATCTGGTTTTCTATGTTCTTTACGGCTTCAGGATAGGCTTTTTCAATGACAGCCACCAACCGTTTACCTATTTCAACACTGCCTGGGATATCCCACAAATTCGGATCATCTTTTTCATAGCCCCGGGGCAGGTCTCTCGGAGAAATGTCCCCTGCTGCACCTATCTGGGGCAGAATAAATACACCAGGATATCTTTCCTCAAGCTGTTTCCTGAGCTCGCCAAAATAGTCAGCTGACACATAGTATTTAGCTTCTGTAACCTGTGCAGGACAGGCAACATTCATAATGATCCCTGTCAGTTTTTTATTCAGATCCCAACAAAACATCATTTTCACAGCCGGGTCTCCAGGCCCTTCCAACCCGATAAAATCTTCCCTGTCGCAAGATCCGTACATTTCTGTTGAACCATCTGCATACTCCACCCGTCTGTTATGCCCTATGACCTCGTACTGCAAATCATGGCTTATACCCCCTGGCTGCCTCTTTTTCCAGGCCGAAACGGCAACCTTGCCCAAACTGTTAATTAACATCTCTCGATGTTTGCTATCACTCCCCGTGTAAAATGATGAATGAGTATGTGTCACATTCAGGATAAGATTCTGGATATTGAAATCAGGAATCCGGTCTTTTATCATGCTACGTACAGATTCCTGCAAATCTCCTTCCATAAAGACGACATCTATGGAGATCATTATTAGCTGTTCATTGCTATGATGAGTGCTGGATTCAACAGCAACAGCTGTGGCTGTCAGAGGAGTTTGTACATATTCTGATATCCTTTCATAGTATTGCCCCCACAGCGACACAGGGTCTTTCGGTGTAATATCCTCCATTGCCCAACCTATATGTAATATCTCTTCCATATCCTTATCTGGTTTTTGATTTTTGTGCATGCTTGTTTTGCCAGAATTCGCTGATTTTCTCCAGGCTTAAACCTTTGGTCTCCGGCACCATTTTCCAAGCAAATATGACAGCACTAAAACAGATGGCTGCAAAAATCAGATATACTCCGGCAGAGTTACCAAATCTTGTATGAAACCCATCGGTTAACATGGGGAACAGTTGTGCCGTGGCAAATGATGAAGCATATAAGAAAAAGCATACCACTGCCAATGCCTTACCCCGAATCCTATTTGGAAAGATTTCAGCAACAATAATCCAGCTCAGGGGTGCAAATCCTAAGGTGAAGGCCCCTGCTCCGATCAACATAGGAATTAATGTGAACAATGGTGGCCATCCCTGATGCAGATTAATGTACATAACCAGATGACCGATAGCCATAAATGAAATGCTTGTAATCAATAATCCTCTCCTGCTGAATTTTTTTATCAGCCCAAATGCGATCACTGTACATATAAAAATGAAAATATATACTGGCATGGAGGTTAATATGGCACTTGATCCAATATTAATACCAGCTTCCAGAAGAATGGTTGGAGCATAAATCAGCATCATATTAACGCCATTAATCTGAGAGTATATCATTATGATTATACCTATTACCAGGGCAATTCTCATACCGGGTCGGATAAGTTCTCTGAACTTGCCAGTTTCCCGTTCCAGTTCATTCTCTATCTCTTTCAATTCAAGCTCTGCTGTCTTCTTGCCATTGATTTTTGTCAATACTCTAAGTGCATCACCGCTCCGGTTGTGGGCCGCCAGCCATCTTGGGCTCTCAGGTATTACGAAAAGTCCGACTAATAAAATGGCTATCGGAACAGCTTCCATGCCAAACATCCACCTCCAACCAGATTCTTGGAAAGAGAACAAATAACAGACTACTACTGAAAGATTTATGCCTATTACGTTGGCCAGTTGATTTACATTGATAAGAGGCCCTCTCATATGTGGAGGTGATAATTCTGCAATATAGATAGGAGATGAAATCATGGCTAATCCAATACCCATGCCACCCAGAAAACGCCATAAGGCAAAATCCCAGATTGATACTGCCAATGCACTACCAATTGCGGAAATCATAAATAGCACTGCGGCTGTCATCATCGTTTTTCGCCTTCCAATCTTTTCTGAGAACCATAGCCCTGATAAAGGACCGACAATGGCACCCAGAATTGCACTGCTTACTGCGAACCCCTTCATGGTAGCAGAGAGATCAAAATGCTCCTGCAGATAGGGCAGGGCACCGGCTATCACAACCAGGTCAAAACCGAAAAGAAATCCACCAATGGATGCTACAAGAGCTATTTTGGCAATATACAATCTGCTTTTTCTTATACTATAATCGTTCTGCATAGGATTACTTCTTCAAAGCTAAGGCA
>JAOZQY010000145.1 GCA_029931975.1 Bacteroidales bacterium | reverse complement strand
AAAATCCTTGATAAAAACCCTAAACTTGCAGCTCCGCACATGATGCTGGGAGCCATATATGAACTGGGAAAGGACTATTCCAGAGCAGAAAATCATTACAGGAAAGCACTTGAAATCAATCCCGAATTTGCTGCAGCAGCCAACAATCTTGCCTATCACCTGGCAGAAAGGACTGAAAAATACGATGAGGCTTTGAAATATGCCAGAAAAGCAAAGGGATATTTTCCTGAAGACCCTGGAATCATGGATACTTTAGGATTTGCCTACTATAAAAAAGGGCTTTACGGTAACGCTGTAAGCGAATTTAATGACAGCCTGAAAAAGATCCCTGATAATCCCATTGTCCATTACCATCTTGGACTTGCTTACAATAAAAAGGGAAACATTGAACTTGCCAGAAAAGAAATAGCAAGAGCTCTGGAGATTAATAAAGACTTCCCGGGTGCTGAAAAAGCCAAGATCCTTCTTGATGAACTTAACAAAACGTAAAAAGCATTAAAAACAATTGCTGGGATAATCCTTTTTCCATAAGTCAAACTGTGAGCAGGCATAGATAACCTGGCAAAATGGTTTAACTCAGGCTCCAATTTTTTGGAGAGGTTCAATACAATTTTTGTATAAAAAACACTCTAAATTATGAAAATTTTTTCACAATAATTATGAATTTTTTTTCACAATTTAAAATTTTATAAAATCAAACTATAAGTCTCAAGAAATATATTTCAATATAATGTTTTTATTTAACCCATTGATTTCAAAAAGCTTTATGATTTTTCAAGAGGAAATGAAAATTATTTTATGTTTAGTGCCCTCAATGGCATTATCAATGCATTAAGAAATTTCAGTATTAAGTAATGGACAAAAGAAAACTATGTTTTACTTGGTCTTTTTTTTAACTTTTAGATTTGGAGAATTATTATGAAAAAATTTTTATTGTTAACCTTTTTATTATTATTTGGATTTGTTGCGAATGCGCAGGCGATTCCAACGCTACCTAGCGGGGACATAGTATTCGAATTCAACAGCTGGGAATACCTAACCAACCGTGATCCAACGGACCCGAACGGACCTGGATACCTACTTGGTATAGGTGATGTTCTGGCAGGTGCAGTAAAGTTGGACAACATCACCGATGGATCTAATACCCTGTATAATCCAGACAATGAAGGAACTGAAATCACAGGTATTTTTGGAGGATATGAGGTGGTGGGTATTAACATTTCTGATTTCGAGCCCGATGGTACCCCTAATATAATCTCTTATACTTTTGATATGACCAATGCCTACCTTGAAGTTTATTTTGACGACACCCCGGACTTTGACGAGTTTGCAGATCAAACGACTGCACTTGCCAATGCGAGTAATGGTCTTGCGTTAATCGAATTTGTGCCTGAGATTCTCGAGGCTAATGCTTTTACGGGAAATACTGTACCAGTATCGGATGATAAAACCAATGTAAGTGCTTGGCTTAATCTGGCTGCATACAATGCCCTTGACCCCTTCGTCTGGAATGAAACTCCTCCTTACATGTGGTCTGAGGAATTCGAGAAGCCCGCTGGTTCTAATATTTTCTACGCCTTCTTCATGACCCAGGAAGTCTACTCACCTGGGCACACGATTTTTAACCAAAATGCATCAACTACAGATGCCAGTGGCAATCGGTTGTGGGACTATTACGACACTGATGACCTGCGCGGTTCTGTCCATGTTGTTCCAGAACCTACAACCATTCTACTGTTCGGATTCGGCCTTTTAGGGATGGCTTCTATTTCCAGAAGAAGAAAAAAATAAAATAAGTTATTATTGTAAATAACCTTCCCATTTAAGGGGCAACGGGGATTTTCTCCGGGGCCCCTTTTTTTATTGGCAGAAAGAAGCTCTCTCCACTTTGAGCTTGACTGCCAATGCCAACAAAATGTAATGTGACGACTAAAGGATAATGTTGATTTCTTGAACTTAACAGATAGAGGAGGGCTTGAATGAATTCATTTGATCAATTTTGGGGATGGATGGAAGATATTTCCACCATCAATCGTGGTGTTTGGCCAGTTTACCTTACACAAGAAATTGATGTAACAGCCCTTGATGAATTAAGAAAAACATCTGCTTCCAAAGGAAGTAAAATTTCCTATACAGGGGCTATTGTACGGGGCCTAGGCCTTTGTTTTAAAGAATATTCCCAAGATTCAAGGTTGCTTGGATTTAATTCAACAATGTTATCCTGGCCATGGCAACGGAAAATCACATTTGATCAAACAAATGTCGGGGTAATGGTCCAAAAAGAAGTGGATGGCGTGGATATGACGTTCATGGTTGTTTTGAAAGAGGTTGATAAACTCACAGCGGAGCAGGTAACTGAACAACTCAGATATTATAGTGAAACCCCTGTTGAAAAAATCCCTGATATTCAAGAAGCCCTGAAAATAATGAGACTTCCCAGATTTCCAAGAAAATGGATTATGAAAGCTGTTGCGAACATTCCTTCCCTTAGGATGAAACACTGGGGAAGCTTTTGTGTTACCACAGTTGGAAAATTTGGCGTTGATATGCAAACGCCTGCAACCGGTTATAGATGGCCTTGCTTCGGATTTGGCCTTGTAAAAAAAAGAGCCGTTGTAATCAACGATCAAATACAAATCCGACCCACGGTTTACCTCTCATGCGTGTTCGATCGTAGAGTGATGAACGGTGCCTATACCGCTAAAATGATTTACAGAGTTAAAGAAATTCTTGAAAACCCTGAAAAAGAAAATCTGTGATGATTCATGGATTATATAAAAAAATTCACAAAATGAGATTTGATTTTGGCCTAAAGAATCCTTGTCTCCTCCGGTGATACCAACTTATATTTTACATCCCTCCAGGTAATTTCATCAGTGAATATGGAAACGATTGAGTTAAGCATTATCAGGAACGAAGTAACTGGGGCATAAAAATAATATTTAAATTTTAGGTCATCCAGCCGCTCAATGTGTTCGGGAATCATTTTCTTTACAATAGGTATCAACACAACAGCATTTAAAATCTCAAGAGGGATCAACGAGAGCATTAAAAAAGCCGGCAAAATGTAGGCATTTTCGCTTAGTATAGATATTAAAATCAAGACAATACCGGTTAAAAGCATTGTATTACTCAAACTGTAGGTTAGAAACACTGTCCACCAGAAAGGTTTGCTGTATACACGAGTAATTATTGTCTGGCGGGTAGACCATTCAATTGTTTCTCTTATTGTTGAATCTTCATGGGAGACGACGATACAATAGGGAACAAATTTTATTGAAAGCCCAGCCTCTTTAACCCCCTTGGTTATAGAAAACGTATCGGATAAAGATCCGTTGAGCAGCTTTTTAATATCCGCATTTTCAAACACCTCCTTTTTAATGGCATTTGCTCCGCCAAAGGCAAAATTATGGTGTTTGTCAATCATCATTGGCAAAGCCCCGGCAGCCCAGACTGACCTGAGCATGGAACCGATTGTTGCATGATTTGGCAAATACCATCTTATTCCTGTGGTAGCACCAACATTTGAATGTTGTAGAGGATTTACAAGATTCTTTAAAAAATTTTTATCAGGTCTGATATCTGAATCCACAAAAACAAACACCTCTGTTTCTTCTCTGCAACTCATCAATGCTTTAAGCAGATTGTTCACCTTCTGGCTCCGTTTTGATGAAATCCCGGCCACTGTAAGTTTTAAATGTGAAACTTTTAATTCCTTCTGGATTATCGAATTGATAAACACATGTGCCGGATCATCTTCAGTGGCTGTTACACACATCAGTTCAAAATCCGGATAATCTTGTCTTAAAATCGAATTAAGATTATCGCCGAATCCCGGATCAATCCCTTTGCAGGGGAGGATCACGCTGACTCTTGGCAGATATGTTTTGAAATCCTTTTTTAAATAATCGATTACATAGGCTCTGAACCGCAATGAAAATAAAATCGGAACTATCCCAAAAATAAAAGTAACAACCCCTAAAACCATTAGTAGCCAATACATTGTAAATTTCTCCTATTTAGTATGGAAAAAACTAAAGTAAAATAAGATTTTAAAAATTATATAATATTTCCAAATAAACCCTATCATTTTCATCGAAAATACCAAAAGTACCATCAAACTCACCATAAAAAATATCTGCTCCAAAAATGAACTGAAGCCTTTGATTATGATTATATGTGATTTTAGGTCGAAATAGATAATCAAGTTTATTAAGGCTTGAAATAAATAATAATTCCGGTTCGATCATGTTCTCAAAAAATCCTGTTTTCAGCCAGATGGAAAAGGATGTACTATTTTTCCTTTCCATCATAGTACTATCATAGTCAAATATGATACGTTGCATCAATTGAAAATTTGTTTCCAAAGAATTAAAAAACATATAGTCAACACCCATAAGCCAGTCAAATGCATCACCCTTTTCCATCCCGTCGATGTCAGTCACATCAGAAGACTGAAAAAACATTGTATCGCTGTAAACAAACTCTCCCTTTAGGATTGCATCCATAACTTCTTTGGAAAATGTAGCCCCTATCCTGTTCGTCCTTTCATACTCAGGCAAGTATGTGATAGTAACCGGATTTTGAGATCCTGGCGGATTTAAAGAGATGGACCTGTAATTCACCGGGAAATTATTATAGTCATACAAATAAAAAAATGACATATCCCACCCGTTTGTCAGCTTAGAAATTCGGAACCCGATCTCTGAATTATCAAGGCTGTTGGATGGTTCTGAAGGATCGTTTAAAATGATATCTGCGTTCTGGCTATAAAATGGCTTGGAAAAATCAAATTCTGACCCGTATTTTCCAAACTCATTAAACTCCGGGAAAGGAATAAAAATCATTTGAAAATACATACTCTCATAAGAATACTCTAAATTTGAAGCAAATACCGGTATTCTTATCTGATCCAAGTCTGGCAAAATGTATTCTCTCAAATTTTTGGGGTTTACAATATCAGCAAAAAACAATCCAACAGCCTGCCCCCAGACAATTTGCTGATTGCCAAGTCTGAAATCAAAATTGCCAAGCCCAAGATCAAAATAAGCATCTCTTAAATCAACCATCATGCTTTGATCATTTTCAACATTATCGTTATAGTCATCGGTTAAATCAAAAACAGCATCATATGAAAGCCTGGAACCTATAGCAAAAGATAAATTGTCTGATAGTTCTCCTGATGTTTTTAAATTGAGTATGGTTTTAATCTTTGAAAATTGATGTGGCTCTTTCATCCGATATGCAGTTTCATTTTTCAAGTTTCCATCAATTGAAAATACAGAAGCCACATCAATAGAGCCAATTTGATCATCCATCATTTTTTCACCGGGAATGATATCAGGCATGGTATTGGATGCATCTTCAGCAACATTAAATAATGAATCCAAATCGTCCGGTATTTCATTGACTGCTTCAATCTCCATTGCTGCATCAACAAGTTCTTTTGATTTTTGAACTTTTTGTTCTTGGAATGATTCAAAAATCACACGAGGGGTAATTTTTTCCTCAACAACAGGATGTTTTGGCAATTGAATTGACATACATAGCAAAGTACCATTAAATATCTTTTCTTTCTGGACAGAAATAGGAGTTATTGTTTTTTGATCAATAACCAATCTAACCCTGTCATGCCTGAATTGTGAAATCCTGATTTTTTTAATATAATTTGAATCAACCTCTATAGTCTCTCGAATATTTGGAAAATAGCAGCCTTCAAGGTCTATGACAAATCGGTCAGGATTTTGCAGATTAAAACTCGTATAATTTGTATCGCTTTTTAACAACAATTTTATTGATTCAATTTCGTTCTTTTGACTATGTGTTACGCTGATAAGTTTCGAGGCAGTAAAACCAAAACATAAATTTACTTTGAGTATCAACCCAAATACAATTGAAACAATTATAAGCCCTATGAGTCTATTAAATATTTTTGTAAGCATTATTAATCAATGATATTTTAATTTTTTCATGTAATTTTTAGTAAACATTTTATCAGAAAATGTATCCAGGCTCATTTTGTAATAATCAATAATGGTTCTTTGACCTATAACAAGCGGATCATCAAGAACTAATCTTGTGGGGCGCATTTTACCCAGTATTTTTTTATAATTTGTATAA
>JAOZQY010000059.1 GCA_029931975.1 Bacteroidales bacterium | reverse complement strand
TATTTTGGCGATATGCTTTCAACAGACAAATGGTCAGTTTACAAACGATCAAATCGCCGGATCCTGGCTGGGGGTATTGAATCGTCCACAGGAACCCGAGTCTTCTTTCCCATATACCGAGGAGGAGGTTTCATTTAATAATTCAGAACAGGATTTTTCATTGGGAGGAACATTAACCCTTCCGGAAGGCGAAGGACCCTTTCCTGCTGCTCTGCTTGTGACAGGTTCTGGTAGCCAGAACCGGGACGAGGAGATATTCGGACATAAGCCTTTCAAGCTGATTGCCGATCACTTGACAGTGAGAGGAATTGCTGTATTGCGATACGATGACAGAGGAGTCGCTTCCTCCGGAGGAAGCGGTATTGGATCAACCACCAGGGATTATGCCGAGGATGCCAGAGCCGGTATTGAATATCTGTTAAAACGTAGCGATATAGATCCTTCAAAAATTGGAGTAGTCGGACATAGCGAGGGGGGACTGATCGCCTTTATGCTTGCATCTGAATATGATGACATAGCTTTCATTATTTCCCTTGCAGGTCCGGGCGTGGATGGAAAGACCATTCTCCTGGAGCAGAGCGACTACATTTCCAGGATGAGTGGGGCGGATGAGTCTGTGCTGGAAGATAACAAAATAGTCATGGCCAAAGTGTATGAGTTGATGATATCTAATGAATCACATAAAACATGGAGCGAGGAAGTTAAAGAGTTTACCTCAGCTTATTATTTAAATAATACGATGGACAATTATAGCCAGGAGGATATTGAGCAGAGCATAACAAATCTTTTGGGTTCCATCCCCGAATCTGCTTATGCCTGGATGAGATATTTCGTTATGTCTGATCCCTTCTCTGCATTTGGTTTAATAAAATGTCCGGTACTGGCATTAAATGGTGAGAAAGATTGCCAGGTTTTACCGAATAAGAACATTAATGCCATCAAGAAGAGTCTTGAGTTGTCCGGGAACAGACAAGTTACAGCAATGATACTGCCCGGACTGAACCACTTGTTTCAAAATTGCAAAACGGGACTACCTGCAGAGTATAGTCAGATAGAAGAGACTTTCGATACAAACACTCTAAAACTTATGTCAGACAATTAAAGTAATTTAATGCCTTCGGGCTGAATTTCAATTTTCCTCTGTTTATAGAGAGCACCCAGCGATTTTTTAAATGCTTTTTTACTGATACCAAATTGGGAGTAGATATCCTCCGGACTGCTTTTATCGGTAATGGCAAGAAACCCGTCGTTTTCTTCTAATTTCTTATATATCAATTCGCTGTTTGCGTCATTGAATTTGCGAAAACCTATGGGCTGGAGCGAAATATCAATCTTCTGATCATCTCTGATATTCTTTACATAGCCACTGAGCTTGTCTCCAACACGAATCTCCTGGAAAATTTCATTATCAAAGATGAGACCTTTATGAGCATGATTGATGATTACTGAATAACCCAGATCTGTTTTATGCAGGACCACCAGCGATACCTCTTCTCCATCTTTCACTGAAATCTGATCGTTTTGAAGGAACCTTTCCACCCGGTTGCTGGCATAGAGACGATCCGTCTTTGTATCCAGGTCGAGATAGACAATGTACCAACGGTCTTGTTCCATTTTCTGTTTCTGTTCCCGGAACGGGACCATCAGTTCCTTTTCCAGTCCCCAGTCCAGAAAAGCTCCAACACCAGTTACCGCTGTAACTTTTAAGAGTGCAAATTCATGGATGAAAATTTTTGGTGTAAGGGTAGTCGCCACTTTCTTTCCTTCGGAGTCCCTGTACACAAAGACTTCTGTGCGGCCCCCGGGTTTCATCTCCTTTGTGCAATATTTTTTTGGAATTAGTACTTCTTCACCAGATTCATCTGCCAGATAGAGCCCGATAGTTGCTCGTTTTTCAATTTTTAGCTCAATGTATTTGCCTTGCTCAATCATTTACACAAGATATGCTTAAATTAGCATTAGACCAATCTAAGGGGATTGTAATGAAAAGAGAACTAGTAAACTGTCGATGGATGATGTTGTACCTGGCTCTTATCCTTGTGTCTGCTTCTTGTAAACAGGGGGAGAAACAAAGTGCTAAGAAGGATGATATTTATGTGGCAGCCTATGTATGGCCATCCTGCCATTATGAAGAACGAAATGCTGAGATATTGTGGCCCGAAGGGATGGGTGAATGGGAGGTGATCCGGAAAGGGACACCCAGGTTTGAGGGTCATTATCAGCCCAAGGTGCCGCTTTGGGGATATGAAATGGATGATGATCCTCAGGTGATGGAGAAGTGGATCGATGTAGCTACGGAGCACGGCGTCAATGTTTTTATCTTTGACTGGTACTGGTTCGATGGGGGGCCATTTCTGGAAAGAAGTATCAACAATGGATTCCTGAAGGCGAAGAACAATGAAAAGATGAAGTTTTACCTGATGTGGGCAAACCATGATGTCAAGAAGAATTACTGGAACCACTATAAATATAATTCTGATTCCTTGCTATGGACGGGTTCCGTTGATCAGGAAAATTACAAAATCATTGTTGACAGGGTGATTGCTCAGTATTTTCACCTGCCCAATTATTTCAGGATAGAGGGTAAGCCGGTTTATTCCATTTTTAACTTTCCCAGGTTTGTGTTGGATTTTGGTGGACTGGAAGGGGCCAAAGAAGCCCTTGACTATTTTCGGGATAAGACCATGGAGGCTGGTTTTCCCGGACTGCATCTGCAGGTGATCGCTTTTGGAGGGAATGAAAAAAATCCGCCCCTGTTATGGGACAATTTGAATGAAGGGAAGAGCAACAACGAACTTGTCTCCTATCTGGGGATCAACAGTGTTACCAAGTATAACTGGGGACAGGGAGAGGGACTTGAAGATTACATCCTATGGGGAGAGGAGGCCATGAGGCGCAGGGAGAATTGGGATGAGGCACTTGATATCCCCTACATCCCTAACGTATCCATTGGATGGGATGATACACCCAGATTTCCAGCCAAGGGAAAAAGAAATGTGATTCACTATAACAACTCTCCGGAGAGCTTTGCTGCCTATTTGCGCTTAGCACGAACTTATGTGGAGGAACATCCCGATCAGCCAAAATTGATAACACTCTTTTCCTGGAACGAATGGGTCGAAGGATCTTACCTCCTGCCTGATATGCGCTGGGAATACGGCTATCTTGAAGCAGTTGAGAAAGTAATGAGTGAAGAACCTGAAAAAACAGAACCATGAACCAGTTGACCCTTACTACCCCTGCTCTTCTATTTTCGGCTATTTCCCTGTTATTGCTGGCCTATACCAACCGTTTTCTGGCTTATGCCAATGTGGTCAGGAACCTGCATGCTCGTTATAAAGAAAATCGCGATGCGATTATTGTGGGGCAGATCCAGAACCTGAGGAAAAGACTGAAACTTACACGCACCATGCAGCTGCTGGGAATTGGCAGCCTTCTGTTATGTGTGCTGTGTATGTTTCTGGTCTATATAGATCTTCAACTATTGGGTGAGATTATCTTTGGTATTGCTCTGGTTATGTTGATCATATCACTTGCAATTTCGGTTTGGGAAATACAAATTTCAGTGAAAGCACTGGACCTTCACCTGGGTGATATGGAACTCTAATGGGAATAGGCTGTCAGGCTCCCAGTGATTTCAATGCTTCATAAACAAGGAACGCCGGCCAGACCAGCGCTTTTAAAAATCCGAGAACACCCATTCCAAAACTGGTGGCTGCGCCAATGTAATAGATAGCGGCGCCAATCAGACCTACACCGTACAGAGCGCTTGCGGGAGCATTGTTTTGAACGTCTTTTGCCATGATAAATGTTTTAAATCCAGGTATAAAGGTGATCTAATTTACTATTTTTAGGATTAATAGCTATAAAGATAACATTTAACCAGGGAGCATATATGAATATCTATTTTTGCGGATCAATCAGGGGCGGCCGGGGGCTGGCAAAAACATATGCTGAGATGATTGGCATGCTTGAGGCCTATGGGAAAGTACTCACAGAGCACCTCGGAAGTGATGAAGAAATTGAAAGCAAGGATAGGATTATGTCCGATAAGGAAATTCACGACCGCGATTTTCAGTGGATCGAAGAGTCGGATTTGCTGGTGGCCGAGGTAAGCATTCCCAGCCTGGGTGTTGGTTATGAGATAGGAAGGGCCATTGCTTTGGGCAAGCCGGTACTGTGTCTTTTTCGAACCGGGTCAGAATTTACTGTTTCAGCAATGATTGCTGGAAGCGATAATGTGGAAATGAAATACTACCAGAATTTGGAGGAGGTAAAAGACCTGTTTGATGCATTTTTTAACGCGAATGCTCCTCATCGTACTTCCTGATCTTCATCAGAGCTGCCTGCTCGGCCTGGTCATACATCTCACGGATGAAATCGTCTCCAAAATTGAATGTCCGCTCCTCCAGTGTCATAGAATCGAGACGGTCAAACAACATGGCTTTGGCCTGTGCAATATCACGGCCATAAATATGGTATGAATCGGCCTGCCAGTTCATTCTTCCCAGGCGAAGCTCTTTACCACTTCTCCGGGCCACTTCATCGGCGATTACCTCCCGGTTGAAGCGGATAAACCCGAACATATTCATAAAGCTGGCGCCCCAGGCATCGTTGCTTCGGAAGCGAATGTTGCAATTGAGCCACTGCACTCCATTCTCATCTTCCATAATCCTGTACCAGAGCGATTGTAAACAGGGCGGATCATATACCTGCAGGTCATGGTTGGGCATCCAGGTAATCATTTGTGCCTGCCGGGTATAGGGCTGGTCCACAAGTTTTTGAATTACATGTTCAATCTGGTCCACCTGGAATCCCACATCTAAGCGAACACTTTTTCCATTCTCCTCCACACTTTCCTTCCAGGAACCATAGCGTTGCAGCCGTCCATGGTAGGTATATTCCCAGCGGGTATCGTCCACATCGTTCATGTTTTTAACCCAGTGATCCTTCATTCCCTTCAGTTCCATCACATATTCCTTGAGCTCGTCAATACCACCCGGGAAAGCCTGGTGGATCATGGGATCACATTCAGGATTCAGAATGGTGGCATTCATGGTACAATCGAGGCTTAATGGATCGCCGGGTTTGTCGTACTGGGTTTTAAAGCGGGTTCCTTCGTTGTATAGTTTTACAAGGGCTGCCTCATAGGTGAGTGCAAGGGATTCACCGCTAACGTGAAGAACGGGTATGTTATTCATAGGAGTGTGGTTTTCTTAAAGATATGCATCAATCAAATGAATGTCCAGAGATGTTGATAGATTTTTTGCCTGGCATCTAGCTGTTTTTCAATCTCATGATTTCACTGTGGTGTGAAACAACCAGTTTTTCATATTTCTCTCTTGAACTTTTCCGGTACTGTTCAAATTCATCCTGAGTTGCCTGGAGTTCATTCTTTACCTCTTTAGTTACAAGATGGGAACGCCTGAACATTACCACCATGATTACAGCCAGTGTAGCTAGCCCAAGGATAATAAACCACATAACGGAGTTGTAGAGAGCTTTATTCATCTGGATCCCAAAGAAGGAGAAACTGTCTTTGTTCCGGATCGCTTCGTCCTTTTCTTGTTTCGTTCTGACCAGATCCGTATTCAGGGTCTCTATCTGGAAAGCCCGTTCTGTCAGCCTGCTGTTCAATTGTGCAACTTCAAGCTTTATAGCATTGAGTGTGTCCATCACATTGCCTTTTAACTGCAAAAAGATATCATCACGTATGGCCCTGAAGTCATTGTAAACCCGGGTCTTTTCATGGACATAGTTCAACTGGCCCTCAAGGGAGGCAGAGTCAAGAACCACCGATGCGCTCGTCTGGGCCTCCATATTTTGAAAACAGGTAATAAAAATACCGGAAAGCAGCAGGGCTGCAGTGTAATTCAAAATTATCTTCTTCATGGTGGTTGTTTATCGTTACTAAACGCAATTACAAGAACGAAAGTATAAAATATCTATGATGTAACCCTCCAGGCTTCCTGAAAATTAATTCAAAGGCTACTCATATTTCAGTGTATCGGCAGGATTCATCCTGGAGGCCCGGAAAGCATGTATGGAGGTGATGATGATCGTAATGATAATGGTGACCAGCGCAGAAACCACGAAGAGATACCATTGCATATCGATGTGCTTGCTGAAGTTATCAAGCCACCTTTGGATTACCATATAGGCCAGGGGCCAGCTGATCATATTGGCAATTAGTATGAGCCATAGAAATTCTCTGGAGAGGAGGGTATTCACATTGGCGATGGTAGCCCCGTGTACCCGCCTTACACAGATTTCCTTGGTTTTCCGTTCCACCATGAAAGAGGTAAGGCCGATGATCCCCAGACAGGCAATCACAATGGCCAGAATGGTCAGGATGATGGATAACTTTGAAAAGCTGCACTCGTCTTTGTAGAGGGAATTCAGTTCTTCATCCAGGAAGGAGTATTCGAAGGGCCGGGTGGGAGCAATTTCTTCCCAGACATTCTGAATATAACTCAATACCTCCTTGTAATTATCAGTATTAACCTTAACAGCCATATAGCGGGTAAGTGCAGCAGCACCAAGTGGGTTTTCCAGCATATCCAGGATGAAGTTCTCTGCTGGTTTATGCAGGGAAAGGGCATTGAAATCACTAAATACTCCGATCACTCTTTCATTGCCGTCCATCCGGACAGCCTTACCAATGGCTTCCTCGTTGGCCCACCCCAGGTGTCTGGCCATGCTCTCGTTGATCATGATTGCCTCCGAGGTGTCCGATGGAAAATCGCGAGAAAAGGCTCTTCCTTCCAGCACCTGGATCTTGAATGTTTCAATGAAATCGTAGCGTACCAGGAAGGCGGGATACCAGAAGGGCTGATCATCGAACATTCCTTCAACAACAACAGAACGGGTATTGTGGTTGGCCCCGAGAATATCTTCCATACCCGTCACCGAAACAATCTGGTTATGTTTTTTAAGCTCCTCGGTAAATCTGTCGAAATGAAGTGCCGTGTTGAATTTTGTAGGTAAGAGAATTACCTGATCCCGATCGAAACCCAGGTCGGCTTTTCTCAGGTAGTTCAACTGCGAGTAGGCTGTAATGGTACCAATAATCAGGGCCACGGAAATCAGGAATTGAACCACCACAAGGACCTTTCTGGCCAATCCTTTTCCTGCTCCGGAGGAGAGGGCTCCCTTCAGGTGACTGGTATCGAGACGTGACAGAAAAAAGGCGGGGTAGGATCCCGATAAAAGGCCCACAATCAGAAGCAATATGAGACCCACGGCCAGGCTTATCGGATGGACCACAATGCCTGTGTCAATGGATTTGCCTGTAAAATTATTAAAAACAGGAAGCAGTAATTCTACCAGAATGGCAGAGAGTACTATGGCAAAAAAGGTAATAATCAGGGATTCACCCAGGAACTGTGCACGAAGCTGATCCTTTCTTGCTCCGGCTACTTTTTTCATACCGATCTCTTTTCCCCGCCCGGAAGAGCTGGCCGTAGCCAGGTTCATAAAGTTTATGCATGCCAGGAGAAGAACAAATAGAGCAATAATACCCAAAATCCGGATGTAGGACATTTTGCCGTTTGGATGCATTTCATAATCGTGATGCGATTGTAAATGAATGTCGCTTAGCGGCTGCATATACAGGGTGATCTTCTGGTCCTTGAAATCGGCATATTGCCTCAGGTGAAAATCAGCCAGCTGTGCCTCCAACTGTTCTCTTGCGACATTATCGTAAAGCTGCACATAGGTCCAGCAAGGATTCCAGATCCAGGTCTGAGGTATTTGCCCCCTTTGCAGCACCCTGAAAGTGGATATGGAGCCCAGAATATCAATATTAAAGTGAGATTGCGAAGGCAGCTCCTCCATCACACCAGTTACTTCTACTTCTATCTGCTCTTCTATCCTGAGAATTTTCCCAATGGCCGGTTCATCCCCAAAATATTTCCGTGCACAACTTTCTGAAAGAACAACACAATTCGGTCGGTCGAGAACGGTGTTGGGATCTCCTTCCAGCAGGGGGAAGGTGAACATCTGAAAGACATTGGAGTCGGCCAGGTAAAACCATTTTTCATTGAATTTTAATACGTTTACACTGTCCTTTTCATACTCAAAAAGCATCTCGGAGACCTGGAAATCGAAAAACCTGACCATGGACTTGATCATATCAGGATAGTCTGCTGCAAGGGCGGGGCCAAAAGGAAAGGAAACGGTGGCCGCATCTTCATGAATGTCGTTGGAATCATACAACCTGTTCATGCGGAAAATCTGGCGGTGATTCTCATGAAAGCGGTCGTATTTCAGTTCATCACTAACATAAATCAGGATGAACAGGAAACTTGAAATTCCGATGGCCAGGCCAAGGATATTCAGTATGGAATAGTTAAAATGTTTCAGGATATTCCTGATCGCAATGGTCAGTAAATGTCGGAGCATGTCGTTCAGTAAGGGTAAATATGGCACCTATTACTCCACAAAGGCCTTACCATTCAAGGTAACAGTCAGATAATCAAAAAATAAAAGGAATTCTTGGGATTCTGAATTCTGATTGAATTGACCTTATACGAACGCACATTGTCCGATATCGTGCAGTTTGCCTATTCGCTTCCGGGTTTGTACCCCAGGAATCCTCCTGTGATGCGGGCCAGACTGGCCTTGGAGCTGATCAGGTTATAGACCGCCTGAAGTCGCTGGTAGCTTACATTCAGATAAATCAATTGAATGTCTCTATAGTTAAAAGAATTGATAACACCAGAGCGGAACTTGTCTTCTGAAATGGAGAGATTTAACTCGGCAGCTTCCAGGTTCTCAATGGCCACATTCAGCAGCTCGAGGCGCACCTGGTGATAATCAAAGAGGTTAAACAACTCATTGGTTAGTGCGTGCTCCATCTGGTCGATCTCCACCTGTGCCACTTCTTCATTGATCTTTGCAATCTCCACCCCTCTTTTTCTTGTTCCTGCACTATAAATATCGAAGGAAAGGCGCACATTTCCATAGGGTGTCATGGTTTCATTGTTGAGACTTTGGGTGCCACCGGAGTGTGACCGGGTGTGACCGTAGTCCATTCCGGCTCCCAGGGAAAAGGAAGGATAATAGGCCGATTTTTGCAGCGATGTCTCATTTTCCTGCAAAAGCAGGTTGGTATACTGATTTTTGAGGGTCTGGTTATCAGCTTTCATCTTTGAAAGCAGGTCAGCCATGATATAATCCGAAGTATCAGCTTCAAAGGCTTCTGCGAATTCCCAGGTTTGAGAAGGCTCTATTCCCATCATATAGTTGAGGTTCCGCACACTGTTTCGTACCATCACTTCCTGGTTCATGTAGTTGGCCTTGTCGGTCAGATAAGTGTTTTTTGCCTGTAATACATTGTAAGTCACCGAGCCACCCAGGGACTGTTTTTTCAATTCATACTGGTAGCGGTCGTTGGAAAGGTCTTTGACCGTTTGCAGCACCTTGAGCTGCTCCTGCTGCAAGAGCACATTATAGTAGCCCAGGATGATATCCTCTATGGTCGATTCCACCTGTACATCCAGTCGGCCCGAGGTGAGTTCTTCCAGGTTCTCCAGCCTGGTCTTAGTCACATTCACCCTGAAACCGTCAAACAATAACCAGTTTAATCCAACACCAGCCGAAAGCCGGTTGGTGTAAATGCTATTATTCAGCTCATAGTTGTTGTTGTCTGAGGCATCGAAGCCAATGGTGGGATAGCGTCCGGCAGTTCCCCAGTTGTTGGTAATCTCTGCCACCTCCAGGTTGGCTCGAGAGATAATCAGGCCGTAATTGTTTTTCAGGGCCTGCTCAAGAGCGCCGGACAGGGTAAGGGGATCCTGTCCGATGGCAGTTGTTAGCAGTACCAGGGTGGCGAAAATATACGCAGAGGTTCTTTTTATAATCATAATTCTTTTTCTTCAAGAGTGGGTTTGTATCTCCCCCTGTTCTTTTCAAATCTTAGCTTTCGTTGCTCCTGTATACAGGCGGTTTCCACTTCTTCCCGGCTTGGTTTTATACCTGTCCATATATACCGGGTAAAAACCCTGGCATCGTTGAGTAGCATAATTAGCACCGGGAAAAAGATCAGGATAAAGACGGTTCCCAGCGCCACCCCGTAGGCAAGGCTGATGGCCATGGGGATCAGGAATTGTGCCTGCACGCTTTTTTCGAAAAGCATGGGGAAGAGTCCAATAGTGGTGGTCAGGGAGGTCAGGATAATGGGCCTGAGCCTGATTTCACCAGCCTCTTTCACCGCTTCTATAACAGTCTTGCCCTCAATAAGAAGTCCGTCAAACTTGGCATAGAATACAATGGCATCGTTGATGATCACCCCGGTAAGGGCAACGGCCCCCCACATACTCATCATGGAAAGGGGCTGACCATGTAGGCCATGTCCCCAGGCCACTCCAAGCAGGGATATGGGGATCATCAGGACAATGATAAATGCCTTGGGTACACTCTTGAAATGGAGAACCAGGATCATAAAGATCAGGGCAAAGGCAATCAGGTAATAATGCCCGGCCTGGCCCATGGCTTCCTTGCTGTATTTCTGCTGACCCTGGTATACATAGCGTATGCCTGCAAACTGGGCCTTCAGTTCAGGCATGATCTCATGTTCCACCTGCTCCAGGATTTCAGGAACGGAGGCAAGCGGGTCGACGGTTTCGGCCTCCACTCTGATCTCACGTGAACCATTGAAGCGGTTAATGGCTACTGGTCCGCGTTCCATGTGGTAGTTGGCCAGTTCCGAAAGGGGATATTCTCCCCGGGATGTTTTAATCTTCATATTCTCCAGCTGACCCAGGGTCATCCGGTCCGTTTTGGGATAGCGCACCCATACCCTGAGTTCATCACGGCCCACCTGCAGGCGTTGTGCCTGGGCACCGTAGAAACCCTGGCGAACCTGGCTTGCAATTATACTTTCATCCAGTCCCAGGAAGTAGGCCCTGGGTTTCAGATCCAGCCGGATCTCCTGTTTTCCCAAAGCGATGTTCTCATTTACATCTTTTAACTGGGGCATTTCATTGAGGCGGGCAATCATAAACTCTTTGGCCTCGTCCAGCTCCTCCAGGTTTTTGGACATCAGTCCGATGGAGACCGGTGAACCCCATCGGTTGCGACCACCTACCGTAAATTTGCTGGCTTCGGGTACCTTCCCAATTTTTTGACTGATCCGGGTGGAGATATCCCGGCCCGAAATATCATAGCCCTCCAGGTCGATGGGGTAAACATTGATGCTGCCCGCATGGGCACCACGCTCCTGTCCGCTGAATGATGATCCCAGCTGTTTACTGGTTCTTTCAATAATGGGCTGATCCAGTCCCAATTCTTCGGTGATTTCATCACTTACCTCCCAGATAGTTTTTTCAAACTTATCCAGGAAATCGAGGGTCTGCTTCTCTCCGTCACCCGGAGTGAATGCCACATTAAGGGTAAACTGGTCGAAGTCAACCATGGGAAAAAAGGTATTGCGGATATGTCCTCCCATAAAGAGGCCCATGGTGATCAACACCAGGGCTATGGGAAAACTGGATGCAATATAGCGCCATTTAACCAGCCAGTTGAGAAAATAGTGATATACGCGATCGCGCAGCCATACGATGAAATTATCAAAAATTTTTCCCAGACCACGTTTTTTGGCCTCCAGTTTTTTCCGGTTCAGCACCCAATCGCTTCCCAGGTGAGCAGGAAGCACCAGGAAGGCTTCAAAAAGGGAGAAAACAAGTGAAGCAATAACCACAATGGCTACATGCATCATCATTTCCATGCGGGTTCCAGCCAGGAAGAGCAGGGGAGAGAAAGCCACAATGGTGGTGGCCACAGAAGTCAGCACCGCAGGCATCACCTCCATGGTTCCGTCTACGGCAGCGTGCATGGGCCCCTTGCCCCTTTCAAAATGGAGGTAGATGTTCTCGGCAATCACAATACCGTCGTCCACCAGGATTCCGATTACCAGGATCATACCAAAGAGTGATTGCAGGTTGATGGTAACCCCGAGAAAACTGGCCGCAATAAACATACCGAGGAATGAGAGGGGAATGCCCAGCGATACCCAGATGGAGAGGCGGAAACTGAGAAACATGGAAAGGGCAATGATCACCATTATAAATCCCAGCAAACCATTGCGCGTGAGCAGATCCAGCCGGCTCTTCAGAATATCCAGGTAGGCCCGGGATACAATGAGCTCCACGCCTTGGTTCCTGTCGTTAAATTCTTTGATATAATTCTGTGTGTATTCGGTGATTTCGTCCAGGTCCTCCTCTGGGAGCTTCTGTACATTGATGGATACCGATGGCTTGCCATTGGTCCACTGCCTGTTGGGTGAGTCGGCAAATTTGATCTTTACTTCGGCCACATCACGAATGCGGAGATAGCCCCCGTCTGATTGTCCGTGTAGGATGATGTTCCCGATTTTATCGGGTTTGGCGCTTCGGGATCGCAGCCGGATCAGGAACTCCTCCTCTTCCGATTTAATCTCTCCACCTGATATATCCCGGTTATTGCTCTGGATAGCCCTGACAATCTGATTAAAGGTGAGATTGTAACGCAGAAGATCTTCTTCCTTGATCTCCACGGAGATCTCAGGACTGGGGTAGCCCGAGATGGAAATCTGACTCATGACCCCCGAATTAAAAAAATCCTCTTCAACCCGCTGGGCATGTTCTTTCAGGGTCATCAAATCCATATCCTCATGCCCGTCTCTGGGTACCATTTCCAGGCGGATGGCACCTGCCCTGGAGCGCTGCTTGGATACGATGGGTCTTTCTGCCGCCGAGGGAAGTGATGAGATGCCGTCCACAGCATTTTTCACCTCCTGCAGCACCTCGTTGATGGAGTATTCCCCGGTGGTTTCAATGGAAACTCTTGCTAGATTTTCTACCGAGGTGGAAGTAATCTCCTTGATCCCGATTAGTCCCCTGACCGCTTCCTCAATGCGGGAAGTAACCCCCTCTTCCATCTCCACAGGAGAGGCCCCGGGATAGAATACAGATACGGTAAGATAGCGGCTCTCTGTTTCCGGAAAGAAGGCCTTTTTCATATTGGTCATGCTATAGACCCCTGCCATTACAAAGATGGCAATGATGATATTGGCGTATACCGGGTATTCTACAAATTTCTCAATGATCTTCCTCATGGTCCGGCTTATTTACGTTTGGCCTTTTGTCTTTCAGCACTTGACCCCACATCCACACCGGGCGCTCCAGGCCCTGAGCCGGGTTTCGGGGATGCAGTTTTTTCTGTTTGCACCAGGGTGCCTTCTGAAACATTGATAAGCTGCTGGACCACCAGGGTGTCTCCCTCTGTGATTCCGTTAAAGATCAGGGTTCGGTCATTGAGCTTGACAACATTAATTTTCTCTTTAGCCAGGCGTCCATCACGGACCACAAAGACTTCGTTGGAGTTAAAAACGGAGTTTCGGGGAATCTCCATGGTGTTTTCGATAGGACGTACAGGGAATTTGGCCCACAGGTACTCTCCAGCAAGTAGTGGTTGCCTGTGGTCATAAGAAAGCTGGATATAGATGGTCTGTCTCTGGGTGTTTTCATCCACAAACTGACCCTTCCGGATTACTTTTCCTTTCCAGGAGAGGTCCCGCTTTTCCGATTCCACAAATACCGGATCGCCAGTATTGACCCATGCTGCATCTGCACGGTTCAGGGCTACTTCCAGTTCCAGGTGATCGGTTTGAATGGCTCTGGCCACCTTTCCGCCTGCATTGGTATAGGCGCCCTGCTCCATATAAACATCCTTGTAAGTGCCATTGAAGGGTGCATGTACGGTGTGCCTTTTTAGCTGAAGCTGATCCCGTTGGATGCTGTAGTATTCGCTGATCACATTTCTGCTGGCCAGGAAAATCTTCAGTTTATCATTATTGATCTCCGGCATGGGAGGGAGAGGTTTGTCAACTTCAATGGAGGAGAAAAAGGAGGTAAAGGGCGCTTCTGCCTCCGGGAAGTCGATGACCAGGTCGGGAATGATCCCGGCCAGGGTGTTCTGGTACTGGCTCTTTCGCGCCTGGAGAGAAAGAATGGCCTCATCGGGGTAGATCTCAAAAAGTACATCTCCCTTAGAGAATTTTGCTCCTGTCTTCAGTGCTACTGTTCCAGCTTCAATTTTTCCGGAGGCCTCGGCTACCATATCGATTTCCGCAGTTGAGGAGAGCCTTCCTTTTTCGGATACCACTGATAAAACACGGGAATACTTCACCGGTTCGACCTTGACATAGCGGCGAGCTTCGATGGAGCGACGTACCGGGGGAGCTTCTTTCTGTGAAATCAGGAACCGCATCAATCCATAGGCCAGGCCTATGATGAAAATGACACTTATAACAATGACAATTCTCCTGTCTATTTTTCTCATTATCTGTGATTAAAAGTCAAAAATTCGCGCAAAGATAGCAATTAGACCTTGAACTGGGAAAAAGGTTTAAAGTGGTTTTTTGAAGTGTAACGCTTTTTTATCTTTATGATATGGAGATCAGGATAGCAGCGCCGGGGGATCTTCCGGTCATCAATGAGATATACAACCAGGCTGTTCGTCAGCGTTTCTGTACGGCTCATCTTGAGCCGGTGGGGATGATGGAGCGGGAGAAGTGGTATGCTGATTATGACCAGAATGTTTACCCGGTATTTGTGGCAGTTGAAGAGCGAGTTGCCGGGTGGGTCTCCCTGGGATCATATCGGGAGGAAAGGCAGGCTCTGGCCCATGTGGCTGAGGTAAGTTATTATGTTGATGAAAAAGAAAGGGGCAAAGGAATTGGTAGCAAGCTGATGGAACATGTCGTGCAAGTTGCTACCAGCTATGGATTAAAACTCTGATCTGTGGCGAGAATGAAAGGGGTGTCTACGGGCTCAACCTTCTCAAGCAAAACATCCTGAAAGACATTCTTGCTGCGAAGGGTGGTGGGGAACTGTACAGGAAGATAGCATTCGCCGTAGCCCTGGGCCATGCCTTTGTTGTTAACTTTTTCGATCAGTACACGCTGCTGCTTGCCGAGCATAGATTCCATGTAAATCAGCCTGTTTTCTTCAGATATTTGACGGATTGTTTCAGCTCTTTCTGATTTGATTTTTTCTGCTGTCTGCTCTTCCAGCCGATCGGCACGTGTACCTTTTCTTCTGGAATAACGGAAGGTATGAACATGGCTGAAGCGGGCCTCTTTAACCGCCTTGATGGTTTCCGTAAAATCTTTTTCAGTTTCACCGGGAAACCCCACAATCACATCTGTGGTGAAATTAAAGTCGCTTATCTCTTTGCGAAAGGCGGAAACGATATCCATAAAGGATTGCGTGCTATACATTCTTCGCATTTTTCGCAGGATTACATCAGATCCACTCTGGATACAAAGATGCAGGTGGGGAGCCATTTTAGGATGTTGGAAAACCTTGTGAAAATCAGGACCAAAGCCATCCGGTTCCATGGAGGAAATCCGGATGCGGAAATCTCCGGGAAGCTCCACAATCTTATCAATGGCACGCTCCAGGTTGTACTGTTCAAAATCGTAGCGCCCAATATTTACCCCGGTGATTACAATCTCTTTGAATCCGTTGTCGACCACCCGGCGGATGTTCTCCAGGATTTCACCCAGCGGGCGACTTACCGCCCGCCCTCTTACCGACGGGACGATGCAGTAGGTGCAAAAATTATCACATCCATCCTGTATCTTAATGGAGGTGCGGGTATGCAGGCTCTTGTCGACTGTCTCAAATCCAAATACATCTCCTGGATAGGTTTCGGGATGAACTAGCTCTCCCTTGAAATGGGCATCCACCAGCGACACGATCTGGCTTTTGCGTTCATTGTCCACCACATAGGTGATCTTCTCATTGGCCTCCAGCTGCTCCTTGTGATTGTTGGCCATACAACCGGTAACCACGACCATACCATCCGGATTCTTCCTGGCAGCATGGTTGATGGTATTTCTGGATTTCTGATCACTCTGGCTGGTGACCGTGCAGGTATTGATCACGGTAATATCGGCAGGTGTTGAATAGTCGACTACCTGATATCCTGCGTGGTGAAACTGGCTGACCAGGGCATCTGTTTCATACTGGTTCAAGCGACAACCCAATGTTTTAAAAGAGACCTTTTTCATGACGCAAATGTAAACAATCCGGAAGACCTAAGGTTCAAAATGATTACATTGTATGCTTATTCATAAGCTTCCTTACAATGAAAAATAGCTTCTACCTTTTTGCTGTGCTTCTGGCGCTGGCCATTAGTGGCTGTAAATCAAAAAGCGGTTCTCGTATTGATGAGAAAACAACTCCCAACATTATCTATATCCTGGCCGACGATCTGGGCTATGGTGACCTGGCCTGTTATGGCCAGGAGAAGTTTGCCACTCCTCATCTGGATCAGCTTGCCAGTGAGGGAATCCGGTTTACCAGACACTATTCGGGATGCACGGTCTGTGCACCTTCGCGCTCAGTCCTGCTGACCGGTCTTCATACAGGTCATACTCCCATTCGCGGAAATCAGGAAGTACAGCCTGAGGGTCAGGAGGCTCTTCCCGCATCGGCAATTACCCTGGCAGAACGATTGAAAGAGGCCGGATATCTTACCGGGGCATTTGGGAAATGGGGACTTGGCTATCCGGGTTCAGAAGGGGATCCTGTGAACCAGGGTTTCGATCATTTTTTTGGGTATAACTGTCAGCGCTACGCCCATCGCTACTATCCTGAATATCTGTGGGAGAACACAGAGAAAGTGTACCTGGAGGGTAATGACTGGAGCTCAACAAAGACTTATGCCCCCGATCTCATTCAGCAGCGTACCATTGATTTTATCAGGGAGCACCGCGACACCAGCTTTTTTGCCTATGTACCCATTGTCATTCCTCACGCGGAATTGATTGTTCCGGACGATGATATTTACCAGTTCTACCTGGGAAGGTTTTCGGAAACTCCATTTGTGGGAAGGCCGGGAGCCGACTACGGACCTGACATGAATATCTCTATGTATTGCAGCCAGGCTAATCCTCATGCCACTTTTGCTGCCATGGTCCACCGGATTGATCAATATGTGGGGGAGATTGTCCAGGTGGTAGAGGAGCTGGGTCTCACCAGCAATACCATCATTATCTTTACCAGCGATAACGGACCACACCAGGAAGGAGGAGCCGACCCCCGGTTTTTTAACAGCAGTGGCGGTTTGCGGGGCTTAAAAAGAGATCTTTATGAGGGTGGACTGAGGGTGCCTATGATTGTATCATGGCCGGGCAGCATAGATAAAGGCCTGGTTTCCGATCATATCTCGGCCTTCTGGGATGTGCTTCCCACCCTGGCTGATCTGACAGGATTTGAATGTGGAGAAACCGATGGAATCTCCTTTCTTCCCGAACTGCTGGGAGAGGAGCAGAAGGAGCACAGGAATCTTTACTGGGAGTTCCACGAGATGGGAGGAAGACAGGCCATTCTATGTGATGAGTGGAAAGCTGTCAGGCTGAATGTGGGGAAGGATCCCGATGGTCCGCTGGAACTTTACAATCTGGAGAGCGATCCCTTTGAGGAGAAGAATGTGGCAGAAGCTCATCCGGGGCTTGTAGATTCTTTTGCCAGGATGATGGAAGAGGAAAGGGCTCCATCTCTAAAATTCAATTTCGGAATGGAAACACTTTCAGGGGAGTGAGAGCAAAACTTTAGTTTTCCTTTGTTTTCCGGAACTGGCAGTTAAGCATGGGGCAAATCTCGCAGGTGTAATCCCTGTATGTCACATGGCTTCCCAGGCCGATAATTCCACTGGCCGATTTTACAGGATTCATCAGGGATGATTCAGAAAGAGAGATTCCGCAGCACTTAGCAGGGAACAGTCTGAACAGTTTTTCTTGTTCTGCTACGTTCCAGTCACAATAGCCCGGACTGTAGCGCTTGCTTATTTGCATGCCTTGCTCTTTGGCCATTATCCGGACCTGTTCTTCCAGATAATCTGCTGCAGACTCAACGATGGACGATGCCACCAGATCCACTATATATCCTTCCAGGTAGTTTCCTTCGTCCAGTAATTTTCTGGCCAGTTTTTCCGGCTCTGGACCAGCTGTGACAAGAAATAGAGCGTAGGATTCGGAATGGCGAAGCATTTTTCCAATGATCTTACCTGGATGAAATGTGATTCCCGGAATGGTGATTTCATGAGGCAATTCGTTTTCTATGGCCTCTACCCGGACAATTGCTCCTGCAGGGGAGCTGATTTCCAGGCAGCTTGGGATGTATTGTTTCACCAGGTTGCTTGTGTGAGAATCTATGTGAGGCTGCTGATCTCCAAGAAGCTTGAATATATCATCCGGATCAATCCGGATGCTGGTCTTTTGGATATTTGGATGGTGAATCTGCATGCTCCTGTCTCGCCGTGAATATAGCGGATTTTGTTAAAATATACCTAATTCTTTTGGTGATGTAAGGTTTGGACCCCTTCAGCGTCAAAAGATGTGTTACGCCATTTTAGGTTTGCAATTATGAAACAATTCAATCAATTGATATGTCCGGTATCCCCGGAGCGGGTGGATGAGAACAGGGTGAGGGTGACTGCATTGGGAGTAATTGTTACCATGGGAGGGTATTTTATCACCGGGAATGTCCTGATTCCAGCTCTGCTTGTTATGGATTTTTTTATCCGGGCCTTTACCCGCTTTAAATACAGTCCGCTTGGATGGTTGGCACATCTAACTGTTAAAGTGTTGGGCATCCAGGTGATTCTTATTGACAAAGCTCCCAAAATGTTTGCTGCAAGGATTGGTTTTATACTTACCATGATCACAAGCCTGGCGGCATTACTGGATCTTTCCTGTCTGTCCTACATCTTGGGCAGCGTTCTGGTACTCTTTGCATTTCTGGAATGCGGACTAAATTTCTGTATGGGTTGCTGGTTATATTCCTATGTGGTCTATCCCCTGGTCAGAAAGAACCAGGACTGAAAGCTATCTTTTTTTATCTTAACTTGTATGTCATTCTGTCTGCATCTGAGCCATGGCTTGATATTTGGATAAGATCCTGAAATACTTAAGGAATGATCAATGTCAGCAAGATAAAGAGCCTGTACAAGCATCTCTGTAACCTGGTTTCAGCCAGGAAGGTAAAGGATGCTCTGGATGTACTCAACAAACTGGTGAGCGAATCCGGGTACAGCGATTTTTTCATACAACAGGAGCACCTGGAACATACTTATGAGCAGATGCTTAAATATATGTTGGAAGGAGTTCAGGACCCTGAGCGGGATAAAGTATATAATAAGCTATTAAGCTCTATTTTGGAGCTGGCCGACCGGGTAAAGAACCGGTTGATGGAGAAAAATTCCGGATGGCACACCTATATTTTAAAACAGGAGGTGGATCGACAGCAGGAGCTTACAGGAAAGCGGGTGATTGAGACCATGGATGATCTTTCGTTCAAAAGGGAGTTGGATGAGATGATTGATGAAGGAAGGATCTCCCCTGGGACAGATGATGAGCGTCGGCGGAAGCTGTCTTCCGATATCTTCAAACACCTCTGGTTAAGCAATCGGTATAATGAGGCAGAAAACAGCCTGTCAGCAGCTATTATTTCCTGTCATGATTTTCTATGGCATGAGAAGGCGCTCTATATCAGCGCCATCCTGCTTTCGGGATTAAGATACTGGGACGAAGAAAAGGTTCACAGGCTCATTGATTTTGCGGAAGAAGAAGATCAGGAAATTTCGGCCAGGGCGCTGGTGGCGCTTTTCATTTTGCTCTATCAGTACGATAAGAGGGTGGAATTTTACCCCAATATTATTTACAGGCTGAAGCTGATAGGTGAGCATATGAAACTTGAGCAGGACATGGAAAAGATTGCGCTGCAACTGATTCGTACAAGGGATACCCTGGAGATTGGCAGGAAATTGCAGGAAGACCTGATGCCCGAGATGGCTAAATTAAAGCCAAAGCTGGAGGACAAGCTGAAAATGGATGATATACGGGACGAGATTCTGGAAGAGGGTAGGAATCCTGACTGGGAATCCATGTTCAGCGAGTCGGATGATCTCTACAGGAAGGTGGATGAGTTTATGAAGTTGCAGATGGAAGGAGCCGATGTATATATGACCACCTTTGCACACCTGAAGCAATTCCCGTTTTTTAACGAAATGACCAACTGGCTGGTTCCCTTCCACAAAGAAAATCCCGATCTGAAGGAAATATATGATTCAAAGAGCGACACCTTTGATCCTGATCTTTTTGTGGACGGACTGAAGAAAACGCCTTTTCTCTGTAACAGTGACAAGTATAGTTTTATCCTCAATTTGCGTTATTTGCCCGAAGAACAGAAACAGATGCTTTCCAAGGCTTTTTTAATGGAGATGGAAGGCATGCAGGAGATGCTGGATGATGAGAATCTTACATCGGGCAATTTTACCAGGAGAACGGTATTTATCCAGTACATACAGGATCTTTACCGCTTTTTTAAGATATCTCCTTTTAAGAACGAATTTGAGGATGTATTCGGTGGGAAGCTGGACCTTTACAGGTCTGATTTCTTTGCCCAGATTGTAGAGGACGATTCTATTACCAGGAATATTGCCGAGTATCTTTTTGAAAAGGACCATTTTGAAGAGGCGCTGGATATTTTTAAAATGTTGCTGAAGTCGCAGCCCAACGACAGGGAGTTGCTTGAAAAAGCAGGCTATTGTGAACAAAAGATGGGAAATTTCACTTCAGCTGTTCAATACTACCAGCGCATCGGTTTAACCAGTGAACCGAGGCTCTGGACCTTGAAAAACATGGGAATATGTTACAGGAAACTGGGCGATTACAGCCAGGCTCTTGAAGCATATGAAAAAGCATCAGTGCTGCAGCCCGACGATCAGACCACCGAATCGCTGATCGGGTTCTGTCACCTGAAGCTGGGGGAGTATAATACTGCTCTGAAGCACTACTTTAAAATTGAGTACATGAATCCGGGAAGCCCACACATTCTCCGACCCATTGCCTGGTGCTATTTTGCCCTGGGCGAATTGGAGAAATCGGATAAGTACTTCACAAAAGTGTTTGAAGGGAACCCCGGCTATTATGACTATATCAATTACGGACACCTGCAATGGGCCCTGGGCAATAAGAGAGATGCAGTGGAACTGTATGTGCTATCTTTAAGGGACCTGAATTTTGAGATGGAGGACTTTCTGAAGATCATGGAAGATGACCGGGAATACCTGGTCGGAAACGGAATAAATCAAAAGGATATTCCGCTAATGCTGGACTATCTGCACTATCGTTTAATGAAATAAAAAAATAGCGGTCCGATATTGAAGAAAAAAAGCCATGGAATTCAACCCGTCTCTATGAGAATGGAAT
>JAOZQY010000144.1 GCA_029931975.1 Bacteroidales bacterium | reverse complement strand
AATCCAATTTTACACCTGTACTGTCCGTCTCCTTTGAATAGTACAGCACTATTGGTTATACTTAATCTATCCGCTCCAATTTCACCAAAATAACTGGTGTTTAAATCCAACGAACCTTTATAAGGAATAATAACCGTAGTGTTTTCGGAAGGAATGTACATCCCCTGTATCCAGATGGATAATAGCCCTTTATCTTTTGTCCAGTTAGAAGTGCCAATGTTTTTAATCGCATTATCAGATTGAAAAGCTACATATGATACATTATCACCAAGATCAATATTTAAGTTGTCCACGATGGTGGATCTATTGAGTATTGAGATTTCTCTTGTAACACCAATATTAAATTGATAATCTGCATAATTGGTCAGTTGGATCTTTCTTCTAAAGACTGCCCTGGCATCTGTATTTTCTATTAGATCAAAGGGCTCTGTATCAATTGATTTAGGTGTGTGCCAGTTATCCACAATAAAATCTTTCCCTTTTTCAAAGAATATTGAATATTGTCCTCCCTCCGGTCCCATCCAAAACCTGTCTTCCCCACCATAGGCATTTATTTGTTCTTTTACCTCGCCGGATGAAATCAGGTCGTAGTTTACCCAGCCATAACTTTTGCCTTTTATGCCATTAGAAGTACTTGTCATTACGCGTCCCTGATAATCAGCAACGACAACTATCTGACACTGGTCATTGTTATTTTTTAGCACAATGGGTTCTTCATATTTCTTGAAGAAATTCAGGTCATAACCAAAGGTTCCTGCCTGATTTGAGCTTTCAAATGATTGGGCAAGTGACTGAACCCAAACGAACCCGCTGAGTAGGACTATTAAAAATATTTGCTTTTTCATCTTTCCTATTATTAATAAAATTAGTTGAATATCTAAACTGATTTTTGTTATTTTTTTCTCACGGTATTAGCTATTCTTCGACCCCGAATTTATACACACATATCGAATAATACTCTTCACCGGGGTACAATATGGTTGAAGGGAAGTGTTCCTGGTTTGGGCTGTCGGGGTAATGCTGGGTTTCGAGACAGAAGGTAGCGCGATATTCATAGACTTTCCCTCCTTTGCCGGTACCAAAGCCTTCCATAAAATTACCCCCATAAAACTGCATTCCGGGTTCGTTGGTATACACTTCCATGGTTCTCCCTGAAGCAGGGTCAACTACTCTGGCGGCAAAGTCTACTTCGTTACCGTCCTTATTCAAAACCCAGTTATGGTCGTACCCATTACCAATTTTCACTTGTTCAAAATCATAATCTACACGGTCACCAATAACTACAGGCTTCCTGAAATCCATTGGAGTTCCTTCCACTTTTGCGATTTCACCGGTTGGAATTAATCCCTTGTCAACAGGTGTATAATAGTCAGCATTTATTTGCATGATATGGTCGTTGATTGAACCGTTTCCGGCACCATGTAAATTGAAGAAGGAGTGGTGGGTGATATTTACAGGGCCAGGCTTATTGGTGGTTGCTGTGTACTCAATTTTCAATTCGTTGCCATCGGTTAATTGGTATTGTACTTTTATCAACAGATCTCCGGGATAGCCTTCCTCCATATCAGGAGATAAATAGGTCAAAACCAATGTTGTTTCATCAACTTGTTCAACATCCCAAACTACGTTGTTAAATCCTTTTACCCCGCCGTGTATATGATTCGCATTATTGTTTCTTGCCAGTGTATAAACGATATCATTCAGGGTGAATTGTCCGTTGGCTATCCGGTTTGCATAACGGCCAATTAATGCCCCAAAGTAGATATAGTCGGAGCTCAAATAACTTTCCAACGATTCATAACCTAAAACAATATCTTCAAAACTACCGTTTTTGTCCGGAGTCCATAGATTTACTACCCTGGCACCATAATTAGTGATCTGGGTTACCAAACCATTTTCATTCTGTAAAGTGAACAATCCTACTTTTTTCCCATCCAGTTGGGTGTTGAACGCATTATCATCAATCAGTTCCGGCATATCAGGTTGTCCATTGCATGAAAATAGAACAATCAGGGCCAGAATAAATAGTGTGTTTTTCATTTCCTTACGTGTATTTAATTCGATCATCTAAGCAGTCTATTTCTCCTCCCAGGGAGATGGATAGACTTTGGTCCTATAAGCATATTCATCCCACATCCCACTCAATTCTTCAACAATCTCCGAATACTTATTTGCCAGATTGAACATTTCTGTACGATCTGTTTCCATATCATACAATTCCCATTCACCCCACTGATGCTTCTCCATATTTCCCTTTGAAACAAGTTTCCATTGTCCCTTTCTGATCGCTCTGTTCATCTCATGTTCCCAGTAGATTGCCTCCCTGTTGAGTGGATGATTTTTGAATGCCGGAGCAAGGCTTAGCCCTTCCATGGGAGTTATTTTGTTACCCATATATTCCTTCGGGTAATCGGCATTGGCAATATCCACACAGGTTGCCATGATATCAATGATATGCCCTGGCTGATGCCTGAATTCACCTTTGGCTTCAATATTTTCGGGCCAGTGAACAATCAGGGGTGTAGAAATACCTCCTTCATGAACCCAATGTTTATATTCACGAAACGGTGTGTTTGACACATTGGCCCACTCCTGGCCGTATGCAACATACGTGCCGGGAGGACCGGGCATTACCCCTTCTCCAATGGTCATAGGTTTACCCTGGCGGGTAAATCTTGGTCGCATTTCAGTCTGTAATTCGTCATCAGCCATAACATATGCTTCATCGGGAGTTACAACCTTAGTAACAGGACCAACTGATGAATACTCTTCGGCGCATCCGCCATTATCCTGAAGAAAGAAAATAATTGTATTGTCCAATTTTCCTACATCCTTTAGTTTAGAAATAATCCTCCCAATTCCACGATCCATGTTTTCAGTCATTGCTGCATATACTTCCATTCGTGCCAGCATCCACTGCTTATTCTTTTCATTTTCCCAACCTATATTATCTGGTGGGGTCATTACCCATGCATCATCAACCAGGCCCAACGCCTTCATTTTTTTTAAACGCTCTTCTCTGATGGCATCCCATCCTGAGTCATAACGACCTTTAACCTTAGAAATATCTTCTTCAAAGGCATGCATAGGCCAGTGTGCAGCAGTATAAGAAACAAACATAAAGAACGGATTAGTGCTTTCATGTTCATCAATAAACTTAACAGCGTTATCGCTTATCGCATCGGTGTAATAATATTTTTCAGGCCTATATTCAGGATCATTATATGGTGAAATCATCGTGTTTCCGCGAGTTAGGGTAAAGGGATCCCAGAAACTATTCGCTCCAAAGATTGTCCCATAAAAACGATCGAACCCACGCTGTAGCGGCCAGTTATGTTTAGGACCATCTGGTGCAAAATCGGAAGCTATATGCCATTTACCTGCAATATAATTAAGGTAACCCTTCTGCTTCAGCACCTCTGCAATGGTGACGCTTTTACGGTTAAGATCACCCGTATAACCCTCACCGTAACGCGGACTCCAACTATCTACCATATGACCTATGCCTGTTTGATGCGGATAGAGGCCAGTGAGCAGGCTTGCCCTGGTCGGACAACAACGTCCTGTATTATAAAACTGTGTGAAGCGTAAGCCTTCGGATGCAAGCTTATCCAGATTGGGTGTTTTAATCTCTCCTCCATAACAAGCTATATCAGAATATCCCATATCATCCGACATGATGAGGATAATATTCGGAGTTGATCTCTCTTGAGCGGGCATACAACCTTCCAAAATAGACAATCCGGCTATCAGGGTCATTAAATAGAACAATTTCGCAGGTTGGATGATCCCATACCAATATTGTCCCAAACGCTCTGAAAGACCTAAGATTAGAAATAATTGCATTTTCATTTTTTGTTTTTTATGAATAAATTGAATGTCTGAATTGCCTTTTTATATAAAGCATTGTCCTGTCGGTATTTCTATTCTACAACTCCGAACTTATATTCACATATGGAATAGTACTTCTCTCCCGGGTATAAAATGATTGAAGGGAAGTTTTTCTGATTGGGGCTGTCAGGGTAATGCTGAGATTCGAGGCAGAAGCCACCACGGTGACCATAAACTTTTCCTCCTTTGCCGGTGCCAAAGCCAGCAATATTATTTCCACCATAGAGTTGCAGGCCAGGTTCGTTGGTATATACTTCCATTACTCTTCCTGAAACAGGTTCAACTAATCTTGCCGCAAAAGTTAATCCGTTTCCTGATTGATTTAAAACCCAGTTATGCCCATAACCCCCGCTAAATTTCAGTTGTTCAAAATCGCTATTTATTCGATCATTAATAACTGTAGGTTTTCTAAAATCCATGGGTGTACCTTCCACTTTTGCAATCTCACCCGTTGGAATTACCTCATTGTTTACAGGAGTGTAATAATCGGCATTAATTTGCATGATATGGTCGTTGATTGAACCGCTCCCGGCACCATGCAAATTAAAGAAAGAGTGGTGGGTCATATTTACTGGACATGGCTTATTGGTGGTTGCCCGGTATTCAATTATAAATTTATTGTCTTCGGTTAGTTGGTAATTCACTTGTACCTGCAGGTCTCCGGGATAGCCTTCTTCCATATCAGGTGATAAATAGGTCAAAACCAATATTGTTTCATCAACCTTTTCGACATTCCAAACTACATTGTTAAATCCATTGATTCCACCATTTATATGATGTGCGTTATTGTTTTTTGGCAGCGTGTAAACGGTATCATTCAAGGTGAATTTTCCGTTGGCTATCCGGTTTACACAGCGACCAACAATTGCCCCAAAGTAATTTTGGCTCGAATTCAAATATCGATCCAACGATTCATAACCAAAAACAATATCTTCAAAATTGCCATATTTGTCGGGGACCCAGAGAGATACTACCCTGCCACCATAATTAGTGATCTGGACAACCAATCCATTTTCATTCTGTAAATTGAATAATCCTATTTTAACTCCATCCAGTTCGGCGTTAAATGCATTATCATCAATCAGTTCCGGCATTTGAGTTTGGCCGGAACATGAAAGTGAAATTATCAGTGCTAAAGCGAGTAATGTGCATTTCATACTATCAGTTTTATATTATTAATGCCACTCACTCATTGGAAACATTATAAGTTTCTTATAGAGAGTTGGCTTGTCCAGCACAAAACCAATCAGCTCTGTCAACTCTTCCGGATCAATTAGATCCTCGTTAATGCCGGGATATGGATTTGATTCATTCCACAGAGGTGTATCAATACCACCGGGACAAATGGCACAAACATGTACACCGAACTCCTTCACTTCCTGTCCGATTACATCACTGAAACCTACAACACCATGTTTCGATGCGCCGTATATTGCCTGTTGCGGGATTCCGTGAGTTCCGGAAACCGAGGCAATATTTATTACATGACCACTTTTTTGCTCTACCATTAATTTCAATACAGCATGTGTGCAAAACATTGTGCCCTTCAGATTCGTATCAATGAGTCTTGCAATGTTGCTAAGCTCCTCTTCATGGAAATTGCAACTGTTGAACACAGATGCGTTATTAATCAGCACATCAATTCTCTCATGCTCTGCATAAATCTTATCAAAAGTCTCATTAACCTGGTTAGCATCTCCAACATCTGCCGTATATGCAACTATTTGTCCGGATACCTGACTTGCCAGATCGTCAAGTTTCTCCATGCTTCTTGCAATTGCACAAACCTTATATCCATCTTGTGCAAACTTCAGGGCCATCACTTTTCCAAGTCCGGTACTGGCTCCTGTTATTACCATTGTTTTCATCAGTATTTTAATCTGTTATTAGTTTAAAGAATAATGCAAATCTTAGTTAAATGAAATGACTTCATAACCCAGGTAGATTGTAAATGCTTCTTCAATTGCCTGCTTCACATATCCCGGAGTAAGGCTAACATGGTGCCTGTAACCACCATATCCTATGGTTCTTAAATGATCCTGGAGATTGTTGATCTGAACTACCCCGGCACCTCCAAAATATCCTTCAGGTATTTCATCTGCTGTGATTTCCCCTTCGCCAAGATAAAATTTGAGCTTTCCGTCTATTGTGACCGCACTGGAATAGGTTATATTATTGGGAGCCATCCTGCCAACATTACACCCAAAGCTACATCCAACACCCAGTGCTTTAACCAGCAACTGATGGTCAACAACATGTCCTTTGGTGGTCAT
>JAOZQY010000058.1 GCA_029931975.1 Bacteroidales bacterium | reverse complement strand
AACTATTGACATGGAAAAGACAGTGGTAAACCCACAATACCGAAAACTTACCTATCAACTGAAAAAACTCAACGAGAAAAAACAACGCCTTGAATCAAAATTCTACCCCCTTGTTGAACAGGTTATGGACAGTGAACTTGAGGCATTGCCTCAGATTACTGACAAACAGATGGAATACAAACAAATACTGGACCAATACAGTCAGGAGGAAAGCGTACTGGTTATGGAAAGAAAAAAGATCCTGCCTCGTATCAAGCTAAGCCAGATGCCTGAAGAAACACGGTATAACAAGCTGAAAACCGAAAGCAAGATATTTATGAATGTGATCAAAATGATATGTTACAGGGCCGAATCTGCTGTTGCATCACTTATATCTCCCCACCTTGCCAATGCTGATAAAGAAAAGAGGATGGTCGTCAAACAAATCATACAGGCAAATGCCGATGTGATCCCTGATTATAAAAATAATATCCTCAATGTAGTACTCTACTCGTTATCTGCTAATAGGTATAATCAGGCAGCTGCTGAATTGGCAAACCTGTTAAACCAGACTGAAACCATATTTCCAGGTACAGAATTAAGGATGGTTTTCAAAATATCCGCTAACTTAGACTACGACAAGTAAGGAGTTCTGAAATTTAGACAACCTTCAGATTGAAAAGTTACAAAAATAATATTCCTATTTACTTTGCATCACAAAGCACCTGCTAATCAATAAATCCTGCCTCCGGGCCTTTTTGAATTTATAAGCCTGAAGGAGGTAGCCTTCAAATCTAAAATTGTGAATTTCATGGGTAAAGCAGTTGATGCAAGGAGAAGTCCCGCGAGCATCGGGGCCGGTATACGTATATAAGTTTTCATAGTGCGTTTAGTTTTAAATGTCCATTAGATGTATCTATGATGCCATATTTTTATCATAAGTTTAATCAGCGTTTACAAAAGAAGATGACTTACTCAAAAATACTCAGGAATCGATTCCCGGAGATCTCTCTTCGGTGGGAGGATCTCCTTTTGTTGGAGTCTTTCCAGATAGCCTATCTTCCCGACAGGGTCACCATAGAAGAGTTTGCCACTCTTCTTCATACCTATCCTGAGGCATACAGCTTCCTGGTCTCAAAGCATCCACCAATCAGCTCATTTCTAGAGAGTATTCTGAAAGAAAACAAAGCTCCTGCCGATAAAGATCTGATCAAAGAGCAATGCCAGGAAGCCTTATGGGAGATAGGCGATCTGATCATCTTCAATAAACATCCGGCGCAATTTGACGCACATGCACCTATTAAATGGGAGATCGATGAGATCAGTGCTCTTACTTCCCTGGAAGGGAAGATCCTGGCGGATGTAGGGGCAGGCGCAGGCAGGATCACTTTCCTGGTGGCCCCAATGGTTCAAACCGTTTATGCTGTGGAACCCCTTGCCAGCTTTCGTTCCTTCATGAAAGAGAAAGCAGTGAAACAAAGCGTGAAGAACGTGATTATCATGGAAGGCACCCTTGATTCCATTCCGCTTCCCGACAACTCCCTGGATGTTCTGATCACCTCCAACGCCATGGCTTGGAACCTTCCGAAAGAGCTAAAAGAAATCGAGCGGGTGGTCAAAGCCGGAGGACATGCCATCCACCTCCTGCAATCGGATATACAGGTCGAAAATCCCCATCACCTTACCCTGAGCTCTTCCCCATGGAATTATACCTGTCTGAAGGAGAAACATATAAAAGGGATGAAGCTCAGGTATTATAAAGAAATGAGCATATAACAATAACAAAAGGGGCCCTCTCAAAATTCATTGAGAAGGCCCTTATTTTTTCCTTTATCCGCTACCTGGTCCAGGTAGTTGTTACTGTATAGTTGTTCATCTGCCCATCCACGAAAGTCTCCTTGTAGGAAAGTTTATCCTTTGTAAGGGCCTCAATGTTAGAGGTGGAAGGTAGTTCATCGCCATCAGGATTCATGATAATCTGTTCGCCAATCAGTGACCAGTCGCCCGTGGAAGGATCATCAACCAGCGGAGAAGTGATAATATAGGTTCCTCCTTCCTGGAACTCCAGGGTCGCATCGGTAAGAAGTGCTTTTCCCAGGGCAATAAGGGCAACAATCGTCTCATCTTCACTATCGGTGGTCATGTTCTGAAAGGTCCAGACACCATCGGTCAGCAATGTCTTATTGTCTGCTTCACATCCTGTCAGTGTAAACATAACGAACAGTGACATCACTATTCCTGAAATAATATTTCTCATGATAATATTCTCTTATTGGTTAGGCTTGTGTATACGCAGGACGATGGTGAAGGTTCAAAATTCACGTTCCAAGATCCACTGGAAGCACTTCGGAGACTTTTTTCAGCAACTCTTCACCCACAGGATCAAGTAGCAGGAGCTTGGTTTTCTGTGATTCAATGGCCCTTGACCTGAGGGTGATCAAGGCTGTTTTGAGCCAGTGAATAAACATGTTTGTCGGCGTGAAAGGGTTCTGGATCAGATCCGCCTGAAAGCGGGGGCCCTTCCTTCCAAATTTTAGTTATTTTTAGGCTTATTGTAAAAGGGCATGTACACGAAGACAAAGATATCTGAGAGCCAGGCGACAAGCATCGCTTTTGAACTATATGGCATAAAAGGTACAGCTGTTCCCCTGCCTGGAGAAGTGGACCTCAACTACCGGATTAAGACTAAAGCTGAAAGCTACCTGTTAAAGATTGGTCGTCCCAAAACCGATTCTGAATACCTGGAATTTCAGCAAACGATTCTGCGACATGTTGCTAAAGGCGATCCGGAAATCATCTCTCCTGTTCCTCTTCCAAACCTGCACGGATCATACAGGAGTGAAATAAAGGATGAGGCAGGAACTATCCGACAGGTCCGGCTACTCACCTGGGTGGAGGGACGCCTCTGGTCGTCCGTGAACCCCATCACCAACCACTTGCTCCACAGCCTTGGAGAGGAAGCCGGCCGGCTAACTAAAACCCTGCAGGGTTTTGAACATCCCCAGGCGAATCGCTCCTATGAATGGGATGTGGCGCAGGCGGGGTGGACCCGGGAATACGATCATCTTTTCTCCGGGGAGAAACAGGAGATTCTTCGCTATTTCAGTGAGCAGTTTGAAAATTTGCAGGAAGTATATGCTACCCTGCGCAAAAGCGTGGTGCATAGTGATGTCAATGATTTCAATATTGTGGTCACCGACGATTTTCTTGATCCTGAAGTAAAGGGGATCATTGATTACGGGGATGCCATCCATACCCAGACCATCAACGATCTGGCCACCACCATCGCCTATGCGGTCATGGGTGTACCCGATCCGCTTAGTGCAGCCCTTCCTCTGGTGAGGGGATACCACAACAGTTTTCCCCTGTTGGCGGAAGAGCTTGAGCAGCTCTTTGTTCTGGTGGCCATGAAGCTGATCATCAGTGTTTGCAAATCGGCCATCAACCGGCAGAAAGAGCCGGACAATGAATATCTCTTGGTCAGTGAAGCTCCCGCCTGGGAGCTGCTGCTTAAATGGAGAAAGCTCAGCCGGGACTTTGCCCACTACAGCTTCAGGCATACCTGCGGATTTTCGGCCCATCCCCGGGAGAAAGCATTCAGGAATTGGTCTGCGAATCAAAGCCTTTCTCTCAGCTCGCTCTTCCCCTCTCTTGAAAAGGAAAGCATTCACCCCCTGGATCTGAGTGTGTCAGGTACTTTTACGGGTGACCGGGAAGCTGCCGATGATCTGAAACTTTTCCAGTTTCAGATTGAAAGATTACAGGCGGAAGTGCCAGGCCGGCTTATTGCGGGCGGCTACCTGGAACCCAGGGCCCTTTATACTTCCCGGGCCTACGATCGTATGGGCAACAACGGAAAAGAGAGCCGTACAGTACACCTGGGAATCGATTTCTGGGTTCCGGCTGGGACTCCTGTTCATTCCCTGTTCGACGGGAAGGTGATTTGTGCAGTCAATGATAAGGGTGATAAAGAGTACGGGGGACTAATCATCCTGGAGCACCGTGAAGACGGTCTCACCTTTTACACCCTCTATGGTCATCAGTCTATCGATAGCGTGGGGCAATTAAAACCAGGTGATCAGATTAAAAAGGGCCAGCTGTTAAGTAGCATTGGTACCTATCCTGAAAACGGAAACTGGGCCCCCCACCTTCACTTCGAAGTGATGCTTTCTCTGCTTAATTATGTGAATGATTTTCCCGGCGTAGCTTATCCCAGGGAGATGGATATTTGGAAGAGTATCTGTCCGGACCCCAACCTGCTGTTCCGGCAGAAAGGACTGGAGGTGCAACCCGGCGAAGATTCTGCTGAAATAATCACCTACAGGAAAATGCACCTGGGAAAAAGCCTGAGCCTCTCCTATGAAGAGCCACTGAAGATGGTCCGTGGCGATGGGACCTACCTGATCGATCATATGGGACGACGGTTCCTGGATACGGTCAATAATGTGGCTCATGTGGGACACGAGCACCCGCGGGTGGTCAGAGCCGGACAGCAGCAGATGGCTATGCTCAACACCAATACCCGCTACCTGCACGAGAACATCAACGAATTTGCCAGAGAACTGCTCAGCACCTTCCCGGAAGAGTTATCGGTAGTTCATATGGTCAACTCGGGTAGTGAGGCCAATGAACTGGCCCTGCGCATGGCGCAGGCCTGTACCGGGCAAAAGGATATGATTGCCATAGAGATGGGCTATCACGGAAATACCACGGGCTGTGTTAGTATCAGCTCATACAAGTTCGACGGGAAGGGCGGCTCCGGAGCCCCGGAGCATACCCATATCGTCCCCCTCCCGGATCGCTTCAGGGGGATTCACCGGGGTGAGAAAAGCGGAGCGCTTTATGCAGACTATGTGCAGCAAAAGATGGATCATATCCTGGCCCTGAGCAGGAAACCTGCCGGCTTTATCTGTGAAAGCATCCTCAGCTGCGGGGGACAAATTGAACTCCCCGAGGATTTCCTGGAGATGGCCTATGCAGCGGTCCGCAAAGCGGGAGGGCTCTGTATTGCCGATGAAGTACAGGTGGGATGTGGACGAATGGGCGAGCAGTTCTGGGGATTCCAGCTCCATGGAGTAATCCCCGATATTGTCACCATTGGCAAGCCCATCGGTAATGGTCACCCACTGGCCGCTGTGGTATGCACCCTTGAAGTAGCCGATACCTTTGCCAACGGCATGGAATATTTTAACACCTTCGGGGGCAACCCTGTTTCCAGTGCCATTGGTACAGAGGTGCTGCGGGTTATTCGGGACGAAGGTTTGCAGGAGAATGCCCTGAAGACAGGTAACTACCTGAAAGCTGCGCTAAAAAAAATGCAAAAGGAATTTCCGCTCATCGGCGATGTGCGGGGCCAGGGACTCTTCCTGGGAATCGAGCTTTGTGATCAAAAACTGAATCCCCAGGCCGAAAAGGCGGCCTATCTGGCAAACCGGATGAAGGAGCTGGGAATTCTAATGAGCACTGATGGTAAAGATATGAATGTGATGAAGATCAAACCCCCCATGGTCTTCTCCAGAGAGCACGCGGACATGCTTTTAGAGGCACTGGACCGGGTATTTCGTGAAGATTTTATGCAAATATTATGATACGTAACTTCCTCTTCATATCAAGTCTTCTGATGCTCTGGTCCTGTGCACCCAAAGAGCGCTGGGAAAAACAGGATCTGCACAGCGATCATACCGTATTCGGGGTAAATAAACTGGCTCCCAGGGCCAGCTTCTTTGCCTATGAAACAGAAGCTTTGGCCTCCCTGGAACAGCCCGACTCCTCGGAACGCTACCTCTCCCTGAAAGGCTCCTGGAAATTTAACTGGACCAGATCCCCCCGCGAGCGGGTAAAGGATTTTTACCGGGTCGACCTGGATGACAGACACTGGGACAGCATCCCGGTTCCTGCCAACTGGGAGGTGGAGGGTTACGGATATCCCATCTACCTGGACGAGCGTTATCCCTTTTGCACCTCCTGGCCCGATGCCCCGAAAGATTACAATCCGGTGGGGACCTACAGGCATCGATTCACTGTACCTGAACAGTGGTCCGGACTGCAGATTATCCTGCACTTTGCCGGGGCCAAATCGGCCATGTACCTTTATATCAACGGCCAGTTTGCGGGTTACTCCCAGGGCTCTAAAACCCCGGCCGAATTTGATATTAGCTCCCTGCTTTCCACCGGAGAAAACCTGCTTTCCCTGCAGATGTTTCGCTGGAGCGATGCCAGCTACCTGGAGAGCCAGGACATGCTTCGAATGAGTGGCATCGAGCGCGAAGTATACCTCTATGCTAAACCGCAGCTTGCCCTGGCAGATTTCCAGGTGCATGCCGGACTGGATGAGATATACCGCGATGGAGTGTTCAAAGTACAGGCGACCATAGAGAACCGGAGTGAAACAGCAGCCCAGCGTCAGATGAAGATCAGGCTCTCGGATGGAGAGCTGATCCTCTTCGAGGAGGAGCAATCCCTGGACATTCTGCCCGGGGCCTTGGTCGGAATCAATTCAGAGACATTGCTGAAAGAGGTGAAACAGTGGTCGGCCGAAACACCGCAGCTCTACACCCTTCAATTGCAGCTAAAAGACCCCTTACATCCAGGGAACAACCAATATGTGCAAAAGCAAATCGGCTTCCGCAGCGTGGAAATTAAAAACAGCCAGTTGCTGGTCAATGGCAGGGTTATTACCATCCGGGGAGTGGACCGGCACGAAACCGACCCCTTTTCCGGGCATGTGATCTCCAGGGCCTCCATGGAAAAAGATATGGCACTGATGAAGCAATACAATATCAATGCCGTGCGTACCAGCCACTATCCCAATCACCCTTACTGGTTGGAGCTATGCGACCGCTACGGGCTCTATGTGATTGATGAGGCCAATATTGAGAGCCATCCCCTGGCCCTTGAAGAATCGACCCAGCTGGGTAATGAGATGTCGTGGTTGCCCGCGCATCTGGATCGTTTGGAACGAATGTATTACAGGGACCGGAACCATCCCTCCATCCTTATCTGGTCGCTGGGAAATGAGGCAGGTGAAGGAAAGCTTTTCCGTTCGCTCTATCAATGGCTGAAAAATGTGGATAGTAGCAGGCCGGTGCAGTATGAACCTGCCGGAATGGATGATTATACGGATATATTCTGCCCCATGTACCCCAGGCCGGAATCATTGGAAGCATACGGTGAGAACAATCCAACCAAACCAGCCATTATGATTGAATATGCCCATGCCATGGGAAATTCTGTGGGCAACCTGCAGGACTACTGGGATATTATCGACCACAATCCTTCGCTGCAGGGAGGATTTATCTGGGACTGGGTGGACCAGTCGCTAGAGTATAAGGATGCCCAGGGTAAGCCCTACCTGGCATACGGACATGATTATCATCCCGATCTTCCCACCGATGGCAACTTTCTGAATAACGGACTGGTCGACCCCTACCGGAATCCGCACCCCCACCTCTATGAGGTGAAAAAGGTGTATCAACCGGCCTCTTTTCGCTGGAAACCAGAATCCTCAATCCTGGAAATCACCAATAAAAATGTATTTGCTCCCCTCCGACAGATGGCCTTGCTTTGGACCCTGTTTGACAATGGCGTGGAGGTGCAAAAGGGAGTGGTAGAGGAACTCCATATAGAACCGGGAGAAAGTGCTGATTTCCGGATCAAGCTGATCCCCTTCAGTAAAGCTAAGGAGTATATCCTCAGAACTGAACTTAGTATCACCAAGCCTGACGGACTTCTGGAGGCGGGACACGAAGTGGCCTTTGAGCAGTTTGTCCTGCAGGGCTATACCGCACCGGGACCTTCGGTCGGAGATGGAGAAGCCCTGGATGTTCTTCAGGAGGAGGATCAGATAAGCATTCAAAACGGGCAGACAGAATTAACCATAGACAAGCATTCGGGAGAAATCCTTCGCTGGACCTATCAGGGTGAGCTTATTACAGAACAGCCCATTCGTCCCAATTTCTGGAGGGCTCCCACCGATAACGACCTGGGGAACGGGATGCATATGTGGGCAGCCATATGGAAAGGGACCACTGAAGAATCTATGCCCATAATAACGGAGCCGCCCGTTCTTTCCACAGGCGGAGTAAGCTATTCTCTGGAGTACCAGCTTCCAGATCAGATCGCATCGCTGAAAGTAAGTTACTCCCTCTCCCCCAAAGGAGCACTGGGTGTAGATTACCAGTTCAAGCCCAACAGCGATACTCTTCCCAATATTCCCAGGCTGGGGATGTCTCTTTTCCTGCCGGAAACTTTTACTGAAACATCCTGGTATGGAAGAGGCCCTCATGAGACGTATTGGGATAGAAAATCCTCCGGAAAGATCGGAATCTACCAGGGAAATATCCAGGCGCAGTTCCATCGTTATTCCAGGCCCCAGGAGACCGGGAACAAGACAGATATCAGGTGGATGGAAGTTTCATCGAGAGCGCTTTGTCTAAGGGTACATCCCACGGACCAATACCTGCTCAACGGAAGTGTCTGGCCCTTCAACACCGCAGAACTGGATTATGTGGAGGGAAAAAACGGTGGCCAATCGGCATCCGGACTGGTTCCTGTAAGTAACAGGCATGGCGCAGAGATAGAGTTTGGCCCAACAGTGCAGTGGAACATCGATCACCTTCAGATGGGTGTGGGGGGAGACACCTCCTGGGGCCGGCCAGTGCACGAAGAATACACCATCCCTGCAGATGCCTACAGCTACTCCTTTGTGATAGTACCATATTTAACACCTAAACAATTCTTACCATGAATCTGATGAAAAGACAATTCCGCTTGATGATTCCCATCACTGCATTACTGATCCTGCTGGCTTCCTGCGGACAGAGTTCATTAAACAGCACCCCTGAAAAAGTTGGTCTTTCCAGTGATACCCTGACGCTGGCGAACCAGAAAATACAGGAATTTATTGACGACGGAAAATGGGCTGGAATTTCCACCCTGGTAATGAAAGATGATAAGATCGTTCAGAGAGCAAACTTTGGATTTGCAAATCTGGAAGACTCACTTCCTGTCACAGACAAGTCCATTTTCAGGATCTTTTCCATGACAAAACCGATCACCGCTGTGGCCCTGATGATGCTCTATGAGAAGGGAATGTTTGAACTTGATGACAAGGTATCTGATTTCATCCCCGAATTTGCGGATGTGAAGGTTTATAATTCTGGAACGGAATCGCTTGATCCACAGGTAGAAGCGTTGACTATTCGTCACCTGCTGACCCATAGCTCGGGAATCGTCTATGGATGGGGACAATCCCATGTGGACTCTCTTTACCGGGTAAGTGGGGTTGGAGATTGGGATTCAGCCACCATTGGGGACAAAGTCAAGATTCTGACCCAGTTGCCCCTTAAGTTTCAACCGGGAACAGCATGGGAGTACGGTCTTTCCATTGATGTGGCTGGATACCTTGTGGAAGTATTATCAGGAATCCCCCTGGATGAATACTTCAAATCAAAGATCTTCGAACCCCTGAACATGGAGGATACAGGGTTCTACGTCCCCAAAGAAAAACTCGACAGGCTTAGCGAAGTATACTACAGAGACGGGGAAGGAGAGCTCAAATCAGGAGGCTTCATGGCAGAGGCCTTCAAGAAACCCCCTGTTTTGTTTTCCGGAGGCGGCGGACTGGTTTCCACCATGGATGATTACCTGAGTTTCTGCCGGATGCTACTCCATGGCGGAATCCTCAACGGGGTCAATATTCTGGAAGCATCCACAGTGAAGTTGATCATGTCCAATCAGCTGCCCGAAACAGCCAGTTACCAGGATGGAATGGGATATGGCTTATCCGGACAGGTAGATCTGGAGAGCGGAGAATACAGCTGGGCCGGTGCAGCCTCAACCAATTTCTGGATTGACCCCTCCGAGCAAATGATCATCATCACCTTTGCTCAGCTAATGCCCGGTGATCATAGCTATGCCAATGTGTTCTATGACCTGGTGAAGCGCGCCCTAATCAAGAAATAAACCCAACACCATGAAAAAAATAGCTGTTCTACTTATCAGCCTGATAGTTTGGGCCGGACCCGTATGCGGTCAGGATACTGAAATATGGAAAGATCATAGGGCAAATCTTGACCTGCTGAATTTCCTGGATACCAAGATGATTACCGGCTACAATGTGGAATCTGATTTAAGTTTTCAATTCTGGAAGGGGAATTTCCCCGAACTGGAGGTAAACTCGCCGGCCACCATGAAAAAATTCATGGGAGGAGATTATTCCATTGAGGTGCGGTGGTTTGATACCTACCAGCAAGAGGTGGATACCCTGCTGCAACCGGGAAGGTATGGATACTACGCCGAAATAACCGGGGCCAATGGGATAGTGATGAAAAGGGCCGGGACCATGTTCTGTACACCCAATGACTGGATGGGCTGGACAGAACCATTGTCATCCAATATCGACTATTTCCCTTTCGACAGTGTGCCGGAAAGTGTATGGGAGGAGAACATGGAGCTGATATCCGATTATGGCGGACAGATCCTTCTGAAATCCATCCTTAACAACCAGGATGGAGGCATTCTCATGTCCTTTATCCACGATATGTACGTGAAAAATCTGAACCCAGGACCTTACCATACCCCGGTAATCATGGACGGAGACTACCATATCCAGCTCAAACGGAAACTCCTTGGTATCGAAAACAAATATCCCCCACTGCTCGCTCCTGAAAGGACCAGCAACACGGCTCCGGTCCTTCATCCCCTGGAGGGAAAAGACATTGAGAAGAATGCCTCCTTTGAAAAAGAGATGCGGGCCCTGTGCATGGAGTGGGCAGAACTCAGCGGCGAACCCTTTGATATGCTTGTGGCCAAAGATGGGACCATTCTGTTTCATGGCGCATTTGGAGAAAATTTGCGCGGTAAATTCACTATGGAGGAACCCACCGAAATCGCTTCCATTACCAAACTCAATACAGGGCTTCTTTTTGCTCAGTTTGTGGATCAGGGACTCATAGGAATTGATGATCCGGTAGGTAAGTATCTGCCGGATTTCCCAACTACAGGGGAAAAAGCCATCACCCTGCGCCAATGCTTTACCCACACTTCCGGCTACAATGGACATGGTTCCTTAGGTGGGGTGCAAAATCCATGGCTTGACAATTCACTGGCGCTATGGTTGCCTTATATTGAACCCGGCACCAGGCACCATTACAACGGAATGGGATATAACCTGGCAGGGAAAGTGATGGAAGTTGTATCCGGTAAGAGTATTTTTCACCTGATGCATGAATACCTGTTTGCTCCCCTTCAATTGCAGCATACCCAACTGGATATAGACCTGGCCTACGGAATCCGGTCAACAGCCTATGATATGGCTGTTGTGGGACAAATGCTCTTGAATCGGGGAAGCTACGGTGATCTCCGTTTCTTTTCTGAGGAGACCTATGAAGCGCTGCTGCCTGTCGATTTGGAAAACTATTTCCCAAATATAAAGGGTAGGAAATGGGGAATTGGGATCACCCCCATGAACAGGTACCTGAAAGATGAGGATTCGGGCGAGAAAAGAAATATCCTGAGCGATCATGTCATCGGACACGGTTCTGCCACCTCTTCCATCCTGAATGTGGATCTGGAAAATAAGATTGTGATCTGCCAGTCCCGGTTGGATAAAGGCAGGCAATATCACGAATACCTGAACAGGGCCTATTTGTTGATTGAAAAATACCATGATGCAGCTCCCGGGCACTAAATGCATGTGATTACTCTACCGTGGGATAGAAGGCATTCTCCATGTGCTCGATCTCCATGCCGCTGCCGCTGTAGATAACAGCAATCACATCAAAACGGGTGGGACGGCTGCACCCGTGCAGCCGGATAAAGGCTTCTGTGGCCAGGATGATGTTGCGCTCCTTCCTCCGGTCCACCACCACCGAAGGATCGTTGACCGCATTTCCCACGCGCGATTTAACTTCCACAATGACCAGCTCGTTGCGGTGCAGAGTCACCAGGTCAAGCTCCTTTTTACCCCATCTCCAGTTGGTTTTCCAGATATGATAGCCCCTGGCTTTCAGGTACCCGGCAGCAGCAGATTCGGCATTCTTGCCTGTTTTGCATTTATTCATGGCCTGATTCTTTACTTTTTATGTGTAGAAATGAGAAAAATCAGCATCATTTTATCACTATCTTTGAGCTTTCCCAATAAATACTAGAAATGACTGCTAAAACATATAAAAGATACCTGATCACATCGGCCCTGCCCTATGCCAACGGACCTCTTCACCTGGGTCACCTTGCGGGCGTATACGTTCCCTCTGATATCTACACCAGGTATCTGCGCCAGCGCGATCGCGATGTGATCTCTGTCTGCGGATCGGACGAACACGGAGTGCCCATTACTCTGAAGGCGCGTAAGGAAGGAATCACCCCACAGGAGGTAGTGGACCGTTATCACGGGATCAATAAAAAAGCATTTGAGGATTTTGGGATCACTTTCGACATCTATTCCCGGACCTCCAACCAGGTACATCATGAAACTGCCTCTGAATTTTTTAAAACCCTCTATGAGAAAGGGGTGTTTATTGAAAAGACGGCCGAGCAGTATTACGACGAGGAGGCTGCCACCTTCCTGGCGGACCGCTACATTACCGGCACCTGTCCCCACTGCGGGAACAGCTCTGCCTATGGGGATCAGTGCGAGCAGTGCGGCACCTCTCTGAGTCCAACCGACCTGGTTAATCCCGTATCGACCATCAGCGGCAGTAAGCCCGTACGTAAAGAGACCAAACACTGGTACCTGCCTCTGGACAAGTATGAGCCCTGGCTCAAGCAATGGATTCTGGAGGAGCATAAGGAGTGGAAACCCAATGTTTACGGACAGTGTAAATCATGGCTCGATCAGGGCCTGCATCCGCGCGCGGTGAGCCGCGACCTGGACTGGGGGGTACCTGTACCCGTGGAGGGAGCCGACGGAAAGGTTCTCTATGTCTGGTTTGATGCACCCATTGGTTATATCTCGGCCACCAAGGAGCTCACACCCGACTGGGAGAAGTACTGGAAGGATGAGGAAACCCGCATGGTCCATTTCATCGGCAAGGACAACATAGTATTTCACTGCATTGTCTTCCCCACCATGCTGAAGGCTGAAGGCAGCTACATTCTGCCCGACAATGTTCCTGCCAATGAGTTTCTGAACCTGGAGAATGAAAAGCTCTCCACCTCCAGGAACTGGGCCGTATGGCTCCATGAGTACCTGGAAGATTTCCCGGGAAAACAGGATGTGATGCGTTATGTGCTCTGTGCCAACGCTCCTGAGAATAAGGACAATGATTTTACCTGGAAAGACTTTCAGAATCGGAACAACAACGAGCTGGTAGCCATCCTGGGTAATTTTATCAACCGGGCCATAGTGCTTACCCATAAATATTTTGAGGGCAAGGTTCCTGAACTTACTTCGCTTACAGAACAGGATCAAGCCACACTGAAAGAGATAGAAATCATTGCACAGAGTGTGGAGCGAAGCCTGGAGAATTTCCGCTTCAGGGAGGCCATTAAAACGGCCATGGACCTGGCCCGGCTGGGGAACAAATACCTGGCCGACACAGAACCCTGGAAGATAATTAAAAGCGATCCCGAACGGGTAAAAACCATTCTGAATATTGCACTGCAAATTTCCGCAAACCTTACCCTGCTTTTGGACCCTTTCCTCCCCTTCTCCATGGAGAAACTCAGGGGATTTCTGAACTTCGAAGGACGGTCCTGGGATCTGATCGGAACGGAAAGCCTGCTGGCACCCGGACACCCCATAGAGAAAGCTTCCCTGCTTTTCGAAAAAATCGAAGACGAGCAGATCGAACAGCAACTGGAAAAGCTTCATATAACAAAGGAAGATAACGATGAGTCTGCAGAGGCCACTCCTCTACAGCCAGAGATCACCTTTGATGATTTTACGAGAATGGATTTGCGCACAGGAACTATCCTGGAGGCTGAAAAGGTACCCAAAACCAAGAAGCTCATTAAAATGCAGGTGGACCTGGGTTTCGAAAAACGTACCATTGTATCGGGTGTTGCAGAGTATTTTAAACCCGAAGAACTGCCCGGAAAAAAAGTATCCGTTCTGGCCAACCTGGCACCCCGCAAAATAAAGGGAATTGAATCGCAGGGAATGATCCTGCTCTCGGAGAATCCAGATGGAACACTCCATTTTGTGGAGCCTTCCGAAAAGGCAGTAAACGGTTCTGAAATTAACTGATCCTAATTGGAAAGCAGCCAGCAAGACTGCAGGCCCGGTTCAGAAGTGATCTTGTATAGTCCCTTTTCGGCCTCCTCCTTGCTTGCATAAGAGGCCACGCTCACGCGGTACATGCGGTTCTCAGTGACCATAACTTCTGCCTGGTATCCCATGGCATTTAGCTTATCCTGCAGATCACTGGCATTCCCCAAGTTCTTAAAGCTTCCTGCAATAATAAAGAAACTATGGGAATTGTCCACCGCTAAGGGTTCAACTACTTCCGGCTTTGATATGGGAACTTCTACTTCCGGCTCTTCCTCCTGCACAGCCGTCTCAGCATCCTGTTGCTCAGGAGAACTTTGGTCCTGGTCCACCACCTCTTTATCCACTTTTCTGTTAAATAGAGAACGTCCTTTGCTATCCCCTTCGCCCTCCTGTGCAGGGATCAGAATAAGGACCACCAGGACCACGATCAGGGCGGCAACCACAAACCAGATCACAAGCCACCTTCTGCTTTTTCGTTTGGGTTCCGGTGGAACAAGGCTTGTCACTTTCGGAGCCGGTTCTTGCTGGGAGCTTGTTGTTGTAGAAGTAGCTGTTTCCTCCCCTTTTTTTCCGGGCTCTTCCTCCGGAAGCTCCTCCAACTCCAGCAGATCCATGGATTCCAGTCCGTACTGGTCAGGTTCAATGACCCAGCCTGGAGCGGCCTGGAAAGAAATTTTTCCATCCTCATCCCTTGAAAAGGTTCCCGCATCCGGAAGCTGGTACTCCTCTCCCTTATCAAGTGCAAATTTAATGGCATCCACCAGCTCAAGAACACGCTGTTGCGCTTCATCGCTATCCAGCCTCTCTCCGGCAGCCAGTACCGCTGCCAGCTCACCATCATCCTTACTAAATCCGGAGTCAAAACGGACCCTTGTTCCCGGGGGACTGATCTTTTTGCCTGTAGGTGGTTCCGGTCCTTCAGGGGCTTTGATTTCAAGGTTTCCAAAGCCCGCAAGTATCACGCGCTTACCATCCTCCAGGAGCATCCTTATATATCTTCCTATGATCATGCGGGTCATTTGTGAGGTAAAAATAGTCAGTCATCCGTGGAAATCAAAACCAAGTTATCAACCCGCTTTTTTTAGTATATTCGTATGTTAATTTTGTATATTGTTTAGATGAATGAGATAAAAATGGTAGACCTTTATGGTCAGTACCTTAAAATCAAAGATGAGGTTAATAATGCCATTCAGCAGGTAATCGATACCACCGCTTTTATCAGGGGGAAGGATGTGTCGTTTTTTCAGGACGAATTAGCCGCCTATCTGGATGTTAAACACTGCATAGCCTGTGGAAATGGAACAGATGCCCTGCAGGTGGCTATAATGACTCTGGAGCTGCAGCCGGGCGACGAGGTGATTACCACGCCTTTTACCTTTATTGCCACGGTGGAAGTGATCCGACTGCTGGGATTAAAACCTGTGTTCGTGGATGTACGCCCCGATACATTTAACATTGATCCGGAGCTGCTGGAACAGGCGCTGAGCGACCGGACACGTGCCATTGTTCCGGTACATCTTTTTGGACAGTGTGCTGATATGGATGCCCTCATGGGATTTGCACAAAAAAATGGACTTTATGTGATTGAAGACAATGCCCAGGCTCTGGGTGCAGATTATTCTTCCTCCGATGGATCCAGACAGAAAGCTGGTACCATCGGGCACCTGGGCTGTACCTCCTTCTTCCCCTCCAAAAACCTTGGTGCCTTTGGGGATGGCGGGGCCCTCTTTAGCAATGATGAAAATTTTGGCTTAAGGGCCGCTTCCCTTGTAAATCACGGGATGCAGAAACGGTATTACTACGATCATGTGGGAGTGAACTCACGTCTCGATACCCTGCAGGCCGCCATTCTCCGGGTCAAACTAAAACACCTGGACGCTTATCACCGGGCACGTCAGAAGGCTGCTGCCTGGTACGACGAAAGCTTATCGGGCATTCCTGAAATTGAAACACCGGTTCGTTCCCCCTTTACCTCTCATGTTTTTCACCAGTATACCCTGCAGCTTGATGCCTCCAGAAGGGAAGCATTTAAACAGTTCCTCCAGGAGAAGGGAATCCCCTCCCAGGTCTACTACCCGCGTCCCCTGCACTTGCAAAAAGCCTACAGCGACCTGGGATACAGAGAGGGCGATCTGCCCGTGGCAGAAGGATTATGCAGCAGGGTTCTTTCACTCCCCATGCACACAGAACTGGAGCATAGTCAGCTGGAGTATATATCGGACCAGGTAAACCAATTTTTCAAGTCTTAAGGATGAAAGAATATTTTGCCCACGAATCTGCGGTCATCGACGATGATGTTAAAATTGGCTCAGGTACCAAAATCTGGCACTTCAGTCATATTATGAGCAGATCAACCATTGGCAACAATTGCAACCTGGGTCAAAATGTGGTGGTGTCACCGGATGTGGTTCTGGGCAACAATGTGAAGGTCCAGAACAATGTATCCATCTATACAGGGGTGATCTGTGAAGACGATGTCTTCCTGGGACCTTCCATGGTATTTACCAATATAATCAACCCGCGCAGCGCTGTTGTCAGAAAAGATGAATATATGCGTACGGTGGTTGAAAAGGGCGCTACCATTGGCGCCAATGCTACCATTGTTTGTGGTAACCTTATTGGGAAATTTGCGTTTATAGGAGCAGGTGCTGTGGTTATCGGCGAGGTCCTGCCCTATGCCCTGGTAGTGGGCAATCCCTCCAGACAGATTGGATGGATGAGCGAATACGGACATCGGCTTGAATTTAACAGCGAAGGACTGGCCACCTGTCCCGAAAGTGGAGAAGAATACAGACTCAAAGGTGGCAGAGTCACTAAAACTAAATTAAGGAATGAATAGACCCGAACTAAACTTTGCCCTGATAGGCATTGCAGGATATATAGCAGTAAGACACGTCAGGGCGGTTAAAGAGACAAATAACAAACTGGTAGCAGCCCTGGATCCCTTCGACAGTGTGGGTTTCCTGGACAGTTATTTCCCGGAGGCCGATTTTTTTACGGAATTTGAACGATTCGATCGGCATATTGCCAAGCTGAACAGGCAGGGTACACATGTGGACTATGTGAGTATCTGCTCGCCCAATTACCTGCACGATTCACATATCCGTTTTGCTCTGCGCAATGGGGCGGATGCCATCTGTGAGAAACCCCTGGTTCTGAATCCCTGGAACATCGATGCCCTGAAAGATTATGAAAAAGAAACCGGCCGGAAAGTATGGAACATTCTTCAGCTCAGGCATCACCAGGCCATCATGGACCTGAAAGAAAAAGTCAGCAAGGATCCGCCCGACAAAGTATATGATATTGATCTCTCCTACATTACCAGCAGGGGAAACTGGTACCACTACTCCTGGAAAGGGAAAGAGGAAAAATCAGGAGGTGTTCCCACCAATATAGGGGTGCATTTCTTCGATATGCTTACCTGGATTTTCGGGGATGTAAAGGAAAACCGGGTTCATATTCTCAAAGGAAATAAAGCAGCCGGGTATCTGGAACTGGAAAGGGCCCGGGTTCGCTGGTTCCTGAGTATTGATTATAATGATATACCTGAGGAGATCAAAGCCTCCGGCAAACGAACCTATCGTTCCATCACAGTGAATGGAGAAGAGGTTGAGTTCAGCGGGGGATTTACAGACCTGCATACCATCTCCTATGAAAAGATACTGCAGGGAAAGGGCTTCGGACTCGACACTGCCCGTAGCTCCATTGGAATTGTCTATAATATTCGAAATACAGAGCCTGTTGGACTGACAGGCGATTATCATCCTATCCTTAAAAGCATTAAGAAATGATTTATGACGATCTGCTAAGCGGAAAAAAGAAGATGGCTGTCATAGGCCTGGGATATGTAGGACTCCCCATCGCCCTTGAATTTGCAAAGAAAATTTCAGTGATCGGATTTGACATCAAGCCCGAACGGGTCGAGATGATGAAAAACAAGGTAGATCCCAGTAATGAACTTTCCAGTGAAGATTTTGAGCGCTGCGACATCAAATTTACCGCCAGTATCGAAGATCTCCGCGAAGCATCATTTTACGTGATTGCTGTTCCCACTCCCATCGACGAGCATAAGAATCCGGATCTCTCCCCCGTGCTATCAGCAACAACAAGCGTGGGAAAGGTATTGTCCGAAGGAGATTACGTGGTTTATGAGTCCACTGTATATCCGGGATGTACCGAAGAGGATTGTATTCCCCTGCTCAGTGCTGTTTCCGGTCTGGAGTTTTTGAAACAATACAAGGTGGGTTTCTCCCCCGAACGAATCAATCCGGGCGATCGTGAACATACCCTTACTCGGATCACCAAGGTCACCTCGGGCTGCGATGCCGAATCGGCCGAAGAGATTGCCAAGACCTATGAACTGGTGATCACCGCAGGTGTGCACCGGGCCTCTTCCATCAAAGTAGCCGAGGCTGCCAAGATCATCGAAAATACCCAGCGCGATATTAACATCGCCTTTATGAATGAGCTTTCCATGATCTTCAATAAGATGGATATCAATACCTATGAGGTGCTGGAAGCCGCGGGTACCAAGTGGAACTTCCTGAATTTCTTTCCCGGACTGGTGGGAGGGCACTGTATTGGTGTGGATCCCTATTATCTTACCTATAAATCGGCCAAATTCGGGCATCATGCACAGATCATTACTTCGGGCCGGGGAATTAACGACGGAATGGCTGCCTATGTGGCACGCCAGGTAACCCTGAAGCTTTCATCCAGCTTCCCCAACCTTAAAGATTGCCGCGTTCTGGTCATGGGAGCCACTTTCAAAGAGAATGTCAGCGATATCAGGAATTCCAAGGTGGCCGATGTTATCAATGAACTGAAAGAATTTGGGGTCCAGGTAGATGTGGTTGATCCCTATGCCTCACCCGAAGAAATCAAGGAGGAATACAATTTTGAGCTTTCATCCTCCGTTAATGGGCCCTACCACGGGATTGTTGTTGCGGTCAACCACAGGGAGTACACAGCAATGAATGAGGACGACTTCAGTGCCATTGCCCATGAGGGGGCTGTATTTGCAGACCTGAAAGGAATATACCGCGGGAAAATAGAGAAACTTAACTACTGGAGTCTTTAAAAAATAATATATGCCCAAAATACTGGTTAGCGGGGGAACGGGATACATTGGATCCCATGCGGTGGTGGAATTGCTGGGGAAGGGAATGGAAGTGGTTATTGTGGACAACCTCTCCAATTCCGAAATAGAAGTTCTGGACGGTATCAAATCCATCACGGGGAAAAGTCCCCATTTCGAAGAAGTGGACCTGAAAGACCGAAAGGCCACTTACGGCGTATTTGAAAAGCATCCCGATATCAGTGCCATCATCCATTTCGCAGCTTATAAGGCCGTGGGAGAAAGCGTGGAAAAGCCACTGGATTATTATGAGAACAACCTGCTTTCACTGATTCACCTGTTGGAGGCCATGAAAATCTACAAAGTGGATCACCTGGTTTTCTCCTCCTCATGTACCATTTATGGCGAACCTGACCATTTGCCCGTTACTGAAGACGCGCCCCTGAAAAAGGCCACTTCTCCCTATGGGAATACCAAGCAGATCTGTGAAGATATCCTGCAGGACACCATGAAATCGGTGGAAGGGAAAGGGGTGATCTCGCTTCGCTATTTCAATCCCATCGGGGCGCACCCCAGTGCCAAAATCGGAGAGCTGCCCCTTGGGGTTCCCAATAACCTGGTGCCCTTCATCACCCAGACAGCTGCAGGGCTCCGGGAATACCTGAGTATTTTCGGAGATGACTACAATACGCCCGATGGCTCGGCCATTCGGGATTACATCAATGTGGTTGATCTGGCAAAGGCCCACGTACGTGCCATCGGCCGCCTGCTTGAGGGAAAACAGAAGTCCTCCTTTGAGGTGTTTAACCTGGGGACAGGGCGTGGAGTTTCTGTATTTGAGATTATCAAGTCTTTTGAAAAGGCCACCAATCAGAAGCTCAATTACAAGGTGGTTGGGCGCAGAGAGGGAGATATTGAGAAGGTATATGCCGATACCTCCTTTGCTAATGCTGAACTGGGCTGGAAGGCTGAAAAGGGACTGGAAGAGACCCTGCAATCGGCATGGCGATGGGAGATGAAAATCCGTTCAAACAAAATGAAAAAATGAAAAAACTACTGGTCACCGGTGGTGCTGGCTTCATCGGATCACATGTGATCCGCAGAATGGTCACAAAGCATCCGGACATCCAGATACTGAACCTGGACTTGCTCACCTATGCCGGGAACCTGGAGAATCTTAAGGATGTCGAGAATCGGGCGAATTACAGCTTTATTCATGGAGATATCACTGATGTTCCTTTTATTGATAAACTCTTTGAGGAACAAAAGATCGATGGCGTGATCCACCTGGCTGCCGAGTCGCATGTGGACCGTTCCATTGCCAATCCAATGGCCTTTATTTCCACCAATATTATCGGAACAGTAACTCTCCTGAATGCCTGCAAAAATGCATGGAAAGATCCCAAAGGAAAACTTTTCTATCATATCTCCACCGATGAGGTATACGGAAGCCTGGGAAGTGAGGGGCTCTTTACCGAGTCCAGCGCCTACGATCCACGCAGTCCGTACTCTGCCTCCAAGGCCAGTTCAGACCACCTGGTCAGGGCCTATTTTCATACCTACGGAATCCCGGTGGTACTCTCCAACTGTTCTAACAATTATGGTCCCAACCAGTTTCCTGAAAAACTGATTCCCCTGGCCATCCACAATATCCTGCATAAAAAACCCATCCCCGTTTACGGGAAGGGAGAGAACATACGTGACTGGTTATTTGTGGAGGACCATGCTTCGGCCATCGAACGTATCTTTTTTGACGGGGAAACGGGTCGTACTTATAATATCGGGGGAATAAACGAGTGGACGAATATTGATCTGATCACTTTGCTATGCCGGATAATGGACGAAAAGCTTGATCGCTCGCCAGGCACCTCCGAAGAGCTGATCACCTTCGTGAAGGACCGTGCGGGTCATGACCTCCGCTATGCCATTGACAGCTCCAGGATCGAAGAGGAACTGAACTGGAAGCCTTCACTTACTTTTGAAACGGGACTGGCCCAAACAGTAGACTGGTATCTGGCCAACAGGGAGTGGATGGACCATATCACCACCGGTGCCTACCAGTCCTACTACAAGACCCAGTACGAAGA
>JAOZQY010000342.1 GCA_029931975.1 Bacteroidales bacterium | reverse complement strand
GTTCAGCTGCGGTATTTATCATGAGAAGCACCGTGGTGGCCGAAAAGGGCTGGACATTTCAGGCCTTGATTCTGCCTGCTGTTGCCATTCCAATATTTATCCTGATCAACCGAAAGTCACTTATGAAGGAGTATGTGGCAGGAACAATGATGAATATTAGTCTGGTTGTGATCATACTATATAGTTTATTAACCAGCTACTTTGCCGTAGCCGATTTTTTCTGATCCGTAAGATTGAATAACCATCTGTCTATAAGCACAGAAATATGATAAGAATATGAAAATTACAATTTCAAATACCAAGAGTGAACTTGGAGCAAAAGCTGCAATGACCGGCGCCGGGATCATTCGTGAGGCTATCAAGACAAACGGAGCAGCAAATATTATTGTTGCAACCGGGGCCTCCCAGTTCGAAATGCTCAATGAATTAGTCAGGCAGGATGTGGATTGGTCCAGGGTTACCGCCTTTCATCTGGATGAATACATTGGGATTCCGGAGACACATCCGGCCTCTTTCCGGAAATATCTGAAGGAGCGATTTGCAGCAAAGGTTTCATTGCAGGAATTTCATTACGTGGACGGGGAGACTGATCCTGATGCAGAGTGCCGTCGCCTGGGTGAAATAATAGGCAAACATCCCATTGATGTGGCTTTTGTTGGTATCGGTGAGAATGGCCACCTGGCCTTTAATGACCCTCCTGCTGATTTCGAAACTGATGAACCCTACCTTGTCGTCAGCCTGGATGAACAATGCCGTCGTCAGCAGTGGGGTGAAGGATGGTTCCCGACCCTTGATGATGTTCCCGAACAGGCTATCAGCATGTCTGTAAAGCAGATCATGAAATCAAAAACCATTATTTGCAGCGTCCCGGATGTCCGCAAAGCCGAGGCTGTAAAAGGATCTGTTGAAGGAAAAGTTACACCACTTGTCCCTGCATCGGTATTGCAGCAGCACAAGGCTGTATGGATCTATCTGGACAACGATTCAGCTTCATTGTTGGATTAGCACTGCTGCTTAAACACAGGTTTTCATGTACATGTCCTGCCCTAGGCCAATCTTCTTAGGTTCAGGGTCAGCTCGTCGATGGTGATCAAAGTAGACTTTGATCTTGTGATGACCATTCTGGCTCATAATATTTACAGACTATTTGCCCTGGATCTTGAAAGGTATACCACCTGTCAGATGAAAGGATATTCGAAAAGTTTGTGGCCATTCAGGGAAAGATCTCCGTTGATGCCGAAGGGATAACCGTAGATATGAAAATCTGTGTTTATAGCGCTCTTTTTGTAATTCACTAGGCTACATATTCAGGGTGATCCACTCTACTGTATCATAAATTACATAGAAAGTAGAATCAACAATGGAATACTGGAAGGATTAAATTCCCAAATACAACTAGCCAAGAAAAGAGCCAGAGGCTATAGGAATATAAACAACTTCATCAATATGATTTGCCTTATTTGCGGGAAACTGAAATTTAACTAACCACATATTTTAACACAGAGTCGATATTTAAAACAAAAAATTTGCATATTGAAATTACTTTTTTATATTTGTCCTACAATTAGAACATATACTAATCGACCGACATGAAAACCAGCTTATCAACAACGACACTTGCAGATCGGGCAGAAGAGAATATTATTGATTATATAAGAGAAAACGATTTAAAACCTGGCGATTCTCTTCCCAATGAAATGCAGT
>JAOZQY010000341.1 GCA_029931975.1 Bacteroidales bacterium | reverse complement strand
ATTTTCTGACCGGCAGTGGCCTGGAGTCCTTCGGTCATCATTTTCATACCAAGAATAAATAACCCCAACCCGCCCAATGTCTGGATAAGTATACCTGTTAAATCCACATTGCCCCCTCTTTGGTTTTGTCTGTTGCTTTTATCCCCAGTAAAATGCTCACCTGACTTTAACAAAGCTTGGATGGGATATACCTTAAATTTTCATATTTTTCAATTGGGAAATGCGGTTGATGTCCTTGTCAGAATTCACGCAGGGAAACAGGGTGTTGTTTGTGAAAGCAGGGTGTTTAGTGATGTCAAAACGGGCATTTTCAACGGCATCCTTCCACATGGGGGTATGGGGTATTGGAGTGTAATAGGCAAGAACCGGCAGTATTCCTGTTGATTTTACAAGATCCATTGAAACTGCCACATCTTCAATATCCTGACCGGGCAGGCCGCACAGTAGATAAGCCCCCAGCTGTTTATCTTCAAACCCGGCAGACTTGAGGTGTTTTATGGCTGAAAAAAATTCATTTTCCCTTACCTTGATATCATGGCTTCTGGTATTGGAAAAATTTGTGGTTTCAAGCCCCAGACGAAGTGTTTTAAAGCCTGCCCGGAACATAAGATCAGCTGCTGTGGGTGTGATCTCCCTGATATGAACTGCATTGGGGGTATGAAAATTAAGATCCATTTTTGCGGCAATTATTTTTTCGAATAAAGGGAAAGCACAGGATTTTCCGTTCACCAGCAGGGCATCATCATAAAAAGCAAAATTTTTTACATTGTAATTAAGGTGCCAGTGCTGGATTTCTGTAAATACATTTTCCGGAGACCGCTGCCTGAACTTTGGTTCCAGAAAGGAAGATGCACAGTACTCACATGAAAACGGGCATCCCCTTGAGGTCAGGATAGGAGCATAGGTCAAGTGGCGCTGAAGGTCCAGGGCTGGTAAGGGAAAGGTGTCCAGGTTCCCGGGATCAGGAATAAATCCAAGTTCAAATCCTGTGAATTCCTGTATAAGGGAGAAGAGACATGACTCTCCCGGCCCTGCAATCACCCGGTCTGCCAGGGAATGTTCCCTGGCATGGTCATGGCAGAGCCCTGCATAAATCCCTCCCAGGACCAGGGGTACATCAGGGAACACTGATTTTATCATTTCAATGGTTTCTCTGACTCCCGATGACCAATAGGTCATCAAAGATGTCACAAAAATAAGATCAGGCCTGGGTATATCCCTTAGGTCACTTAAAAACCATCTTGGATCAATGCCGTATCGGGAAAAGGTCCTGGTAATGTCAGGCAGAACAGCCTTAATTTCATCTGGGAGGGGTATTGGGGTTTTCCTGAAAGCTCCCCTGCCGTCCCAGGAAGGTTTGATTGGTTTTTCTTCCCTTGGATGGAACCTGTCCATGCAGTCAATATAACTTACATTTAGATTGTTTTTTCTTAGAATAGAAGCAAGGGATAAAAGCCCCAGGGGTTTTGCCCAGAAATCAAAGGCTGCAAAGTCGTGAATCCATGGGTTTACGCAGAGAATATGGGGTGGATCAGTCTTCAAAATATTTCATGGATGTTTTTTTCAATTCCTGCCTGGAGAAAAGAAGGGTATAATTTTTTTCTTCCACTGCCCGGGATATTTTTTTTACAATGGCATGGCATTCTTCCTCATTTGAGGCATGGACCATGGTGTATAAATTATATTCCCATCCAGGTGCAGGATCCCTTCTAT
>JAOZQY010000057.1:18489-21528 GCA_029931975.1 Bacteroidales bacterium | reverse complement strand
ATGTGAAGTGCTGTCATATTGAAGCGGGACTGCGTTCGGGCGATGAGCGGATGCCCGAGGAGATCAACCGCCTGGTGACCGACCGGCTGTCGGATCTCTTGCTGACTCCCGATACGCTTTCCATTGAGAATCTGAAAAAGGAGGGGGTGGCCGATTCCCGGATCGGATTTGTGGGAAATATTATGATCGATACCCTGGAGGCACAGCGTGAGAAGGCGGCTTCGCTTTCCATTGCGGATGTGTTAAAAGAGAATCTCCTGCTGGAAGATTCGCTTATCCCTGAGGTTGAGAATGAGCACTATGCCGTGATGACCCTCCACCGTCCTTCAAATGTGGATCATAAGGAAATTTTCACCGCCCTGATTGATTTCCTGACCAATGAAGTAACATCCGACATGCCCCTGCTATGGCCCATCCACCCACGTGCACGCAAGCAGCTGGAGCTCTTCGGGCTGTGGGATAAGGTGGTTTCTACACCCAATCTGGTGCTGATGCGGCCTATCGGTTATCACGATATGTTACGCCTGAATATGACGGCCAAACTGTTCCTTACAGACAGTGGCGGTTTGCAGGAGGAATGTACGGTGCTGGGAACGCCCTGCCTGACCATGCGCTGGAATACCGAAAGGCCTGTTACCCTTCAGGAACATGGAGGAGCATCGGTGCTGGTGGGTAACAATGTGGAGCGCATCCGGGAGGAATACCTTAAGGCCAGGGCCACTGCGCGTAAAGCGGTTCGTCCCGAGTTATGGGATGGCCATACTGCTGAGCGTTGTCTTTCGGCCATCATTGCTGCATCCTGATGGCAGAGCGCTTCTTTCGACACTTTTTCCGGCGATACATCCTGGACAATATCCGCTGGCTTACCGGGATCTATTTAATGATCCTGTTGCTGGGATCGGTACTTCCCCTGAATAATGGAACCTCCCTCAATAACACCTATATCGTAGCGTTCCGTTCGGACTATTTCCTGCATTTTTTAATGATGCTGCCCCTGCCTGTATTGCTGGGACTAACTTTCCGGCAGCTGTCTGGCACCTGGTGGCGGGTTTTGCTTCTGGGCCTGCTGGTAGTGGTTTTCTGTGAGGGCATCCAGCTGCTGATTCCCTATCGCGCCTTTAACATAAACGATATGTTTGCAAACGGACTGGGCGCCCTCATAGGTCTCATCCCGGCCTGGTTTATCTGGCGATCATTTTCCACATGATAATCACACTATAATGTGAATCTGCTTAGCATCATTCTTGCTTAGGCCCTCTTTTGCATAGAAATCACATTATAGGATGAAAAAATGCCAGGAAAGATGTTAGGAAAAAGTATGCAATCCCGAAGAAAAGCGCTTCGTGTTACGCAGTCGCAACTGGCCGATCTTGCGGGGATTAGTGTTAATACCCTGTATAAGATCGAAAGAGGACAGGCCAATCCTACCCTGGAGACTTTAACAAAAATAGCAGATACCCTGGGGCTGGAAATATTCCTCCGGGTGAAAGATCTTGAAAACCCGGATCATGCGGCAGGCTGAAATATTTTTCAAGGGGGAGAAAGCGGGTATGCTGACGCAGCACGATGACGGAAGCTTCACGTATCGCTACGACGACCGGTGGAGCTTAAATCCTGGCTTACCTTCCATCAGCCTTACCCTTCCTAAAAGCAGGCAGGAATACCAGGCCTCACACCTTTTTCCATTTTTCTACAATATGCTTCCGGAAGGGACCAATAAGGAGGTGGTATGCAGACTCATGCGTATTGACAGTGATGACTATTTCAGTTTGCTGATGATCACTGCCCGTTATGATGTGATTGGTGCAGTAACTGTGAAAAAAATGGAAAACTAATGAGTGTGCCAGCCATAGCTTACTGTCCCGGTACCCTTTCCGCCGGCTACAAAACGTATAGTACAACCTGTCTCAGAAGGGTTTTTTCGGGAAGAAAGGTTCATCATATTCTCCCCTATGATTCTCCTGCCACCGACGATGGTACCGATGAGCTATTCGCTGAGAATCGAAAGCGGATGTCCATTTCAGGAGTGCAGGAAAAGTTTTCCTTGATTCTGGATAAAAACAAGCTGCGGCTTATTGAGGATGGTGAACAGGGAACCCATATTCTAAAGCCAGTTCCAAATGCAGCTAAGAATGCAGGGCAGATGCCTGCAAATGAGCATCTTACCATGCAAATCGCGCGACAGTTATTCAAAATAGAAACGGCAGAGAATGCTCTGATTTTCTTCAGGAACGGCGCCCCGGCCTACATCACCAAACGTTTTGACAGAGATGATGGAGGGGATATACTGGCTACGGAGGACTTTGCTTCTCTATGCGGGCGTACTCCGCAAAGCTATGGAGAGCACTACAAATACAAAGGGAACTACCTGGAATTGTTTACACAGATGAAGATGCATTTACCTGCCTACAAACTGGAGGCTGTTAAGCTCTATAAGTTGCTTGTATTTAATTATTTATTCTCAAACGGCGATGCTCATTTAAAGAATTTCTCCCTGCTCGAAACCCCCCAGGGAGATTTCAGGTTAAGTCCGGCTTATGATTTGTTGAATACCCGGATTCATGTGGAAGATGCCGTTTCTGCGCTGGAAGAGAAACTGCTGCCACCAGGTATGACACAGGGGAGCATAGGGGCTCAATTCAATCTGCTGGCAGAACAGGTGGAGCTTAGCAGGAAACAGAAAGAGGATGTACTTAGTCAGATGCTTTCAGAGCCGGCCTGCCTGTTGCCTCTGGTACAGGCCTCTTTCTTAGGCGAAGAATACAAGCGCAGCTACCTGCAGGCCTATCAGACCAGATTAAAGAACTTGAAAAAGCAGGCCACTTCTGCCTGAGGCGATCTTTCTGCGCTCGATAGCGGGATTTACATAGTTCGCCTGCTCGATCTGAAAGGAACCCTGTTGGGGACTCGGAAGATTGTAAAGGAATAGGGTAGTGTAAGGTGCCAATTGGGGTGTGATGCCATCAAATGCATACGATCAAATGATAGCATCACTGTGGATATTTGGAATACATACCCCATCGAACCCCCATCGAACCC
>JAOZQY010000057.1:16981-18389 GCA_029931975.1 Bacteroidales bacterium | reverse complement strand
ATAGCATCACTGTGGATATTTGGAATACATACCCCATCGAACCCCCATCGAACCCAGCAGGGCGTTAATGTTCAGGAGATTATCTCACCTGCCCATAATTTATCCAGGAAAATATTCCAGGGCATGGCGGTAATATTCCCCATTTGCCTGGTATAGGGATCGGTGCTCACCATTATAAGCTTTTTTACCTTGTATTCTTCGGCAAAACTTTTTAATCCTTTCAGATGTCGGGGGGTGATATGCTGGCTACCCTTGATCTCTATTCCAACTTCGTTTTCGCCCAGTACAAAATCTATTTCCATTTGAGATGCTGTTCTCCAGTAACTTATTTCGTAGTGAAGTCCGGAATAACGGCTATGAGCAAAGAGCTCATTATAGATAAAGTGTTCGAAAGAGCGGCCGAAAAGTTCACTACCCATTTCTATGGTCCCGCGTTTTAGCAGGTGGTTGGCTATGGCTGTATCAAAGAGGTAAAATTTGGGAGCCTGAATAACCCTTCGTTTCGGTTTCTTCCGGTAGGAGGGAAGGAAACGACCGATTAAGGTCTCTTCCAGGATATGAAAATACTCCTTGATTGTGGGAGCGCTTACACCGCAATCGGTGGCAATATTGCTAAAATTGACAATCTCTCCATTTGAAAACGCGGCAGCCTCTAGGAATCTGGAGAAGGTTTGAATATTTCTGGTTTTGGCTTCAGCCACAATTTCATCCTGGAGATAACTGCCGATGTAAGCTGAAACAAGAGGTTTCGGATTCTCAGATATATAGTGCCTTGGGAGCAGACCATGATTGAGGGCACGAAGGAGATTGAAATCCGGGATTTCTTTATAGACCAGGGGGTATAATTCGCAGCGTAGCGCACGTCCTCCCAGCAGGTTTGCTCCGGAATGCACAATTTTCCTGGGACTTGATCCGCTCAGTATGAACTGGATGTTCTTATTGGCTATGAGCCAGTGAATTTCATTGAGTAATGCGGGTATACGTTGAATTTCATCTATAATGACGGGGGCTTTTGGCTTTGAAGCCAGGATATTCTCCCGCATCAGGGATGGATTTTTTTGCAGCCTTTCGTATACATCGAAGAGCAGCAGGTCAAAATAGCTTGATTCTGGAAAGATGGTTTTTAACAGGGTGCTTTTTCCGGTTTGCCTGGCTCCCCAAAGAAAGGTGCTCTCTTTGCCTATTTCATGGAAGTTTTGCTTTCGAATATACATGATAATCTATAGTGAATCTTTCAAATATCCTGATAATTAAAAGTAAAGATACGTAAGAAATCAATATAAACTCACAAATATCAATGTAAGTTGACAGATGATAAATTCCTTTTTCAGGAAACAATTCACAAGGCAAATTCATCTACGAAATATCGTAAAATTTATGAAAAATCGTAGATGACCATGTTTTCAAT
>JAOZQY010000057.1:14838-16881 GCA_029931975.1 Bacteroidales bacterium | reverse complement strand
CTCCAAATGGCTGGTCCGTTCAGGAGAAGACCCTCGAGGACGAATAGTCACATTACCAAATTTGCTTACAAATGAAAAACACAGTCACCACACTGGCATTATTTTTTGCAATGTCGCAGCTCGTATCCGGACAGGCTGGTTCGAATAACGCCGTCATCAATAACAACATATTCCTTCAGGGCCAATACGTTGAGGTGGGTATCGCACAATGCGGGGTCTTTGGGACCACCGAGTCGCAGCCTTCTGGTTATCATGGAAATGTATCCAATTGCCTGGGATTTGTAGCCGATCCGGATAAAGATGGATGGACCACAGGTAACCCTGCATACAATGGTGACTATTTTCTTCCGGGTTCGCCCGAGGAAGGTTGGGGCATCGAAGTCGGAGGTGTCAATTATGGTAATTTTGGCCAGTGTTCAAGTAATCAGATACCCATGTCTTCGGTGTCGACCTGGATGGAAAACACCAAGCATTATGCAGAGTGGAATGGATCCATAGCCGGAATCGATATCCGGCAGGAGGTAAGTTTTGAGGACGATGAGACCTACTTTTTTATACAGGCAGAGCTGACCAATACCACGGGCAGTCCGCTCTACAATACTTATTACATGAGGAATGTGGATCCGGACAACGAGCGGATGTGGCCAGGAGGAAGCTACACGACAATCAACAGCATTGTGTATCAGCCCGGATCAGATCCCTGCGACAGGGCCCTGGTATCGGCCACCGGACAAACCTACGGGATGTACCTGGGACTGGCTGCCGTTGACCCGCGAGCCAGGGTTACCCATGGAGGATTCAGCAACAGGGATGCAAGCGATATATACGATGGAATTGGTTTCAATCAGTCGGGTTCAGCCACTGCCGATGCCGCGATATCCATCTCCTTCAAGATCGATGAGATTATGCCCGGGGAGACTGTCAGGGTATATTATTCATATATTCTTGACCAGAGTCAGGTAGGTTTAGCTATTGGAGGACTGACCAGGCTGCTGGCAAACGGGAATGATATTACAACCTCCCTTGTCCATGCGTCATGCCAGGAACCTATTGTCCTGGAGGTCGTGAATGCCGAATCTTTTAGCTGGAGCTGGTCACCATCCACCTATCTGTCGACCAATACCGGGACCACAGTGGTTTGTACCGCTCCTCCGGGAACCTACTCCTATTCGGCAGTAGGAACAAATGCATGTGGCAATACCAACACCTATAACTTTTCTCTGGAGATAGCAGCAGATAATGAGCATCCCCTGATAACCTGCAGACCGGATACGGTTGCGGGGGAATGTGATAATCCCCTATCCCTTTTACCACCTTCGGCCACCGATAACTGTAACATTGAGAGTCTGACACACGATTCGCCCTATGGGGTGTCTTCAACGGATGCTTCGGGCAGCTATCCTCCGGGGGTCCATACCATACAATGGACGGCAGTGGATTTTGCGGGGAATTCAGCATTTTGTAACCAGACCCTTACAGTGCATGCCAGCCCTGCTGCTCCGGTGAGCTCCAATGAAAGCTATACCTATGGACAGAATGCACTGGTATCAGCCACACCTTTGGCAAATCATACCATTCACTGGTATCAGAACGCCGATCTGTCGGATGTTCCCGTATCATCCTCCAGTCTGGATCTTGGGATCCTGCATGTGGGTTCCTATACCAGGTATGCCACTCAGGAATCTGATGCCACAGGATGTGAAAGTCCGGCAACCATGGTTCAGATCACCATCAATGCACATGCTTTGGAGATTACAGCGGACGACAAAAGCCGGGTGTATGGGGTGGCAGATCCTGCTCTGACCTGGCAAATCACTACCGGTTCTCTGGTAGGCACTGATGCGCTTGCCGGTGCACTTGCACGCGAAGCGGGCGAAGATGTGGGTGATTACGCCATTGAGCAGGGAACCCTGGATGCGGGTTCCGATTATACTTTGAGCTTTGTGGAAGGGACCATGAGTATTACTACAGCAGCGCTGGAAGTAAGTGGCGATGCGCTCTCGAAAATCTACGGGGAAGCCGATCCCGCTCTGAGCTATACCA